>CAZJWM010000018.1:0-24388 GCA_964549975.1 uncultured Bacteroides sp. | reverse complement strand
AACTCGCTCTATATCTGTGCGTTTGCCCCTTCGGCTGCCAAAGATGGAAAGTTACAAATTTTCTCCGACACGTGCAAACAGGGCCGCAATTGATAATTGATAATTGATAGTTGATAATTGAAAGTTTTTAGTTGGGAGTTCTTTAGTTGGGAGTTCTTAGTTGGGAGTTGAACCAATAAACCAAGTGGGGCTGCTTAGTGCGGCGATGCATCGGAGATGCTGGTTATTTGTAGCCCCGGCTTGCCGCAGGCTAGCCGGGGGCCGAGCTGAACCCTCACGAGCTACCTCGAAGAGGTTGTCACCAGAGCGACACTGGTGACATGGTCTCCGACCAAGTCACTGTGTATCAGCGCTATGCACCCCACCTAGGCCGCCATGCGGCCAAGATGGGGTTTTAGGATAACCAGCATCTCCGATGCATCGCCGCTGCAAGAGTGGATATCAATTAGGCCTCGGGCGCGGCGGGAATGAGTAAGGGCAGAAGGAGGCGGCCTCCATCTGCCCGGTAAGGTTGGCGAGAGCTGTTTTTTTTATAAGGTCCTCATGTCGGCTCTCGCTCTTTAGCACTAATAGGAATAAGATTTGAATTAGGTAAGAAGATTACTTCATGGTAGCTTTTTTTGCGACTCCAAAGTTAGGGGTTTGTTGCGAAACCGCCAAACCGTTAAAGAAGGTTTAACCACTTTAGAGAATCTTAACTAAAACAAAAGAGGGGTTCCACTCTGCCGTGCGGCGGGGTGGAACCCGGGGGGTGTTATGAGGACAAGAGTAAAGGTTGATGAGAGAGTAAGATGTTGCGTCGTCGCCTCTCCGGGCCGCGGCCCGGTGGCGTCGTCAGCTTCGCGTAGAATCAAAGGACGGAGGCAAGGTCGGTCGACTCTGCCTCAGCGATGCGCAAACTATTTGGCTATGACATAGTTAGGGAAACGGTGATATATGTTAGGAAAAATTGGTAAGCATTGAAGCGTTCAAATTTACAACGTTTTTTGATAGACCACCCTACCCTTTGCGTTAAAAATAGTCAAATGTCTGAAAATCCGCCACAAAAGCCGCGGGCCGCGCTTGTGGCGCGGCCCGCTGTAGAAGTGTTTGGTGGTGTGGGTTCACTCGGCGGCATAGAGCGCCGTGGAGAGGTAGCGTTCGCCGGTGTCGGGCAGAAGGGCCACGATGGTTTTGCCGGCATTTTCAGGGCGACGGGCCAACTGCGAAGCGGCGGCCAGGGCGGCGCCGGAGCTGATGCCCACGAGCAGGCCCTCGGTGTGGGCTGCGGCGCGCGAAGCGGCAAAGGCGTCTTCGTTGCTGATGGTGATGATTTCGTCAACCACGCTGCGGTCGAAGTTTTTGGGCACGAAACCGGCACCGATGCCTTGGATTTTGTGTGCGCCGGGTTGGCCGCCGGAGAGCACGGGCGAAGTGGCGGGTTCCACGGCCACGATGCGCACCTGCGGATTGTGGGCCTTCAGGGCTGCGCCCACGCCGCTGACGGTGCCGCCGGTGCCCACGCCGGCCACAAAGATGTCGACCTGTCCGTCGGTGTCGCGCCAGATCTCTTCGCCGGTGGTGGCGCGATGAGTGGCGGGGTTGGCGGGGTTTTCAAACTGCTGAAGAATCACCGAGCCGGGGGTCTGCGCGCGGAGCTCTTCGGCGCGTGCAATGGCGCCCTTCATGCCGGCGCTGCCGGGGGTGAGCTCGAGCTGTGCGCCCAGAGCGGCGAGCAGATTGCGGCGCTCGATGCTCATGGTGTCGGGCATGGTGAGAATCAGCTTGTAGCCCTTGGCGGCGGCCACAAAGGCCAGGCCCACGCCGGTGTTGCCGCTGGTGGGCTCGATGAGGGTGGCGCCCGGAGCGATGGTGCCGTTGGCTTCAGCGGCTTCAATCATGGCCAGGGCCACGCGGTCTTTCACGCTGCCGGCGGGGTTGAAATACTCCAGCTTGGCCACCACGGTGGCGCCGAGCTGAGCCTCGCGGCTGAAGTTTGAGAGTTGCAGCAGGGGTGTGTTGCCCACGAGCTGAGTCAGGGATGTTGCGATCTTTTTCATTTAACTTATAGGTAATAGGTGTGTTATGGATTATTATTGTTTGGTGAATTTAGCCGAGCCGGAGGCGCGTCCCATCTTCCAAGTCACCACGTAAAGCCCGGCCGGGAGGTCGCTCACGTCGATGTCGGCTGCAGCGGCGCGAGTGGCCGCCAATTGGCCTGCAGCGGTGAAAATCTGCACTTGGCCGTCGGCGAGGATGCTCTCGTCGGATGTGCGGAAATGGAGCGTGGCCGTTTGCGGCGAATAGGTGAGCATATATTGCGGGCCGTTGAGCAGGTCGGCCATCTCGCTATGCTGACGCACACCGGCCAGGGAGAATATCCACTGGCGGTTGGGCTTGTTGGGGTTGTTGGAGTCGTTGGACCAGGAGATCAGGCGGGTGCCGTCGGTGCGATAGCCGCCGTCGTTGTTCCAAGCGAGGTTGGTTTGCAGGTTCTCCACCACGTAGCGGTCGGTGGTTCCGCTCACGGCCACAAACTGCCAGTCTTGGCGCAGGCTGTCGGTGGAGGCGTCGTAGAGTCGCACCTGAGTGCCGGTGGTGTAGGCGTTGCGATAATATGGCGCGGCGTCGCTCATGGCTTGGCCGGTGGCGTAGTTGACAATGCGATAGTAGCCGTCGAGGTCGATGGGCTCGAAATACCACTGTTGCGAGGCGGCATACGTGGCCTTGTTGAGCACCACGGCCGTGGCGTCGTCGCTCAGGTCGGCGCAGAGTCCGGTGTTGGCGTTGGTGATATAATAGAGGTAGTCTGAGTTGGGCACAAACTCCGTGGTTTCGTCGGTTTTGCCGCTGTCTGGGTTGGTGGAGGGCTCGGTGATTTGCCCGGCGGCCTCGGCCAGGGCGTCGGTGAGATAGGCGCAGTGGGTGTGGAAGAAATCTTTCAGATAGGTGATGCCTTCGGTGTAGGTGCTGAAGAGCACGAGCTCATTCCACACTCTCTGCTTGATGGACCATTTCTGGAAATTCAGCGCCTGCGATTGGTCAATCACGGCGGCCAGCGAGTCGATATATTCCACCACCTTCTGCTCCACGCCCTGCTCGGCCATCGACTGCCATTGGCGATTGATGAGCTGCACAAACCAGGGGTCTTGCCAGAGGCGTTGGGCCCACGGCTTGAGCACACCGGCGCCGAAGCCGGCGTCGATCATCAGTCGCTCCGACACGTCGCCCGTGCGCGTGCAGTTGTTCATGGCTATGTCGAAGTCCCACAGCGGGCCAAAGTAGATTTTGTCGTCGCCTTGGTCCTTATACATATATGTGCTCCAAAAGCAGTCGGGGTTGGCGGTCAATTCCGAGGCCACATACCAGCTTGCCAGGGTCAGCGAGTCCACATATTGGCGATAGCCCTTCCGGGCGTCGGCAAAGTCGTCGGAATAGAGCGCCGTCTCGAAGCGCTGCACCACATCTTGGATATACTCCTTCTGGCGCGATTGGATCACCTCATCGTCGGGCGACTTGATGGCAATGCCCACGCCGTTGTCGGTGACAAAATAGACCGGCTCCTGGTAATATAGTCCGTCGGCCTCAAGCAGATAGCCGCCGGAGATGTCGGTGTCGTCGTAGATGGTGTCGGGCTGCTCCACAATGTCGACGCGCTTTTTGCGCACGTCAATTTGGTCGGAAATCTGATAGCTGCCCAAATATTCGCCGTTGAGCACCAGGTCAACCGGCTGAGCGGCAGCCGTGAACGGTTGCCCGGCAAACGTGCCCACAAACGATGCCACAGCATTGCGAATCAGCGACTTGTCGGCATGATTGGCCAACAGAGTCCAGCTCTTAGCCTTGGCGCGGTCGGGACCAAGGAAACGCTGTTTCTTGTCAAACTTCAGGCGGTAGGGCTTCTTAGCAAAACCCCACGTGGAGTTGCCGCGGCCGCGGATGTTGGCGGCATCGTAGAGGGTGATGCTGTCGGCGTCGACGTAGCGCACTGTGCATTTCACGTAGGTTTCTTTGCTCTTGACGGAGGCGCCGCCTTCAGTGTCGATGTAGAGCGTGGGCACATTTGTCAACTGAGGATACTCATCGGCAGCCGCAGTGAGCGCAGGAGCCACCGCCGTCAACAAGCAGATGGCCACAGCCCTTATGTAGGTCGAGAATTTCATCGTATCGTTCTGATTATTTGTAGGCGGCAAATGTAGGCATTTATTTCCACTTATCCCACTTTTTTCGAGAAAATTGTTATAACTTTGCAAACAAAAGGCAAAACCGACGCATGAACGCAAACCGCACCGAAGACGCCCTGAGCCGCGTCACCGAACAGCTCTCACACCCCGAGGCCTACAAAGACCTCTTCCACCAACAAGCCGACTACACGCTGCTGCCGTCGGCACAAGCGCTGCGCGAGGTGGTGCAGCTGGCCCGCAGCGTGATCTTTCCCGGCTATTTCGGCGAATCCACAGTCAACGCCAACACCCTGAGCCACCACATTGGCGTGAACCTGGAGCGGCTCCACAATCTGCTGCAGGGCCAAGTGTTGGCCGGACTCTGTTTCGACGACAACCATCAAGGCTGCAACGACGCCCGCCGAAGCGACGCCCGCGCCATCTCCACGGCCTTCATTGAGCAACTGCCCGAACTGCGCCGAGTGTTGGCCACCGACGTGCAAGCCACCTTTGAGGGCGACCCCGCCGCCCACTCTATCGGCGAAGTGATCAGCTGCTATCCCGCCATCCGCGCCATCACCAACTATCGCATAGCCCACGCGCTGCTGAGCCTGGGGGTGCCCATCATTCCGCGCATCATCACCGAAATGGCCCACAGCGAAACCGGCATCGACATCAACCCCGGCGCTCAAATCGGCGAATACTTCTCCATTGACCACGGCACCGGCGTGGTCATCGGCGAGACCTGCATCATAGGCAGCCACGTCAAGCTCTATCAAGGCGTCACCCTTGGCGCCCGCAGCTTCACGCTCGATGCCGACGGCCACCCCGTGAAAGGCATCGCCCGCCACCCCATCATCGAAGACAACGTGATAGTCTACTCCAACGCCACCATCCTGGGACGCATCACAGTGGGCCGCGACGCCGTGGTGGGCGGCAACATCTGGGTGACCAACGACGTGGCCCCCGGCGCGCGCATCACCCAGCGCTGATATTTTTTCACACTTCAAAATTACTTATTCTCATATTTATTGTGTAATTTTGTGGCGATGTTAGGTAGACGCTTCATAATGATGCTGACTATGTGGGCAATGGTCTTCACATTCGCCGCCCGCAGTCATGCCGCAGTAGAGCAGCCCGGCGCGGAGGCTTACCGCATACACGGGTTGCGCGGCTACTACATTGCGCCCGATCCTATGGGAGGGCCCGACTCCGTGACCATGTACGTGTTTCACACCATCACGGTCTACCCCCCGATGAAGCCCTTCAAAAACAAAAAAGAGGAGGAATTCTATTGGAAAACCGTGCGCGACGTGCGCCGCACCCTCCCCTACGCCAAGATGATTTGCGAAACGATAATCGAAACCTACGAATACATCCAAACTCTCCCCACCGAAGCCGAGCGCAACGCCCATCTGAAGCAGATGGAGACCGACGTGTTCAACGAATATAAGCCCGTGTTGAAAACCTTCACCAAGGGCCAGGCCAAAATGCTGGTGAAACTCATCCAACGCGAAACCAACCAGAGCAGCTACGACATCGTCAAGGCCTTCCTCGGGTCGTTTCGAGCGGGATTCTGGCAAGCCTTCGGCAAACTCTTCGGGGTGAGTCTCAAAGGAAAATACCAACCCGAGAAAAACGCCAACGATGCCACGATTGAACGCATATGCGTGGCGCTCGAACAGGGCACACTTTAGCCCCCACCCCGCCCCACAGCCCACGTCAACATTATGCGCACCTACCTCCACTACTACCGACAAATCCTCTCGCTCGGCCTGCCCATCATCGTGAGTCAGGCCGGCATGATTGTAGTGGGGTTTGCCGACAATATGATGGTGGCCTACTACGACGCCCACGCTCTTGCTGCGGCCGCCTTTGTCAACAACCTCTTCGGCATGGCCATTCTCGGCTGCATAGGTTTCACCTACGGCATCACCCCGCTCGTTGGCGCCATCTTTGGCAGCAGTCGCCACGAGGAGATAGGCCGCACGATGCACACGGCTGTGCGCCTCAACATGCTCTACGCCCTGCTGGTCACGGCCGTGATGACCGTGCTCTACATCAACCTCGAAAGCCTTGGCCAACAGCCCGAACTGCTGCCGCTGATTCGCCCTTACTATAAGCTCTACATTGCCGGCATCATCCCCGTGAGTCTCTACAACGTGTTTGCGCAATGGAGCTACGGCATCAAAAACACGCGGATGCCCATGTGGGTGATTCTCCTCTCCAACGGCCTGAACGTGGTGGGCAACTATCTGCTGATTTTCGGTCACTTGGGCCTGCCCCGACTGGGCCTCACCGGCGCCGGAATCTCCACACTGATCACGCGCTGGCTCTGCCCGCTGATTGTGGTGGGCTACTTCATGCTTCGGGCCGACTGCGCCGTCTATCGCCGCGGCTACCGCCAAGCGCGGGTGAGCCTCAGCGCCATGTGGAGCCTGCTGAAAGCCTCGCTGCCGGTGTCGCTGCAGCTGATGTTTGAAACCGGATCGTTCAGCATCGCCGCCGTGATGGCCGGATGGATCGGCTGGGTAGAACCCGCCGCATTTCAGGTGATGGTCACCCTGGGCACCCTCGGCTTCTGCCTCTACTACGCCCTTGGCTCCGCCACCTCCGTGCTCATAGCCAACGCCGCCGGCGAGGGCAACCGCCGCGCCATGCGCAGCATCGGCTGGGCCGGCTATCACATGACCCTGCTGATGGCCATAGCCGCCATGACGGTCTTCGCCCTGGCCGGGCCGCAAATCATCGACTTCTTTGCCGACCACCATCCGCAGGTGGTGGCAATGGCCGTGAGCCTGATTCCCGCAATGTGTCTCTATCAAGTGGCCGACGCCACCCAAGTGAACTTTGCCAACGCCCTGCGCGGCACCTCCCACGTCATGCCCATGCTCGGCATAGCCTTTTTCAGCTACATGGTGGTGGGCGTGCCCTCAACCTATCTGATGGGCTTCACCCTCGGATGGGGTATACAAGGAATTTTTCTGAGCTTCTCGGTGAGCCTGCTGACGGCCGCCGCGCTCTTCCTATACTTCTTTTTACGTCACAGCAATGAATCGACAAAACAATAGTCTTCGCCGCCTGCTCCCGGCCGTGGGCGCCCTGCTGTTGGCCGCCTGCGCAAGCATTGGCCACCCCGACGGCGGCCCGCGCGACACCACCCCGCCCTGCTTCGTGGAGAGCGACCCCATGCCCGGCACACTCAACTTCGACGGCAACAAAATCCAAATCACCTTCGACGAAAACATCCAACTCGACGACCCGTCGAACAAGGTGGTGATGTCGCCGCCCCCGGCTCAGATGCCGCAAATCACCTCCAACGGTCGCAAGGTGAGCATCACCCTGCGCGACACGCTGCTGCCCAACACCACCTACACCATCGACCTGGCCAACTCCGTGAAAGACCTCAACGAGGGCAACATCCTCGACGGCCTGGCCATCGACTTCTCCACCGGCGCCGAGCGCGACTCGCTGCAAATCAGTGGCATAGTGCTCGAAGCACGCACCTTGGAGCCCGCCCAGTCGATGCTCGTGGGCGTCTACAAAGACGACGTCGACAGCTGCATATCCACCACCCGCCTGCACCGCATTGCCAAGACCAACAAATCGGGCGAATTCACCGTGCGCAACCTCCCCGAAGGCTCCTACGGCGTCTACGCCCTCAACGACCTGAGCCGCGACTACCGCTGGGACCGCTCAGAAGACGTGGCCTTCTTGGGCTACAACGTGACCCCCTCGTGCGAGCGAATCGACACCACCACAACCGTGCGCACCCGCGCCGGCAACGACTCCACAGTGAGCGTCACCAAATTCGTCACCCACCCCAACGACCTGCTGCTCTGCTGGTTTAACGAAGGCTACAAAGCGCAATATCTCCAAGACTACAAGCGCCCCACCGCCAACACCATCAGCATCATCATGGCCGCCCCGGCCGACTCCCTGCCGCAACTCACCGCCATCCGCGCCAACTCCGACCGCACCCGTCGCCCCTTCAGTCAGGCCGCACTGATGAGCCGCAATGCCACGGCCGACACCATCCGCTATTGGCTCACCGACTCCACGCTCATCAAAGCCGACACGCTGCTGGTGGAGACACGCTATCGCCGCGTCGACTCGCTGGAGCAACTCGTGTGGCGCACCGACACTCTGAAATTCAACTTCCGCTCCACCCCCAAAAAGACCGCCGAAGCCCCGCGCAAACCGCGCACCCGCGAAGGCGCCGACTCGCTGCAGCGCGCCCCGCGCCGCCCCACCATGGCCATAGCCTTTGAAGTGGAAGGCAAACAACACCTCCACCGCCCCTTCGGCTTCCGCGTCACCGATCCACTGCGCTCGGTGGACACCGCGCGCATCACCCTGCAACTGCTCACCGACTCCATCTGGGGCGACGTCTCCCCGCAGCCACGCATCCATCAAACAGACTCCATCAACCTGCTCCACTACAGCGTGGACCATCCCTGGCTCTCGGCCCGACGCTACCGACTGATTGTCGACTCGGCCGCAGTGACCAACGTCTACGGACTCGACAACGACTCCATTGCCCAAGAATTTGAAACCTACGGCAAAGACGACTACTCCAACATCCAGCTCACGCTCTCCAACCTGCCCGACTCCGCCTGCGCCATAGTGGAACTGCTCTCATCCTCCGAAAAAGTGCTGGCCACGGCCCCCACTCACGGCAACAGCGCACAGTTCAACTACGTGCTGCCGGGCACCTACTATCTGCGCCTATTCATCGACTCCGACGGCGACGGACTCTACACCTCAGGCCACCTCTCCGGCGGCGAACGCCGACAGCCCGAAGAGGTCTACTACTTCCCCAAGAAACTCACCGTCAAGAAAAACTGGGACATCCAGCAACAATGGAACATCACCGAACTGCCCGTCGACCAACAAAAGCCGATGGACATCCGCAAAAACAAGCCAGACAAAAAAGCCGGCGAGCAAGAGCCCGCCGACGAAGACGATGAAGATGAGGATGAATCGGCCTTCAGCCGCGGCCTAACCACCCCCCGCCGCAAATAACCCCCAATTAGACCAATTAGACCAATTAGACCAATTAGATCAATCAAATAATCAACCAATCATGACCACTTTCCTCAAAAACAAAGGCAACTACAAGCAGCTAATCGCTTATCAAAAGGCCGAGTGCATCTACGACATCACATTCTACTTTGCACACACCCATCTGAGCAAAGGCGACCGCACCATCGACCAGATGGTGCAAGCAGCTCGCTCCGGAAAGCAAAATATAGCCGAAGGCAGTGCTGCATCGACCACGTCGGCGGAAACAGAGATAAAGCTGATGAATGTGGCACGCGCCTCATTGCAAGAGTTGCTAATTGACTTTGAGGACTACCTGCGCACTCGCCATCTCGAACAATGGCAAGCCAACGACGAGCGCATGATGCAAACACGCCGTGTCTGCGCTCAGCACAACGATCCTGAGTATTATGTGGAGCAAATTTCACAACGATCGGCCGCCACAATTGCAAATATAGCCATCACGCTTATCCATCAAGAGGACGTGGTGCTCCGAAAGCTGATAGCTCGATTGCAAGAAGACTTCGTCCGAAACGGAGGAATCCGCGAACAGATGAGCGCGGCAAGAATAGCCTATCGAAAGCGGACGAATTAGTCCAATTGGTCTAATTGGTCTAATTGGACTAATTCGACCAATTCGACTAATTCGGGATTAGTGGGTGGCGACTTTGGAGGTGGGGGGAAGGGCGGCGTTGCGGCGCTCCACGGCGGCGGTGACGGCACCGGCCAGAGCGGCAAAAGCGGCGCCGGAGGGGTCGGAACCGAGGGCTATGGGGGAGCCGGCGTCGGCACGTTGGCAGATGTCGGCCACCAAGGGGATTTGTCCCAGCAGCTCCACATTCAGTTCGGCAGCCAGAGCCTTGGCGCCTTCGCGGCCAAAGAGGTAGTAGCGCTCATCGGGGTGTTGCGCCGGGGTGAACCACGCCATGTTTTCCACTATGCCGAGCACGGGCACGGCCACTTTCTCGTCGAGAAACATGGCAATGCCCTTGCGAGCATCGGCCAGGGCCACCTGCTGCGGGGTGCTCACAATCACCACACCGGTGATGCCCAGAGTCTGCACCAGCGAGATGTGGATGTCCGACGTGCCGGGAGGCATGTCAATGAGGAAATAGTCGAGTTCGCCCCAGTCGGCGCCGGTGATGAGCTGATTCAGGGCGTTGCAGGCCATGGAGCCGCGCCAGAGCACGGGCTTGTTTTTGTCGACCATGAAGCCGATGGAGAGCAGCTTCACGCCATATTGCTCCATGGGGATAATCAGGTCGCGGCCGTCAACTTGGTGCATATAGAGGTCGGCATCCTCCACGTTAAACATTTTGGGCACCGACGGGCCGAAGATGTCGGCATCGAGCAGTCCCACTTTATATCCTTGGCGAGCCAGGGCCACGGCCAGGTTTGCGGCGACCGTGCTCTTGCCCACGCCACCCTTGCCGGAGCTCACGCCGATGATGTTTTTCACTCCGGGCAGCGGATTGGCCGGCTTTTGCGGCGCCGTGCGGCGGGTTTTCACACCTATGCTCACTGCGGCATCGGCGGCGGCAAACGTGTGGATGGCGGCTTCGGCGGCCTTGACCACCGACTTCATGAAGGGATCGGTGGGCAGGTCGAAAATCAGCGAGAAGCTGACGTTGCGGCCGTCGATGCGCAGGTCGTCTTCCACCATTTGCAGTTCGGTGATCGACTTGCCGTTGCCGGGATAGCGCACTGTGGCCAGTGCGTCGAGTATGAGTTTGGGGTAGAGCGGGGAATTATTCATTGGGAGTGTTGTAGTTGCGGCCATAGCTGCGATAGGAGTCAAACTCAATGTCGTCGGCGTCAGGCTCTATAAGTTGGGGTGAAGCGGGCAGGCGGAAGGCGAGATATTTGATATTGAGTCCGCGAGCCAGCCATTGCTGTTCGTAGTGGGTGCGTATGTCGGGACACTCAACGCCTTGGCCGGCAGGGCCGTAGAGGTCGTCGGTTTCGGCCAACACTTCGAGGCTGTTGAGATGCACCAGTCGCGAGGTGTAGGTGTAGAGAAACGGGCTGTCGGTCTTGAGGTTGATGCGTCCGCCGGGGGTAAGAAATTCCGCATACATTTGCAGGAAGTTGGTGGCGGTGAGGCGCTTGCGCACTTTCTTCATCTGCGGGTCGGGGAAGGTGATCCAGATTTCGGCCACTTCGCCGGGGGCGAAAAATCGCGGCAGCAGTTCGATGTTGGTGCGCAAAAAGCCCACGTTGGTCATCCCGGCCAGCATCGACTCTTTGGCGCCGGCCCAGAGGCGTGCGCCCTTGATGTCGATGCCAATGAAGTTGGCCTCGGGGGTGGTGCGCGCCAAGCCAACGGTGTATTCACCGCGGCCGCAACCCAGCTCCAGGACTATGGGGTTGGAGTTGTGGAAAAATTGGCTGTGCCACTTGCCGCGGAGCTCAAACTCCTCGGCCTCGAGAGCGCGAAAGGGCACCTGAATGACGTGGGGCATCTGCTCCACTTCGGCAAATTTGCGTAGTTTGTTCTTACCCATATTGGTTTCTTAAATGACGATTTTGGCAACGCCGCAGTTGGTCACCACCAGATAGACGCCGCTCTGCAGGGAGCTGACGTTGAGGGTGACTTGCTCGGTGGAGGCGTCGGCATAGGCCACGCGAGAGCCGCCGGCGTTGAAGAGGGCCACGGAGCTCAGGGGGGTGACGGCGGTGATGGTGAGCGTGCCGGAGGCGACGCTGCAGCGGATGCCGCTTGTGTGGTCATCGGCCACGGGCAGCAGCGTCGTGGCGATTTCCCATTCGGTTTCGCTCATCACGTTGAAGTCTTTCCACTGGTCGGCAGCCTTGATGGTGGGGGCCAATTCATCGGACACCACCAGGGTGACGTCGCTCTGGTTGACGCCCTTCCACACGTCGGCATCCACGGCTGGCACTTCGGTGAGCGACGTGGCGAAAATCACGTTCAGTCCGGTCATATCCGACATTGCCTCTTGGCCAAGCGACGAGAGCGTCTGCGGCAGGTTCAGCGAGGTGATGCCCGAGGTGCCGGTCATGGCGTAGGCGCCAACGGTGGAGAGAGCGGTGTCGTCGACTTTGAGTTCGGTGATGGCGCTGTCGCCCAGCAGGGCACCTTTGCCCAGGGTGGTCAGAGCGGCGGGCAGGGTCAGCGAGGTGATGCCGTCGCATTTGGTGAAGCTCCATGCGCCGATTTCGGTGCACTGAGTCAGGGCCGTGAGGTCTACTGCGGTCAGCGAGGTGCACCCTTCGAAGATGGCTTCGGGCAGCGCGGTGATGGAGGCGTTGTCGGTGAACTTCACGGCCGACAGAGCTTCGCAATAGGCAAAGGCGCGTTGGCCGATGCTCCTGACCGTGGAGGGGATGGTGACTTGCTGCAGGTTGGGGCAGCGCATAAAGGCGTAGTCGCCGATTTCGGTCACCGATGCGGGGATGGTCACCTCCTTGATGCCGGAGCCGGAGAAGGCGCCGGTGGAGATGGTGGTGATGCCTTGCGGAAGGGCCACGGCGGTGAGCTTCGTAAGGCCGGTGAAGGCGTAGAGCGGCAGAGCGTTGGCCGCGGCCGAGGTGAGCGAGGTGTAGGGCAACTGCTCGCCGGAATAGGCTTCGACGGTCACTCCAGAGAGGTCGAGCGAGGTGAGTTCCGAGAGTTTGTCGGATATGAATGAAAAGTCGGAGGCGTCCATCGAGCCGGTGATGGTCAGCTCGGTTGTGGTCAGGTCGTCAGCGGTCAGACGCTGCGAGAGTTCTCCGGCCTTGAGGTCGGTGACGTTGAGGGCATTGGCGGCCAGGGAGCCGGCGGCCAAGAGAATCCCTGCGGTAATGGATGGTTTTAACATAGCTGTGAATAGTTGATGACGGCTTCCACGAGATACATGCCGAGCAGGCGTCGGCGATACACCTCCATGTCGTCGTATTGAGGGTTTACACTGTGTAGGATCACTTTCGTAGAGTCTGTGGGATGCGGACGAAGCATCTTCACCATGCGATAGTCGTCGAGCACCACCACGTAGATTTGGCCCCAGAAGATTTCGCCCGACTTGATTTGGCGAACGGCAATCAGGCCGCCGTCGAGGATGGTTGGGCTCATGGAGTTGCCGCTCACGCGCACTATGCGCACGTCGTCGCTCAGGCGCAGTTTGGGCAGGTCGATGTAGCCCACGGGGCGCTCTTGCTCGAAGATTGGGGCCAGCAGGCCATATCCGGCGGTGACGTCGATGTCGAAGACGGGCACGGGGCGAGTGGTGGCTGTGCCCACCTCCGCGGGATACTCTTGCAGGGGCTCGGGTTTGGCAAAGGGCAGGTCGGTGCCGCTGGTGAGCCAGCGGCGCGACACTCCGCAGTCGAGGGCCACGCGGTTGATCAGGCCGTCGGTGATGGGCAACGTCCCCTTGAGATATTTCGAGAGGTTGCCTTGGTGGATGCCGATGCGGCGGGCAAATTCGGCTTGGGTGATGCCCATAAGCCGGATGAGGTGGCGCAGGCGGTCGGCCCGTGTCACCTCAGTGGGTTGTGAATTTTCCGGTTGTTGATTTTGATTTGTCACTGTCTGTTTTTATTCAACTATGACTCTGACGGGGGCACTGATGCCATCGGCGGAGATGACGTAGATGCCTTGAGGCAGAGAGATGATTTGGCTGTTGTGAGCTTCAGGCAGCGAGAGAATCACGCGGCCCGACATATCCACCACGCGCAGGTTGGCCACGGTGTCGGCGCAGGTGAGCAACACGCCGCCGGGGGCTTGGCGCACGCCGAGGGCTTCGGGGGCTTGCACGCCGGAAATCGACGTTGTGGAGACAAACACCACGTTGCTCTGGGGCGAGTAGACGCCAAGGCGCACGGATTGCACGGTGTAGCTCTCCTGACCGGTGAAGTCTTCAATGAGCAGGTAGTTGTCTTCGGCGTAGAGCTGCTCGGTGGAGGCGGAGCCGCCTTCGTAGCGGGTGCGGTTCACCACGTAGTAGTCCACGACTTCACCTTCGACTGGTTGCCAGTTGGCCACGTAGGAGGTGGAGGTGATGTCGGAGGGAGCAATGGCTGTGGGGGCCGTGAGCGTGGGGCGCTCGAAGCATTGGCCGTAGAGGCCTATGCCCACGGAGCCGGTGAGGCCGCCGCCGGAAATCACCAGGCGAGTGGTGTGGGTGCCAATCGAGGTGGGCACGTAGTTGACGGTGACCCAGAGGCCGTCTTCGGAGTTGACCGAGCTGACCGAAACGCGCTGACGGGGCTGGCCGTCGATGTTAAACATTTCGGCGTCGGTGGTGGTGTCGTTGTCGTAGATGGTGAGGGTGAGGTTTTGGCCGGTGAGCGATTCGCCGGCGAGGTGAAGCTTGGCGCTGGAGCTGTTGCCCAGGGCCACTTGCGGAAATTCCAGCTCCATGCCCTGCACTGGGGTGATGAGCGTGGGGTCGCCGGTGGTGCCGCCCTCATTTTCGGCAACGTAGAAGATTTCGCCGCGTTTGTCGCCCCAGAGATAGTCGGCCAGCGTGGGCAGGTCGATGAAGGGGTTGCGGTTGGCTTGGATATAGTAGACCTGCTGGTTGCGGTCGATCTCTTTTTGGCTCACTTGGTCTTCCTTGGCCCACTTCATCAGCAGCTGTTGGCTCCAGGAGTTGAGCGTGGGATAGAGGTTGTTGCCCACCATGTAGGTGTAGCTCCAGGTGAGGTTTTGGTAGCAGCACACCATGTAGAAGTAGGTGCGGGCAAAGTCGCCCTTATATTCGTCGGCGGGTTCGAACACATATTTGGCGCCGCCGCCCTGGCCGCTCACGGCGTAGCCCACGGTGGTGATGCCGTTGTCGAAGAAGGTGGCAAGAGTGCGGTCCACTTCGCCCAGGGGATAGTTGCTCTTGGCCATATTGGCCTTTTCTTCCGAGGGGTAGAGGTGGAATAGGTCCACGTAGGCCGGGGTGTCGGTCGAGCCGCCCCACCAGCTTTTGGGGAAGGCGTGCTCGCGGTTTAGCCCGTTAAACGAAGGGGCATAGAGCGGAATGTCGCTATACATATCCCACCAGCGGCTCGAGCCGTCGGGATACACATCGGTGCGCTGGAAATATTTCGGCAGGTTGTTGTAGGAGCTCACCTGGGTGTGATTGTAGACGAGATTGCAAATTGCCGTCTTCAGGTCGGCTCCGCTTTTGCCGTTGAGCGAGGAGTAGTACCCGGCGGGGATGTTGCTGTCGGCCGATGCAGCGACAGATGTGGACATACACGCGGCGACCACCACGGCCACCTTCATCAGGGTTATGTTCATATTCCGTAAGTTCATATTCAGATGCAAAATTACGAAGATTTTTTCATAATAACGCAATTTAATATGAGATAGTTGGCATTTATTTGCGTATTTATGCGTATCTTTGCATATTCCGAAAATAATCTAAAAATACATTAAATATCCAGCAATTGCCCATGAATAGGCTTGTAAAGATAAAAAAAGGCCTTGACATCAAGTTGGCGGGCTCAGCCCCCAAGCCCCACTCGCTGCAAGAGGTTGAGTGGGCGTGGCCTGCTGTGGTGGCCGTCACCCCCGACGATTTTGCCGGATTCACGCCCAAGGTGGCCGTGAAGGAAGGCGAAAGCGTGAAGGCCGGTGCGCCGCTGCTGTTTGACAAACTTCATCCCGAAGTGAAACTGGTTAGCCCGGTCGACGGAGTGGTCCGCGCCGTGGTGCGCGGCGACCGCCGCAAGGTGTTGCGCGTGGAGGTAACCCCCACGGGCTCCGCCGCCGGCAAAGCTTCCATCGACGAAGCCCCCGATTTCAAAACCCTGTTGATGCGCAGCGGCCTCTGGTGCATGATGCGCCAGCGCCCCTACGACATTGTGCCTAACCCCGAGAAGCAGCCGCGCGACATCTTCGTGACGGCGTTCGACTCCTCGCCGCTGGCTCCGCATCTGGAGTTTCAGGTGGAGGGCAAGGCCCAGCAATTGGCCGCCGGCGTGAAGGCGCTGCAACAGCTCACCTCCGGCAAGGTCTACGTGGGTGTGCCCGCCGACACCCCCATTGCCGACATCCCCGGCGCTGAGATGCTCACAGTAGACGGCCCCCACCCCTGCGGCAACGCGGGCGTGCAGATTGCCGCCGTGAGCCCCGTCAGCAAGGGCGAAACGGTGTGGACTCTCGACGTGGTGACCCTGGCCAAAATCGGCGAATTAGCCACCGACGGGGCCTACACCCCCGACGTGCTCATCACCGTGGCCGGCCCAGAAGTGCAGCTGCCACACTATGTGCGCACCGTCTACGGCGCCGACGCCGCCACCCTGCTCAAGGGCGTGATTGCCCACGACGAGGTGCACCGCCGCGTGATTGCCGGCTCGGTGCTCAGCGGAGTGAAGATTGACCCAGCGGCCGACTTCCTGCGCGCGCCCTACAGACAGCTCTCCGTGATTCGCGAAGGCGACGACGCCGACGAGTTTATGGGCTGGGCCAACCCCGAAGCCGGCAAGCCCAGCGTGAAGCGCAGCGTGCTCGGCCACTTCCTGCGCGGCAAGCTCTTCAGCCCCGACGCCCGCCTCAACGGCGGCCGCCGCGCCATGATTCTCTCGGGCGAATACGACCGCGTGTTGCCCATGGACATCATGGCCGAATATCTGCTCAAAGCCATCCTGTCGCGCGACATCGACAAGATGGAGGCCCTGGGCATCTACGAAGTGGCCCCGGAAGATTTCGCCCTGGCGGAATTTGTGGACACCTCGAAACTCGAACTGCAAAAAATCGTGCGCGAAGGTCTTGACTACCTCCGCCAAGAAGTGGAATAATCAACGCTATGAAAGGATTAAAACGACAACTCAATCGCATCAAGCCTCTGTTTATGCCCGGCGGCAAGCTCTCGGCGCTCCGCTCGGTCTACGACGGCTTTGAAACTTTCCTGTTCACGCCCAACGAAACGTCGGCATCCACCGGCGCCCACATCCACGATGCCAACGACTCGAAGCGCACCATGATCATCGTGGTGTTGGCGCTGATGCCCTGCTTCTTCTTTGGCATGTATAACACCGGCTATCAGCATTGGCTGGCCGCGGGAGCCACGGAGTTTCCCTTCTGGCAGCTGATGCTCTACGGCTTGCTGGCAGTGTTGCCCCGAGTGGTGGGCTGCTACGTGGTGGGCTTGGGCATTGAATTCATCGTGGCGCAATGGCGCAAAGAGGAGATCCAAGAGGGTTTCTTGGTGACCGGCATCTTGATTCCGATGATTTGCCCCATCGACACCCCGCTGTGGATGATACTGGTGGCCACGGCCTTCTCCGTGATTTTCGTCAAGGAGGTGTTTGGCGGCACGGGCTACAACATTCTGAACGTGGCCCTGGTGACCCGCGCATTCCTCTTCTTTGCCTACCCCAAGCAGATGAGCGGCAGCGACGTATTTGTGGCCACCGACCCCATCTGCGGCCTCGGCTCCAAAGCCGTTGACGGCTTCAGCGGCGCCACCCCCTTAGGCGAAATCGCCACCGCCACCGACGCCTCGCAAGTGGCCGACGTGACCTCCAACGCTTGGCAAGCCTTCATCGGCCTGATTCCCGGCTCATTTGGCGAAACCTCCACGCTCTGCATCCTCATCGGCGCCGCCATCCTGCTCTTCAGCGGCATGGCCTCGTGGAAAATCATGCTCAGCGCCACGGTGGGCGCTTTGGCCATGGGCGCTCTGGCCCACGCCTTCCCCACCATCACATATCCCGGCTCCATGATGACTCCGGTGGACCACCTGCTCTATGGCGGCCTGCTCTTTGCCATTGTGTTTATGGCCACCGACCCCGTCACCTCAGCGCGCACCGAAACGGGCAAATGGATCTACGGCGCCCTGGTGGGCATCATCGCCGTGGTGATTCGCGTCTACAACAGCGGCTACCCCGAAGGCGCCATGCTCGCCGTCTTGCTGATGAACGTGTTCGCTCCGCTGATCGACCACTGCGTGGTGCAAGCCAACGTGTCGCGCCGCCTGCGTCGCTCCAAAGTCAACTCCTAACCCATCCACTCTCACTGCTAACGTAAGTCTATGAAAATAAATAAGCAATCCAACGTCTACACCATTATATATATAGTGGTGATGGTGCTGATAGTGGGCTGCGCCTTGGCCGTCACCTCCCTGGCTCTGAAGCAGCGCCAGGCCGACAACGCCAAAGCCGACACCATGGGTCAAATCCTCAAGTCGGTGCACGTCACCCCCGAAAAAGATGTGGCCGCCCAGTTTGGCCGCCTGATCACTCAACAGCTGATTGTCAACGCCGACGGCCAAGTGGTCAGCGAGGCCGATGCCGACGCTGTCAACGTGGCTGCGCAAGCCAAACTCCCGGCCGAGCAACGTCAGCTCCCGGTCTACGTCTGCACCCTCGAAGATGGCGCAGTGAAATATATCCTCCCGGTCTACGGCGCCGGCCTCTGGGGCGCCATCTGGGGATACGTGGCCGTTGACGCCGACGGCTCCACCATCTACGGTGCCTACTTCAACCACGCCTCCGAGACCCCCGGCCTCGGTGCCGAAATCGAGAAACCCGCATTCCAAAGCCGATTCGTGGGCAAACAGCTCTTCAAGGCCGACGGATTCCGCCCGGTGGCCGTGGTGAAAGCCGGTCAAACCCCTGCCGACGATGCCGACTGGGTTGACGGCGTGAGCGGCGGCACCATCACCTCCAAAGGCGTCGGCTCGATGCTCTCCAACTGCCTCACCCCCTATGCTTCATTTCTTGAAACTCTTCGCAACAAGTAATCAACCACTATGAGTGAAAAAATAAGCAACCGAAGGGTGCTGCTCAACCCCTTCTCGAAAAACAACCCGGTGATTGTGCAGGTGTTGGGCATCTGCTCCTGCCTGGCCGTCACCGCCAAACTTGAGCCCGCGCTGGTGATGGGCATCTCCGTGATTGCCGTGCTGGCCTTCAGCAACGTCATCATCTCGCTGCTGCGCAACACCATCCCCACCAACATCCGCATCATCGTGCAGCTGGTGGTGGTGGCCGCCCTGGTGGTGCTGGTCAACCAGCTGCTGCGCGCCTATGCCTACGCCGTGAGCGTGCAGCTCTCGGTGTTCATCGGCCTGATCATCACCAACTGCATCCTCATGGGCCGACTCGAGGCCTTTGCCCTTAGCAACAAACCCTGGCCCGCCTTCCTCGACGGCGTGGGCAACGGCGTGGGCTACGCACTGATTCTCATCATCGTGGCCTTCTTCCGCGAACTGCTCGGCTCCGGCACTCTGCTGGGAGTGCAAGTGGTGCCCGACAGCTTCTACGAGGCCGGCTACGTCAACAACGGCCTGATGATTCTCCCCCCGATGGCTCTGATCGTGGTGGCCTGCATCATCTGGATTCATCGTCTCATCAACAAAGACCTGCAGGAGGAGGCTTAACGCATCATCATTATGGAAAATCTCAACCTTTTCATCCGGTCGATCTTCATCGACAACATGATTTTTGCCTACTTCCTGGGCATGTGCTCCTATCTGGCAGTGAGCAAGACGGTGAAAACCGCCTTCGGCCTGGGCATTGCGGTGACATTTATGCTCATCATCACGCTGCCCATCAACTATCTGCTGGAAAACTACGTGCTGCGCGAAGGCGCCCTCAGCTGGCTCGGCCCCGAATATGCCGGCATCGACCTGTCGTTTCTCTCGCTGATCATGTTCATTGCCGTCATCGCCTCGCTCACTCAGCTGCTGGAGATGGTGATTGAAAAATATGCCCCCGCGCTCTACGCCTCGCTGGGCATCTTCCTCCCCCTGATTGCCGTGAACTGCGCCATCCTCGGCGGCTCGCTGTTCATGCAGCAACGCGAATTTGCCTCAATCTCCACGGCCGTCTGCGCCGGCGCCGGCTGGGGCCTCGGCTGGCTCCTGGCCATCACCGCCCTGGCTGCCATCCGCGAAAGAGTCACCGCCTACAGCAACGTGCCCGCTCCGCTACGCGGAATCGGCATCACATTCATCATCACGGCGCTCATGGGCATCGCATTCATGAGCTTCCTCGGAATCAAACTCTAATCCCCCCCACACCGCTCACACTATGACACTACTCAGCATAGAATCACTCACAATCATGGCCGGAGTGGGTATATTCCTGGCCGTCACCCTGCTGCTGGTCATCGTCTTGCTCGTGGCCAAGCGCTATCTCACATCCTCGGGCAAAGTGACAGTAGACATGAACTCCGGCGACGCCGTCATGCAAGTCGACGCCGGCGGAACCCTGCTCTCCACCCTGGCCAACAACGGAGTGTTCCTCCCCTCGGCCTGCGGCGGCAAAGGCTCCTGCGCCCAATGCAAAGTGCAAGTCACCGAAGGCGGCGGCCAACCCCTCCCCACCGAAACCGTCCACTTCTCGCGCAAACAGCTCAAAGACCACTGGCGCCTGGGCTGCCAAGTGAAAGTCAAAGAAAACCTCGCCATCAAGGTGCCCGCCTCGGTGCTCTCCGTCAAGGAATGGGAATGCACGGTGATCTCCAACCGCAACGTCTCCACCTTCATCAAGGAATTCATCGTGGCCCTGCCCCCGGGCGAACACATGGACTTCATCCCCGGCAGCTACGCCCAAATCAAGATTCCCCCCTACTCGATGGACTACGACAAAGACATCGACAAAGACTCCATCGGCCCCGACTATCTCCCCGCTTGGGAAAAATTCGGCCTCTTTGCCCTCAAAGCCGAGAACAAAGAAGCCACCGTCAGAGCCTACTCCATGGCCAACTATCCCGCCGAAGGCGACCGCATAATGCTCACCGTGCGCATTGCCACTCCCCCCATGAAGCCCAAACCCGAAGTGGGTTTCCAAAACGTGATGCCCGGCATCGCCTCCAGCTACATCTACACGCTTAAACCCGGCGACAAAGTGCTCATGAGCGGCCCCTACGGCGACTTCTTCCCCATCTTCGACTCCAAAGCCGAAATGATCTGGGTGGGCGGCGGCGCCGGCATGGCCCCCCTGCGTGCCCAAATCATGCACATGACACGCACGCTCCACACCACCGACCGCGTGATGCACTACTTCTACGGCGCCCGTGCCCTCAACGAAGTGTTCTACCTCCAAGACTTCCTGCAACTGCAGAAAGACTTCCCCAACTTCCACTTCCACCTGGCCCTGGACCGTCCCGACCCCGAAGCCGACAAACAAGGCGTGGCCTACACCCCCGGTTTCGTCCATCAAGTGATGCTCGAAACCTACCTCAAAGGCCACGAAAACCCCGAAGACATCCAATACTACATGTGCGGCCCCGGTCCCATGAGCAAAGCCGTCGTGGCCATGCTCGACTCCCTGGGCGTCGACCCCTCCGCCATCCACTTCGACGACTTCGGCGGCTAACCCCCGCCCCGCCGCCTCAAGTGCCCCCGCTCGCCGCCAGGCAAGCGGGGCCTTTCCGTCTCATCCTCAGCCATTAGAGACAGTATCTGCAAGTGACGCCCAAGACACTGCGGCTCGCCGAGCCGCAGCCGAGACACTCGCCTACACGGGCCGCGGCTGAGCCGCGACCCGTGCTCAGACCGAACAGGTCTCCGACCTGACACACGGCGCGACTCCGCCGCGCTCTCGCCATGCACCACATTCCTGCCGACAGTGCTGCGGTCTATCGTCGCATAAGCGGACAAAAAACACCGCGGCGACAGATGCGCCGAAGGTGCATATTTCGGTTAACCGGGCACAGAGGGAGCCAACGGCGACCGTGTGCCCGGTAGATGAGAGAAACGCATGTGTGCCGAGAGGTACACATTATGGTGTCAACCAAGCATATACCCCTGACGTTCCACAGCGTGCCAGATGGAAGGCCTGTGCGGTCTATACATCGAGTCCGGGCTCTAACGCGAGCGGCTCGACAAGCCGATACGCTTTTTCTAAAAGTTTGTATTCAAAACGCAAATAAACTTAACATATTTGTAGATTCCGGATTTGATTTGTAACTTTGCAGCGTGACATCTGAACATACTTTATAGCACAGCTCCATCTTTTAGATAAATAAACTTTCGTTAATAGTTAGCAACACAATCACTCAGTATCACCTTGGTTGCGTCACCAAAAACTAAATTTGGACTTCATGCCATAAAGTTTGGGCTACCTAACACAATATACAAACTTCTATTCATCACTTCTTACTTTTAACCAATTTAACAAACTAAAATCACACGTTATGACACAAAAAAACTTATGGGGATTGCTATTCCTCGTCATGGCAGTAATAACATCTTGCACGCAAGATGACAGCATTATTGCCGAATCAAACAATCCCAATCGACCAAGTCAATCAGGCATCATCTCAATAGAAGATGCGCAAATCGAGCTGGAAAAGTTGCTTTGCGACGTCCACCAATCGCAGCTGTCAAGATCCCCCGAAGCATCCACCAACAAAAAGGTGATAGCAAATGCGTTTACAATCAAAAACGCAGCATCGCCCACACGCGCTTCCGACGATGAGTCACCCGTAATCCATGTTTTCAATTTTGAAAACGAGGAAGGATTCGCTTTAATGGCAGGCAATGAGGGCATTCCTTCTCTATTAGCTTTAGCTGACTCCGGCGAGATAATTGAATCAGACTATATCGACAATCCCGGGTTTGCACTATTCCTGGAAAACATGGAAACAAAATATATGGAGAGTCTGTCGGAAGCTTCGTATTCAAAGAGTGCGAATGCTAAGAACTACAAAGTTTACGGCGAATGGGAAAACATTGTATACAACCAAAATGGGCTATGCCGTGTTAAATGGAACCAAAGAAACCCATACAACAAATATTGCCCCAAGAAAGATGGCAAACAAACCGTAACAGGATGCGTTGCTACTGCCGTTGCACAGCTTATGTCCATATACCAGTACCCAACATCCTACAAAAACTATTCCTTCAATTGGAACGCGATGACCAAAAGCAGCTATGCATGGAGTTGCACATCTGATGCCCAAGACCAAATTGCGCGTCTGATGGCAGAGCTAGGGACAAAATCGAACTTGGATATGTCATACAATCTAGCAGAAAAAGGTGGTAGTGCAGCCAAAGCGAACAACATTCCCAGAACCCTAAAGAATTTCGGCTATTCCAATGGAGGTAATCTTAAGGATTATAACACATCTACGGTGGTTTCGGAGCTCAAAAATGGCCATGCAGTATTGGCTGGCGGTTTCAGCCACAAGACTATCAATAAATTCTTAGGCATCAAAGTAAAGACCAAATACTCCGGTGGACACAGATGGCTATGTCATGGCCTTCTAGAAAGGCGCCGAACTGTAAAAACATATAATAGTAATGGTGTTTTACAAAAGACTACCACCGAGAGCGAATGGTATCCTTTGTGCAACTGGGGCTGGGGAGGCTATCAAGACGGCTACTACTTGAGCAGCGCCTTCAACTCAAATGATGGACCGACCTATTCCAGCGAGACTAGAAACTCTGATGTTGAAAATGATTCTGAAGACGGCAATTTTCAGTATAAAATAACTGCTGTCACAGGAATCCGTAAATAATAATAATTACTCACACGATGAAGATTATGCTAAGATTTCTCACTTTGGCTATGTTGGTTGGTTGCTGCTGGAGCTGTTCTAACAACGATGAATCAGGCGCAACCTACAATAAAACCTACATCACAGGCTACATCAATCCCGAGGCTGTCACCATAAAGAAAGCCGACCGCGGAATAGAATTCACGCTCAAAGGCACCGTCACCACCTCAGGCGACACCTTCAGCAAACTCTCTGCCGCAAATGGCGACACATCTTTCAACCGCTACACCGTCTGCGGGCCACGCATCGCCCTGAGCGACCCCATCAACTCTATCAAGATAGAAACGTCGGATGCGTTCGACTTGACGCACCCCGCCGGAAGCGACGTGTCCGAACTGGTGGAATGTGCCTACGTATCCTACTTCAACTACGTGAAAAGCGGCTATCAAGCAGCGCAGAAGGATGCTACGCAATATGCCGTCTTAACGGAATATGCAGGCATTGAAGGGGCAGAAGTGATGACGACAAAGCTCTCTGACATCAACTTCGCCACATCGCAATTGATCTCCAAAGACTTCGCCGTGGAATTCACTGCCGAGCCCGCACAAAAGGGCACTCATCAATTCAAACTAATCGTGCAAACCCCCACCAACCGCATCGAAGCCCCCTTCACCTACGACTTCTGACGCCCACCGCGGCCAAAGGCGCCGACGCAATAGCAACCTGACCCAGTGTGCGTTAGCCAACTTTCAATTTTCCTTTTCAATTTTCAACTATCAATCTCTTGCAGAGGTGAAAAAGTTTTCGTACCTTT
>CAZJWM010000017.1:1816-26577 GCA_964549975.1 uncultured Bacteroides sp. | reverse complement strand
GGGCAACGAGCAAAACTATCACTTCCAGGTGCTCTCGCTGCTGCTCGACAAGCTCGGCTTCAGCTGGGGTAAAGACCTGGTGCACTTCAGCTACGGCATGGTGGAGCTGCCCAACGGCAAGATGAAGAGCCGCGAAGGCACCGTGGTCGACGCCGACGACCTCATGGAGCAGATGGTGGAAGACGCACGCCGTGTGTCGGCCGAAAAGATGCGCCTCGACGAGTTCACCACCGAAGAACGCGAAGCCGTGGCCGAAGCCGTGGGCTTGGGCGCTCTCAAGTATTTCCTGCTCAAGGTTGACCCCCGCAAAAACATCACCTTCAACCCCGCCGAAAGCATCGACTTCAACGGCAACACCGGCCCCTTCGTGCAATACACCTACGCCCGCATCCGCTCCGTGCAGCGCAAAGCCGCCGAAGCCGCAATGCCCACCGTGGACTATTCTGCCGTCACCCCCTGCGAGCGCGAAATCGCCCTGGTGCAGCGCCTGGCCGACTTCCCCTCGGTGGTGCAAGAAGCCGGACGCACCTATTCGCCCGCGCTGATTGCCAACTACGTCTACGAACTGGTGAAGGAATACAACCAGTTCTATCACGACTGCTCCATCCTGCGCGAAAGCGACGACGCCGTTCGCTCGCTGCGTCTGGCCCTGAGCGAAGCCACCGCCCGAGTGGTGCGCACCGCCCTGAGCCTGCTGGGCATCAACGTGGTGGAACGCATGTAATAACAACGAATTATTAACATTCTATACAACAGAGAACAATGAACAATTATCCTTACGACATGCCGCAATATGGCGGCACCGACTTCGCTCAAACCGAGAGAGTGTCGGCCGTGATGCGCGGTGTTTACGGACGCATGACCTTGGGCCTGCTGATTTCGGCCGCGTGTGCCATGTTGGGCTACGTGGGCGGATTCCTGGAATTCATGGCCACACACCGCTTTGTCTACTTGCTGATGTCTATCCTCGAAATCGGCATCGTGTTCTATATGTCGGCGCGCCTGACCAAAATCAGCGCCACCACCGCCTTTGGCTGCTTCTTGGCCTTTGCCGTGCTCAACGGCCTGACGCTTTGCCCGATTTTTGCCATATACACCGGCGCCTCCATAGCCAAGACATTTTTCATCACCGCCGGCACCTTCGGCGCCATGACCATCTATGGCTACACCACCAACCGCGACCTCACCCGCATCGGCAACATCCTGTTTATGGCCCTGATTGGCCTGATCATCTGCTCGCTGGTGAATATGTTTTGGGGCAATAGCACCTTCGACTGGATCATCTCCTTCTTCGGTGTGATCATCTTCGTGGGCCTCACTGCGTGGGACACTCAGAAGATTCGTCAGCTGGCCGAAGTGATGCCCGCCGCCACCCATAGCCACCTGGCTTCCATCGGCGCCCTGAGCCTCTACCTCGACTTCGTCAACCTCTTCCTCTACCTGCTCCGATTCTTCGGAGGCTCTTCCCGAGACTAACCTCCCCAAACCCCAATAGCCGGCAGCCCTCCCGCTGCCGGCCTTTTCATGCCCGATTTTTGCCCCACGATGTTTCAACGCATCATTAGCCACTTCCCCCGTAGCCGCTTTGCGGCGCTGCTTGCAGCGCTGCTCGTGGCCAACATGTGTCTGCCGTCATATCAATATGGTTTTGTCAGCGCGGCTCCCGCCATCGTCTTGTGCAACACCATGCTGTTTGCCCTTGTCATTGCCTCAATCGGGGCGCTGATGAGCGAGCGCGCTCAGCGCCTGTGGATGAACTCATGGTGGTGGCTCACCGTGGTGATTTCCGGCATTGAATATTTCTCGCGGACACAATTCGGTGTGGACTATGGCGTTGATATGGTGACTATCATTGCCACGTCGCACGGTCTCTGGGGCGCGTGGCTCAAGAGCGTGCTCACGTCAGACACCCTGCTGATGGCCGTAGCATGGCTGGCCGTGCTCATTGCGCTGAGTTGGGCAGCTGTGTGGCTTTCGCATCGACGCCTCGTGGACAAATGCCTCCTGCCGGTGACGGCCGTTCTTGCCGCGTTGGGCTTCATCTGGCTGGCCTATGCTCTGATTGTGCCTCAAGGGGTGACGCCCGACCGCATCAACGTCTACCACCGCCTGCTCACGGCATACCCCATGAGCAACCGCTGGAAAGCGGATATCCGGCGGCTGGTGGAGGTGAACCGCGAGGAACTCGCCCACGGCCACGCCGAGCAGACCTTTGCCGACCGTCCGCAGGTGATAGTCATCGTGGGCGAATCGCAAGCTGCCGGGCGCATGTCGCTCTACGGCTACCGTCGCCCCACCACGCCGCGGCTCGACTCGCTGCGCGCCTGCAGCGGCGAGCGTTTCGTGTTGTTTGCCGACGTGGTGAGCGTCTACGACCGCACCGTCAAGGCGCTCCAAGGGGCCTACAGCATCGGTGGCTACGACCGCTTTCCCAACACGCCGTTCTTCCCAACCGTGTTTCGCACGGCGGGATACACCACTCTCCACTCCACCGGCCAAACCGAGATTGGCGACATCTGCGACGAATACGACTATTTCTCATCCGTGGCGATGGCCCAAGTGCAGTTCGACAAGTATCTCTCCGTGTCGAGCCGCGGCGACTTCCGGCTCACCGACATTCTCAACGATGCCCCCGATGAAAACTGCATGGTGTTGCTCCACATGGTGGGCTGTCACAACGATTATGAAGACCGCTATCCCCACACTCCGCAGTTTGAAATCTTCCACCCCGAGGAGTATCCCGACGCCAACAAATATCCCATGCAGCAAATCGGCAATGCCACCTACGACAACGCCATGCACTATTGCGACTATCTCATCGCCGACGTCATCAATCGCGTGGCCGACAACGACGCCTGTGTCATCTTCTTCAGCGACCACGGCGAGGCGCTGTGGCAAAACTGCCGCTACGGCACTCACAACTTGGCGTTGGTGACGGGCAATTGGGAGCAGATGCTCCACGTGCCTATGTTCGTGTGGTGTTCGCCTAAATATGCAGCCAATCATCCCGAGATAGTGGAGGCGCTCAATGCCAATGCCGCCAAGCCCTGCACCACCGACGACATCTCGCAAACCATCTTCACCCTGGGCGGCCTGCGCACTCATTGGCTCGACTCCACAAAGTCGATGGCCTCAAAGAGTTTTGTGGCCCCGCACCCTCGCAAAGTGCTCGACGGCTTCGACTACGACACCCACGCCCTTGCCCGCTGACGCGCACTTTCCACTTTCGATTTTCAATTTTCAATTAATAATCGTAATTTTGTGGAGACAATCTCAAGACATTTGATTATGAAAAAAATGCTTCGTTCGCTCATGGCCGCTGTGCTGCTGGGCGTTAGCGCCACAATGATGGCCACTCCTCCTACGTCGTTGCCCACCAACGTGCAACTGACCACGTCTGCCGGCAAAAAAGTGGCAGCTTCATCTATCCGCAAGTCGGGCAAACCCACTCTGGTGAGCTTCTTCGCCACATGGTGCGGCCCCTGCCGCCGCGAGCTCACGGCCATCTCCGAGCAATATAAGACGTGGCAAAAGGAGACCGGAGTGAAGATGGTGATCATTTCGCTCGACGACCCCGCCAACCGCGACCAGGTGGTCAAAATGGTGAAAGACAACGGCTGGACCGACTTCGACCTCTATTTCGACGACACTCGCGCTCTGTCGAAACTGATGGAAGTCAGCGGCATCCCTCATATGCTCTATCTCAACGGCAAAGGCCAAATCGTGGACACCGCCGTGGGCTTTGACGGCAACGTCAGCGAGACCTACAATCGTGTGAAGAAAATCAAGGCCGCGAAATGACGTTGACGCCCAACCTGCTGTTTGATCTCGGCGGTGTGATCATGGACATCGACCGTATGCGCTGCGTGCGCGCCTTTGAGGCGCTGGGCATGAGCGGCGCCAACGATTTCCTTGGCGAATATTGCCAGAAGGGGCCGTTCCTGATGCTCGAAAGCGGCGAGGTGACTCCTGCGGAATTTCGCGCCGAGGTGCGTCGCCACATTGCCGCTGAGGTGAGCGATGAGCAGATCGACGAGGCCTTTTGCCAATTTCTCATCGGCATCCCCGAGGAACGTCTCGACGCCCTGCGCGAGCTGCGCCGCAGAGGCCACCGCGTGTGGATGCTATCCAACACCAACGCCATCATGTGGCACCGCCGCATCATCCCCGAATTCACCAAGCAGGGCCTCGACCTGTCGGCCTATTTCGACGGCGTGGTCACCTCGTTCGACGCCAAAGTGTGCAAGCCCGACGCCCGCATCTATCAGATGGTGTTGAGTCGATTTGGCATCACCGCCGAGAGCACCACATTTTTCGACGACGGCGCAGTCAATGTTGAGGCTGCTCGCCGCCTGGGCTTCCACGCCGAGCAAATCACGGCTGAGCATCCTCTGCTCTCAATCCTCTAACTCGGCCGTGGCTCAAACTGAAAGAAAATGCGGCGCCGTGGTGGGCGTGTTCGACGGGGTTCACCGCGGCCACGCCTACTTGTTTGCACAGTTGCGTGAGGCCTGCCGCGAGCGCTCACTGCGCCCCGTGGCCATCACCTTTGCCGAGCATCCGCTGAGGCTGATTGCGCCGACTAAGGTGCCACAGCTGCTGGCTTCGCGCCGCGAAACCTTTGCCGCAATTGAGGCATGCGGCGTGGAGCCTCTGGTGTTTCCCTTCGACGAGGAGCTGCGCCGCCTCACGGCCCGCGAGTTTATGGCCATGATTCGCCGGCGCTACGGCGTGGAGCTGCTGATGCTCGGTTTCAACAACCGCATAGGCAGCGACGCCGGACTCTCTGCCGCCGACTATCGCCGCTTGGGCGAGGACGAGGGCGTGGAGGTGATGGTGGCCGCGCCATACCCCGATGCTGAGGTGAGTTCTTCGCTGCTGCGCCAACTCATACGCGAGGGCCAAGTGGACCGCGCCGCTGCTCTGTTGGGCCGCGCTCCGGCCGTGGAGGGTAGGGTGGTGAGCGGCCGTAGGTTGGGCCGCACCATCGGTTTCCCCACCGCCAACGTCGAGCCCGACCCCGCCGTGGTGATTCCCGGCAGCGGCGTCTATGCCGCGCGCGCCCTCAATCGCGTGGCCGTGGTCAACATTGGCATGCGCCCCACCGTGGAGGGCCACCACCTCACCATCGAGGCGCACATCGACGACTTCACCGGCGACCTCTACGGCTCCCACTTGCGACTCGAATTTCTTCGTAAGCTACGTGATGAACAGCGCTTTAGTTCTGTTGAGCAACTGCGCCAAGCCATAGCAAACGACCTTGCAGAGGCTCGAAAATGATAGTTTATAAAAGTTAAATACGTTAAATACTGTAATTTTTCGAACCATCTATCAAAAAAAGCTGTAACTTTGCATCAGTTTTTCATGGTATTAGATTTAAGGTAAGAAGATTACGCGTCGCGACGACGGGTAATTTTTTTATTTTATACCCCTCCCAAACTCCGCATTAGCTCACCTGAAGACACTGCGAGTCTCCGACCCGCAACAGTGACGCATGCCTACCCGGGCCGCGTCAGAGCCGCGACCCGGGTTCAGACCGAACAGGTCTCCGACCTGACACACTGCGCAGCTCCGCCGCGCTCCGCTATTCCCAAAAGTTGACATAAATGCCACTTTTTTGGAATAGCGCTTGCAAATATCCGCCGGGTTTGCTACCTTTGTATTCCCAAAAGTTGACATAAATGTCATTTTTTTGGAATAGAATATGATTATACAACGCGAAACCTACATCGACCGACTCATGGAGAGTCGCCACAACGGGCTAATCAAGATTATCACCGGGCTCCGTCGCTGCGGCAAATCCTTCCTGCTGTTCAATCTCTTTGCCGATAGGTTGGCCGCCGAAGGCGTCGCCGCCGACCACATCATTCAAATCGACTTGGAAGACCGACGTAACGCCGCTTTGCGCGACCCCGACGAGCTGCTGCATCACATTGATGCGCAGATGAAAGACGACCGTATGTATTACATTCTGCTCGACGAAGTGCAGTTGGTCAGCGAATTTGAAGACGTGCTCAACAGCTATCTGAAGATTCGCAATGCCGATGTGTATGTCACCGGCAGCAATTCGCGTTTCCTATCCACCGACATCATCACCGAATTTCGCGGCCGCGGTCAGCAGATTCATGTTTTCCCGCTCACTTTTGCTGAATTTATGCAGAGTCGCACCGACCATCCGCGCGATGCTTGGCGCGACTACTACACCTATGGAGGCTTGCCTCACGTGGTGTCGCTTCAGAATGCGCAGCAGAAAGCCGATTATCTACGCGACCTCTACACCACGGTCTACCTTAAAGATATAATAGACCGCTATCGCCTGCGCGCCGACTTGGAAGTGGGCGAGCTGCTGCAGGTCATCGCCTCGGCAATAGGCTCGCCAACCAATCCCAACAAATTGGCCAACACCTTCAAGAGCCTCAAAAACTCGTCGCTCACAAATAAAACCATCGAACGCTATCTCCAATATTTCTGCGAATCGTTTATTGCCGAGAAATCCGTGCGCTACAATATCAAGGGCAAACACTACATCAACACCCTGGCAAAATATTATTTCAGCGACTTGGGCGTGCGCAATGCCATACTCGGATTTCGTCAACAAGAGGAAACCCACATCATGGAAAATGTGGTCTATAACGAATTGCGCGCCCGCGGCTTCAGTGTCGACGTGGGGGTGGTGGAGCAGCGTACCACCGACTCCGAGGGCCGGAGCGTGCGCCGACAATATGAGGTGGACTTCGTGGCCAATCGCGGCAACCGACTCTACTACATCCAATCGGCCTTTGCCATCCCTACCGAAGAGAAAGAACGCCAAGAAACCGCCTCGCTTGTCAACATCAACGACTCCTTCCGAAAAATCATCGTGGTGGGCGACTATATCATGCCCAAACGCGACAACCACGGCATCGTCACCATCTCGCTTATCGACTTCCTGCTTAGGCCCGAGATGCTCGACTGGTGAGTTTTTTGGGGGCGGATGGCGCAAGTGTGCGGATTTTTTATTAAATTTGCACACTAACTATCACTATTTGATTACTTAAACCACCAATGTTAAAACTAACCAAACTCGCTATGGCAACGGCCTGTGCAGCCCTGACGCTGCCGGCCCACGCCGACACTCTGAGCCTCACCCCGGGCGCCGGTGCCGAGACGCTGAATCTCGGTCTGAACCAGGGCGTGGCCGCTACGCTGACTTGGGACAATGGCCAAACTCAGGCCGTGACCTTCGACGGCGCTATGCAAGAGCTGCCCGTGAAGGGCAACAGTGTCACCGTGACCTCATCCAATCCTATCACCACGGTTATCTGTGTTGGCAGCCACCTCACCGCTCTCGACCTTAGCGGCATCGCTGCCTTGAAAGAACTCAATGCTCAAGACAACCTACTGACCTCGCTGAAATTCGGTGCAGCCGATTCACTGGCCGTTGTCAACGTGGCCCAAAACACTTCGCTGACCTCCCTGGGCTTGCCCGCTTCCTGCCCCTCGCTCTCCACTCTGATTTGCGCTTCGACGGCAGTGGAGGCCATCCCTGCAGCTTCGGCCGTGCCGGCGCTGACCACCCTGTGGTGTCAGAACACGCCCATCACCGAGCTTCGCTGTTCAAGCTACAAGAAGCTCCGCGAACTCTACGCCTTCAACACCTCGCTCAACACCTTCACCGCCGGCGCCGCCCTGCGTGAAGTGTTTATCGACAACAACCGCTCGCTCTCAGAGGTGACATTCTACAACTATTCGCTGATCAACACCCTGAGCCTCAGCAACTGCGCCCTCACCCGCGTGAACATCAGCAAAAATGCCAACGGCAAACTGCAACACGTCTACCTCAACGGCAACAACCTGACATTTAGCGCATTCCCCTCGATGCTCGACACCGACGGCTCCGCGCTCTACGACAACTACGTCTTCTCTCCGCAAAACGCCATCCAAATCGCCACTGCCTTTGGCATTGGCGGCGAAGTGGACTTCAGTTCGCAGATTGCCAAAAACTATTGGGGCGTGACGCTGACTCCCACCGTCACCTGGTATGCCGAAGACGGCTCCACCCTCACCGCCGGCTCCGACTTCGAGAGCTCCACTCCCGGCCAATATAAATGGCTCAAAGCCGTGGGCGAAGTCTACGCCGAAATCACCGCCGCTGAGTATCCCGGCGTGAAACTCACCACCAACAAGACCACCGTCTATGAGTCGATTGCCGGCATCGAAGAAACCGCTGCCGCTGCCGAAGGCCTCACCATCGCTGCCGAAGGCAACCGCCTGACAGTCACCGCCTCCGCTCCCGCTCAGCTCACCGTGGTATCCACCGACGGCGTCACCGTCATCTCTCGCGAAATCCCCGCAGGAGTGTTCTCGCAGACCTTCCCTGCAGGCATCTATGTGGTTAACAATCAGAAAATCGTAATTGGCAGATAATAAAGATGAAACACTGCATATCACTCGCAGCGGCACTGCTGCTCGCCACCTCACTGCCCACTACGGCTCAACAACTCTCAATCCCCTCGGGCACAGGCCGCCATCAGGCCATCGCCGTGGACCGCACCTCCATCACCGGCCCTGCCGAAGCAGGTAGCGTCTATCTCGGCGTGATGAGCTCAAACGGCTTCACCCTCTCTTCGTCAGACGACGACAAGACCATCCCCATGTTCACCGCCACTCGCGTGAACAACAACCTGGTGCGTCTCGACTTCCCCTACAACTTCTATTCGACCGCCGCAACGGCCACTCTGACGCTCACCGCCCCCGACGGCACCACCGCCACCGTTGACGTGACTCGTCCCGCCACCACCATCGACGTCACCGAGTTCACCCCCTACACCTCGCTGGCCATCGCCTCCGGCACCGCCTCATCCTATCAGAGCGGCGAAGGCATTGAGCGCAGCTTCGACGGCGATATGTCCACGCTCTATCACTCGTCGTATAATTCGACTTCGTTCCCCGTGTCGCTGACCTACACCCTGAAGGAGCCCTCACACCTCGACCGCATCGTCTACTATCCCCGCCAAAGCGGCAACAATAACGGCAACTTCGGTGAAATTACCGTCTATGCCAGCGTAGACGGCAAGTTCTCCAAGGTGCTCAAAACAGACCTTGGCTACAGCTCTGCTGCAAGCATCATCACCATCCCCGATGGTGGCCTTGACAACGTTGGCCAAGTGCGCATCCTGGTGGGCTCCGGCGCCAACAACTTCGCCTCCTGCGCCGAAATCCAGTTCCAGCAGGAGAATCGCACCGTGGCAGCCCTGATCGATCAGTTCTTCACCGACGACATGTGCACCGCACTGAAGCCCGGCGTCACCGAAGCTCAGATTGCCGCAATTCCCAACGACTTCCTGCGCAATCTGGCCTATCAGATCTATGCCGGCAGCTACGACACCACCTATCGCGTGGCTGAATTTGAGGCCTACAAGACCATCTCAACTCTTGCCTCAGAGCTGAAGACCAACACCTACAACGCCTACGAGAACCCCACCGGCATCTTCTTCCGCGCCGATGAATCTGTGGTGATCTTCGCCGAAGGCATCTCCGACAGCTATCCCGTGAAGCTCATCGTCAAAAACTTTGGCGATCCCGGCAGCGACAGCTCCACCGAAACTCAGTTTGCCCTGACCAACGGCGTGAACGTGGTGAAGCCCTCGCATCGCGGCAACGGCTACGTCAGCTACTACACCGACGACTTCGAAAACGCTCCCAAGGTGAAACTCCACTTTGCCAACTCCACAGTGAACGGCTACTTCGACGCTGAACGCGGCGACACCAACGCCCAGTGGAAGCAACTGCTGGCCAACGCCACCTCCGACATCATGGACATCCGCACCAAGCGCCTGCAAGTGGCCTTCTCCACCTCGCGCCTGCGCGCGCAGTGTCCCGACGACGCCGAATCGCTTGCCAAGAACCTCGACAAACTCGTGTATCGCGAACGCGAAATCATGGGTCTGCAACTCTTCGACAAAGAACCTAAAAACCGTCAGTTTGCCCGCTGCGTATGGTCCGGCTTCATGTATGCCGACGGCGTGGGTGCTGCTGCCGAAGACGGCTCATCCAACGAATGGATGCAGCCCTCAGCCTCCAGCTTCGGTTGGTGGAGCCTGGGCCACGAGCTCGGCCACGTCAACCAGGTGCGTCCCTCGTTTAAGTGGGTTGGCTGCGGCGAAACCACCAACAACGTCTACTCCTGCTGGGTGCAATTCTCCGAAGGTCCCGGCGAACTCCGTCTCGAACATGAAGTGACCGGCATCGGCAACTACTCAAGCATGCGCGGCGGCCGCTTCGAGGCCTACCTCGAAAACGGTGTGCGCCAAGGTCAGTGCTGGCAGCTCCAAGAGGGCCCCGACTACTATGGCACCACCCCCGACCAGGTGACCGTGCAAGACGAAGATGAAAACGGCAACAAGCTCTCCACCGTGACCACCGACTGCCGCAACTACGACCACTTCGTGAAGGTGGCTCCCCTGTGGCAGCTGCAACTCTATTGCCATCAGGCAGGCTTCTCGCCCAACGTCTATGGCAAGGTGATCAACACCCTGCGTGCCGCTTCCGACAACAACATGACCAACGGCCAACAGCAGATTCGCTTCATCCGCACCGTCTGCGACGAAACAGGCCTCGACTTCACCGAATTCTTCGAAAAAGCCGGTATGCTCAAGCCCATCCACGCCTACATCAACGACTACTCCTGCGAATGGCTCGTCATCACCCAGTCGATGATCGACGAACTCAAGAGCTACGTCTCCGGTAAGGGCTATGCCAAGCCCCAAGGCGAGATCAACTACATCTGCGGCAACAACTGGGAAGCCTATGCCAACAAGGCCGCTCTGCAGACCTCGTCGACCAACGCCGGATGCTCGCTGAGCAACAACCGCGTGACAGTGAAACACGACTCCTGGAAGAACGCCGTGGCCTTTGAAACCTACAATGCTGCCGGCGAACTCCTCCACATCTCCATGTATGGTCTGGGTGGCGACGACGCCAACACCTACACTCAGGTGCTCTTCCCCTCCGGCGCCTCCTACATCATGGCTGTGGGCTGGGATGGCACTCGTGTGAAATGCTATCAGAAATAAATGACACTGCGAACCCTTTTTGCAACTCTACTACTTTCGGCTGTCGCTACGCTCGGCGTGGCGGCGGCCGAGAGTGCTATTAATCCCCCGGCATCGGAGAGCCTCGAGGCCGTGGTGGCGCAGCTGCGCTCCGCCCCTGAGGCCAAGCGTCAGGCCATAGCCGCCCGCTGGCTCAAATCGGCCCCCGAAGAGCGCTTTGCCGCGGCCGAGGATATGCTCTTTGCCGGCGCCTCCGAGGCGCAATCAGAGGAACTGTTTCTCCCCTTTGTGGAGGCACGTTTGGCCGACAAAAAGCTGTCGGATACCGACCGCTCCGTGCTCCAATGGAAGCGCGACGTGTGTCTGACCAACGCCCCCGGCACCACCGCCGCCGACGTCGACTTCCTCACCGCCGACGGCGCCTCTCACTCGCTGCTGCAATGGGTGGCTGCCGACACCACTGCCGCCACCATGTTCCTGCTCTACGACCCGGAGTGTCACCACTGCCGCGAAGTGATTTTGGAGCTCACGCAGATGACGCCGTCGCTGCCCTATCGCGTGTTGGCCATCTGCTTGGAGAGCACCCGCCAACGCTGGCTCGACACCATCGACCAACTGCCCGCGCAGTGGACCCGCGCATTCGACCTCAGCGACATTGTGGTCAACGAGCAATACGTGATTCGCTCCATGCCGCAAATCTATCTCATCGACCCCTCCGGCAAGGTTATTGCCAAAAATCCCGCACTTAAATGTTTGAACTTATAATCCTGATTGGCGCATTGGCCTTTGCCCTGAAAGATGGCCGCAAAGGCATCGTGGCGCAAGCCGCCTCCGTGGTGGGCTTCCTCGCCGGCATAGTTCTGGCCCGCGCTCTGGGCTCGAGTGTCAACTCCATGCTTGGCTTCGAGCACCCCTTTGGCGGCTACGTGTTGGCCTTCTTGGTGGGCTACCTGATTTGCGCGCTGCTCTCCGGAGCGCTCCACACCCTGCTGCAATCGCTCTGCCTCGACTGGGCCAACCATCTGCTGGGCGCCGCTCTGGGCGCTCTGAAGTGGCTGATGATATGCTCCATTGTGCTCAATCTGATGATATTGGTGGGCCGTCCGCTGAGCCGTCCCGGCGAATCGCGTGTGGCCGACCTCACCACCACTTTGGCGCCCAAACTCCTCGGCGCTTTCGGCGGCTCCGACTCCGCCGACCTTCCTGAAGAAGAAGTAGAAACATCCACAGAAGTCTCCAACAATTTATGAAAAAACTCTTTATCGAAACCTACGGCTGCCAAATGAACGTGGCCGACAGCGAAGTGGTAGCCTCCGTGATGGATATGGCCGGCTACGAAACTGTGGACAGCATCGAGCAGGCCGACGCCGTGTTGCTCAACACCTGCTCCATCCGCGACAATGCGGAACAAAAGATATTTTCGCGCTTGGCGGCACTCTGCGCCATGCGCCGCAAACGCGGCTCCCTGATCATCGGCGTGATTGGCTGCATGGCCGAGCGCGTGAAAGACGACCTCATTGCCAACCATGGCGTTGACCTCGTGGCCGGCCCCGACAACTATCTCGACCTGCCGGCGCTCTTCGCCTCCGTGGAGGCCGGACAGAAGGCCATCAACGTGGAGCTGAGCCGCACCGAAACCTATCGAGACATCATCCCCGCGCGCGTGACCGGCAACACCGTGAGCGGCTTCATCAGCATCATGCGCGGCTGCAACAACTTTTGCACCTACTGCATCGTGCCCTACACCCGCGGCCGCGAACGCTCGCGCGAGCCGCAGAGCATCCTCGCCGAATTGGCCGACCTCCAAGCCAAAGGCTTCAAGGAGGTGACTCTGTTGGGCCAAAACGTCAACTCCTATTGCTGCGGCGACACCGACTTCGCCTCGCTGCTGCAGATGGTGGCCGACGCTGCCCCGCAGATGCGTGTGCGCTTCACCACGTCGCACCCCCGCGACATGTCGGACCGCATCATCGAGGCCATAGCCTCGCGCCCCAACATCGCCCACCACATCCATCTGCCCGTGCAGAGCGGTTCCGACAAGGTGCTCAAAGCGATGAATCGCCACTACGACAGCGCGTGGTATCTCGACCGCATCGACGCCATCCGCCGCATCATCCCCGATTGCGCCATCACCACCGACATGTTCACCGGCTTCCACGACGAAACCGAAGAAGACTTCCAACAGACTCTCGCACTGATGCGCCGTGTGGGCTACGACGCCGCCTTCATGTTCAAATATAGCGAACGCCCCGGCACGGTGGCCGCCCGCACTCTGCCCGACAACGTGGCCGAAGACGTGAAAATCGACCGCCTCAACCGCATGATTGCCCTGCAAAACGAGCTTTCGCTGGCCTCGAATCAGCGCGACGTGGGCCGCACCTTCGACGTGTTGATCGAGGGCGTGAGCAAGCGCAGCACTCAGCAATGGGTGGGCCGCACTCCGCAAAACAAGACCGTGGTGTTTGACCGCCTCGCCGGCGAGCGCATCGGCGACACAGTGAGCGTTGCCATCGCTTCCGCCACCTCCGCCACCCTCAAAGGCGCCGAGCGCCTTTGAATAATTGAAAATTGAAAATTGATAATTGAAAGTCTTTTAGTTTTCAGTTTTTAGTTTTTAGTTCTGAATTGGGCCAATTGGGCCAATTAGACTAATTAGACTCATTTGTGCGGCGATGTCTCGCTGGAGCATTGCCGCACTATTCCGATTCCGGGCGAAAAAGCCGGGGCTATTGCGAGAGTCAATTTTTATTCGTAAATTTACAAGCAAAATCATTAATAATTTTTTTCACATCCAACTCCTTATCCATTTCCAATCATGAAAGCGATATTCAGAATGTGTGCTCTCGGAGCGATGGCCGCCTGCGTGGCCACCGCCATGGCGCAACAACCGCTTACATTGGTGACGCAACAGCTCGACAATCCCGACAATGAGCCGGCTCCGGTTCATCCCGTGCCACACGACCGCCAGGTCAAGTGGATGGAAACAGAGTTTTATGCGTTTTTCCATTACGGTATGAACACCTTCACCGGGCTTGAGTGGGGCAACGGCGACGAAACCGAATCAACCTATGCTCCCACCGAGGTGCCCGACCCCAAGCAATGGCTCGAGGCCGTGAAGGCCGGCGGCATGAAGGGCGGCATCGCCGTGGTGAAACACCACGACGGCTTCTGCCTGTGGCCCACCGAGACGACCACTCACTCTATTAAAAACGCCGGCAACGACAATGGCCGCAATGCCAACATCCCCGAACTCTTCGGCGCAGCCGCGCGTGAACTCGACATGAAATACGGCTTCTACGTGAGCCCCTGGGACCGCAACTCCGCCTACTATGGCGACGGCACCGACCAATACACCTCCAAGGTGTTCCTGCGTCAGTGCGCCGAACTGGCCGCCTATGGCTCCGACCAGTTTGAAATGTGGTTTGACGGCGCAAACGGCGGCTCCGGCTACTATGGCGGCGCTAACGAAACGCGCACCATCGACGCTTCGACATATTACGACGTGCCCAACCTGCGCGACTCTGTCCACACCGTGAGCCCCAACTGCGTGCTCTGGGGCGTGGGCGACGAAGCCCGCTGGATTGGCAACGAAGCCGGTTGGGCCGGCGAAACCAACTGGTGTTACGGCTCCGGCACCTCCGGCGACGAGGATGCCACCTATTGGAAAGCCGGCGAATCAGACGCCAAAGCCACCACCGGCGGCTGGTTCTGGCACAGCGGCGAGGACGTCAAGTCTGCTCAAGACCTCTGGAAAATCTATATGGAGACCGTGGGCCGCAACGCCACGCTCATCCTCAACTTCCCGCCCGACCAGCGCGGCAAGCTGCCCGATGCCGACGTCAAAGTGTTGGAAACCTTTGGCAAGGTGCTCAACGTGCGTCTGGGCAACGACCTTGCCCCCAAGGCCAAGGTGACCGCCTCGTCGACCCGCGCGGCCGGTAAGAATCGCACCTACGACGCTTCAAACCTCACCGACGGCGACGTCGACACCTATTGGGCCACCAACGACGGCGAAATCCAAGCCACCATCACCTTCACCTGGGACGAACCCACCAATGTGCACTACGTTGCTCTGCAAGAGTATATCCGCAAGGGCCAGCGCGTGAAAGAATTCGACATCGAAATCACCACCGACGGCACCACATGGCAACGCGTAGCCTCGGCCGTGACCACCACCACCATCGGCTACAAGCGCATCATCCCCATGAGCGGCTCCACCTCCACCCACGGCAACGGCTACGACGTGTTGGGCCTGCGCATCAACCTCAAGGATGGCAAAGCCTGTCCGCTGCTCCACACCGTGTCAATCTATTAATCCCACTGACTCCTTCCCCATGAAACAAATCAAGCAATATATAGCTGTGGCAGCCGCCGCTATGCTGCTGCCCTCCATGGCTCAAGCTCTCTCGACCATCGACTTTGAGAGCGCCGACTCATATAAGGCCATCGACGTCTACGACTGCTGGGAGGAATCGCCCTTCCGCACCGGTGTCCTCAAGGGCAACGTGGCCGTGTGTCCCAACCCCGACAAGAGCCTCAACGAGGCCACGGGCCTGCCCGCCAACGAATCGGAATACGTGCTCGGCGCTCAGCGTTCGCGCTTTGCCGGCAACCGCTTCGGTGTGCGCATCGACCTGCCCGAAACCTTTGAGCTCACCACCACCACGCAATATGTCCACGTGATGATCCACAAGCCCAAAGAGGGCCGCGTGATGCTCGTGGGCCTCGGCTCTCGCACCGAGCGCCTGGCGCAAAACCCCTACACCGAGCAATTCTGGGAAACCTCTGTCAACACCATCCCCACCGACAAGTGGGTTGACGCCGTGTTTGCCATCAAAGGCGCCGGCGGCATCGACGTGCGCTCGTTGGTGGTGGTGCCCGACTGCGAAAGCCCCCACGCTCTGACCTCCGACTTCCTCTTCTACGTCGACGACGTGGTGATTAATTCCTCGCCCACACCCCGCGTGAGCTACGAATACTACACCATCAACCTCGGCGAAAAGTCCACCCTGGCGATGACCCGCACCGACCGCTATTCAACGGCCATCAGCATCTCCGGCAGCTCCGACGGCGCCCAATCCATTGCCCTCGACCAGGCCTCCAACAAGACCATCTACAAGGACTGCACCTCGCAGATGTTCACCGCCAAGCCCGGCGACAAAATCACCCCCGCCGTGGCCTACTCCGGCACTTGGATGAACGCCTTCTGCTATATCGACTACAACAACGACGGCCGCTTCGAACCGGTGATCAACACCGACGGCTCTCTCGGTGACGGCAACGAACTCGTGGCCTTCTCCTTCGTGTCGAAGTCTAACTACGACTCATCGGCCTCCGGCGACGACACCGGCGTCAACTCCAACGGCGCCACCGTGAGCGGCTCCTCGCGCAACTCCATGACCATGCCCGCCTTCACTCTGCCCGCCGACCTGACTCCCGGCATGTATCGCATCCGCTTCAAAGTTGACTGGGCAAGCTCCGATCCCGGCGGCAACACCGACTCATCTAACCTCATCACCGACAATGGCGGCGTCATTGCCGACGCTATGCTCTGCGTCCACGGCTCGGAAATCACCGTCAACGACTTCCAGCTCAACGGCGAAGTGCTCACCGCCGACGGTCAGAAGCTCGACAGCTACAAGACCGCTTGCGGCCAAGACTTCAAGGTGAAGATGGCTCCCGAAAAGGGCTTTGAGGCCAACGGCCTGACCGTCTACTACGGCTTCAACCTCTCCGGCGATCAGCTCGACAAACATGGCAACACCCAATGGTTCACCGCCAAACTCGCTCGCAGCGAATTCGACGACGACGGCATCGGCACCATCCCCGCATCGGCCATGATGGGCGGAGAAGCTCGCATTGAAGGCAACATGGCCGAACAGGGCACCCTTGGCGAACAGTTCACCATGATCCCCCTGAACTTCGACAGCAATCTCACATTTTCGCGCACCGACCGCCACCTCAACGCCATCACCCTGACCTCCCCCTCGCGCGGCGCTCAGAAGGTGACAGCCGACGACTCCACCCCTTACAAGGTCTACACTCAGGCCTTCGACACTGTGGTGGAAGCCGTGGCCGGTGAGACCGTCTCCGGCACCATCGACTACACCGGCCGCGCCATGCACGGCTACCTCTACATCGACTGGGGCAAGGACAATGAACTCACCGCCACCATCAACGAAGACGGCACCCCCGCCGAAGGCTCCGACCTGGTGAGCTACTCCTTCTATGAGAAGAAAAACTCCCTGGGCGAAAGCTTCGACGTGGCCGGCGGCGCCAACGAAGACTTCTGGACCAAGCTGCCCAACTTCACCGTGGACGCCAACCGTGCCCCCGGCGACTACTATGCCCGCTTCATCATGGACTGGAACGCCCTCTATCCCGGCGGCCAGTATGGCTTCGGCTCTAACAACATCGACGACAACGGCGGCGGTGTGTTGGACTTCACCTTTCGCGTGAGCGCCCTCAGCAGCATCGACGAAATCTCCGCAGCCGCTCCGGCGCAAACCGGCCTCACCTACGACCTGACCGGTCGACGCGTCAACCCCGACACTGCCCGCCACGGCGTCTACATCCGCGACGGCAAAAAGATTATCATTAAATAAATGACTCACACCATCTCTATCAAATCACTCAGCGAGCTGCCTCAGGCAGCTCGCGAGTTTATCTCCCTGATGGGCGACCGCACCGTGGTGGCTTTCCACGGCGAAATGGGCGCCGGCAAAACCACGTTTATCAACGCCCTCTGCCACGAACTCGGCGTGGAAACCGACCCCACCAATAGTCCCACGTTTGCCATCATCAATGAATATCGCTCGGACACCACCGCCGAACTCATCTACCACTTCGACATGTATCGCATCGAAGACCTCGAAGAGGCCCTCGACATGGGCGTGGAAGACTATTTCGACTGCGGCGCCCTGTGTCTCATCGAATGGCCCGACCGCATTGAACCCCTCCTGCCCGCCGACACCATCGACGCCACCATTGCCGTCAACGCCGACGGCTCACGCACGCTCACCGTGGAATGCGAATAGAGATTATCGACAGCTGCCCATCCACCAACGCCGCCATCGCCGCCTACGCCCCTCACGGCTACGCGTTGATGGCGCGTGAGCAAACGGCCGGACGCGGCCAGCGCGGCAACTCCTGGGAAGCCGCCCCCGGCGAAAACATCACCCTCTCGCTGATGCTCAGGCCCGAGGCTATCCCCGCGGCGCGCCAGTTTGAGGTGAGCGAAGCCGTGGCCCTGGGCGTTGTGGACCTGCTCGACTCGCTGGGCATCGCCGACGTGGCCGTCAAGTGGCCCAACGACATCTACGTGGCCGACCGCAAAGTCTGCGGCATACTCATCGAAAATTCCCTCTCCGGCGCCGCGATTGCGCGCAGCATCGCCGGAATAGGCCTCAACGTCAACCAACTCACCTGGCGGAGCGATGCGCCCAACCCCGTGTCGATTGCGCAACTCACCGGCCGCACCCACTCCACGGCAGCCCTGGCCGCCCGGATGTGTGGCAACATCTTGCGTCGCCTCTCCATGGCCAATCACGACGAATATCGCCGCCGCCTCTGGCGCGGCACCGGCGTCTGGCCCTGGCGCACCGCCCAAGGCGAAATCTTCAGCGCTGCCATCGACGACGTGCTCCCCGACGGCCACATCATCATCGACTCGCGCGCATTTGCCTTCAAGGAGGTCTTCCCCCTGTCGGCGCAATAAAACCACCCGAAACTGCGTTATAGATTGTATATGAAGCGCTGCGGCATTATCCAACTGCTCTGTGGCGCCGTGGTTTCCGCGGCGCTGCTCGCGTCGTGTTCAGCGCAGAAAAACACCGCCGCAAGCCGTCGCTATCAAGCGTTTATCACCCGCTATAACGTCTACTACAACGGCAACAAACACTATCAGGAGACCCTCGCCGACATGGAGCAAAAATATGCCGACGACTACACCTCCACCCTCTATCTCCACCCCGCCGAGGCCTACGGCAACTCCCAAGCGCCGCAGCCTTCGGGCGACTTCAAGCGCTCCATCGAGAAGGCGCAGAAGTCAATTCAGCTCCACTCCATCAAGAAACGTCCCGCCCGAAAGTCGGGCAAGAGCAGCGATGCCCAAAAGGCGTGGCTCAAACGCGAGGAATATAACCCGTTTATCCACAACGCGTGGATGATGATGGGGCGCAGCCAATATATGGGCGGCGACTTCCTCGGCGCTGCCGCCACATTCTATTACATTTCGCGCCACTTTGGCTGGCTCCCCTCCACCGTGGCCGAGGCCCAGCTCTGGCAAGCTCGCTCCTACGTGGCCGCCGACTGGCCAAACGAGGCCGAAGGCATCCTCAAGCGCGTGAAGCGCGACGAACTGCCCACCACCGGGCTGCAACGCCTCTACGACTTTGTGGAAGCCGACATTGCCGTGCGTCGCCGCGACTACTCGGCTGCCATCACTCCGCTGCGCTCCGCCATCAAGGGTGCCTCTGGTGCCCAGCGCGTGAGGTTGAATTTCCTCCTGGGTCAATGCTACAGCGCCGTGGGCGACCGCCGACTCGCCTACAAGGCCTACGGAGCCGCCGCCGGTGGCGGTGGCGCAACCTATCGCACCAAACTCAACGCCCGCATCAAGCAGAGCGAAGTCTATAGTGGCAAAAACATCGCCCCGGAGGTGCGCGCCCTGCGCCGTCTCACCTCCCAGAGCCGCAACAAGGAGTATCTCGACCAAATCTACTATGCCATAGGCAATCTCTACCTCTCGCGCGGCGACACGGCCCACGCCGTGGAAAACTACGTGCTCGCCTCCGAGAAGTCCACCCGTCAGGGCATCGAGAAAGCCATCAACGACATCACTCTGGGCGAAATCTATTTCGCTCAGGGAAAATACGACAAGGCGCAACCCTGCTACTCATCGTCGGTGAGCAAACTCCCCGAAGACTATCCCAACCTGAAGCTGCTGCGCCGCCGCTCCGACGTGCTCGACGAGCTCTCGGTCTACGCCAACAACGTCACTATCCAAGACTCGCTCCTGCGCCTGGCCGCCATGCCCGAAAAGGAGCGCTTGGCCGTGATAGACCGCATAATCTCCGACCTGAAAAAGAAGGAGAAAGAGGAGGCCGAAGAGGCCGCCCGCGCCGAACATGAGGCAACGGCCGCCGCAAATGCCGGCAGCATGACCTCGTCGGCCAAAACGCCCCAGCAATTCCAGATGAACTCCGACGACTCGTGGTATTTCTACAACACTGCCACGGTGGCCGCCGGCCGCACCACCTTCCAGCGCACTTGGGGCTCGCGCAAGCTCGAAGACGACTGGCGCCGCCGCAACAAGTCGACCTATTCATTCTCCGACTTCGACTCCGCCGACACTGACGAAGACTCCGACTCGGCCCAAGGCGACTCCTTGGCCCTCGACCGCGGAGCCAACGCCGAACTCACCGACAGCGCCCGTGAGGCCATGGAGCGCGTGGCCGACCCTCACTATCGCGAATATTATCTGGCGCAAATCCCCACCACCGACGAGCAGAAACAAACCTCGCATGAGGTGATTCAAGAGGGCCTCTACACCATGGGCTCAATCCTGCGCGACAAGCTCGAAGACTTCCCCGCAGCACGCCGCCAGTGGGACCGCCTGCTGCGCGACTACCCCGACAACGTCTATCGCCTCGACGTCTACTATAACCTCTACATGATGTATATGCGTCTGGAGCAACCGGCCGAGGCCGACCCCTGGCGCACGGCCATCCTCACCGACTTTGCCGACTCGAAATATGGCGTGGCTCTGCAAGACCCCAACTACGTGGAAAACCTCCGCCAGATGCCGCAAGTGCAGCGCGAACTCTACGACCGCGCCTACACCGCCTATCTCGAAAATCGCAACTCGGCCGTCCACGACACCTATCAGGAGATGATGCGCCGCTATCCCGTGGCCCCGGCAATGCCCAAATTCATGTTCCTCCACGCCCTGGCCTACGTCACCGAGAAGAAACCCGACGAATTTAATGTCACACTGCGCGAACTGCTCGAACGCTATCCCGAGACCGACATCTCGCCTGTGGCTTCGGCCTACCTCAAGGGCATGGCTGCCGGCCGCAAACTCAACGCCGACGCCACGTCGAACCTCCGCGGCATGATTTGGGACATCAGTCTGGGCAGCGCCGCCGGCGGCAACCCCGACTCAATAGCCGCTGCCGAATTCGACTTCAACCCCAATCAGCCCATGCTCCTGGCCCTGGTCTACTCCACCGACGAAGTCAGCGCAAACGCCCTGCTCTTTGCCATTGCGCGCCACAATTTCAACACCTTTGTGGTGAAAGACTTCGACTTGGAGCAACTCACCTTCGGCCGCCTGGGCATGCTTCTGGTCAAGGGCTTTGCCAACGAAAACGAGGTGAATCACTACATCTCCGTGATGGAAAAAGACCGCGAACTCACCCTTCCCTCCGAGGTGACCCCCGTGGTGATTTCACAGAAAAACTTCGAGACCCTCATCAGCCACGGCGCCACCTTCGAACAATATTTCCGCGCCGCCGCCGAAGCCTCGCTCGACCACACCGAGCAGCAGGCAGCCCTGCCCGACGACGACTCTGCCCCCGAAGAGCCTGCCGCTGAAGAACAAGAAGAGCCCCTAAACGGCGAGGCCGATTAGGGGCTGACTCAGTGGTCGGTGCTCGAAGCGGGACTCGAACCCGCACGACCGCAATGGTCAAGGGATTTTAAGTCCCTCGTGTCTACCATTCCACCATTCGAGCAACGGTGAGTGCAAAATTACAAAAAAAAATTAACATTCTCCACCCTTTTCGCCAAAAATTTATGGATTAGGAGGGGCGTTTGGGGGTGATGTGGAAGCGGTAGATCACGTGGAGCATCACGTAGCGGGGTAGGGTGTTGGTCCAGGTTTCGGTGCGGCCTTGGGCGTTGATGCTATAGCGCACGGAGCTGATTTGGTTGAGGATGTCGACGGCGTTGACTTTGAGGGTGAGGCTGTTGTGGATCAGCGATTTTGAGATTGATGCGTTCCACACCCAGTCGGTCGTGTTCAGCGTTTGGTCGTTGTAGCCGCGGCGGCAGTAGAGGTTCATGTCGGTGGAGAGCTGCCAGGAGTGGGGGAAGTTGAGCAAGCAGTTGGCTTTGGCGCGCACGTCCCAGGCGTTGATGTCGTCGATGAGTTGGAGGTTGGAGGTGGCGCGGAGCCATGCGGCGGAGGCGTAGAGGCTGAAGGAGTGGGCGCCGAGGCGGTAGCTCAGGGTGAGTTGTTGGCGAATGTTGAGGTTGCGCACGATGCTGCGGGTGAGCTCGGTGGTTTCGGTGGCGTAGTCCACGGAGTTGGTGTAGGTGGCGTCGGTGCTTCCGTTGAGTTGGAATTGCCGGTTGGAGCCGAAGGGGAGCATTCCGTCAAAGCGGGCATTGGCGCTCCAGTTGCCGTTGATGTTTTCGGGGCGCCAGGTGCTCACGCCGGTGTTGCGGTCGTAGAGACGGGCTTGCACCACCACGTTGTCGCGTTTGTTGTAGGTGAGGTCGAAGTTGATGCTTCGGCCCAGGCGCTGCCGGGCATAGCGATAGTTGAAGTTCACGTTGTGGGAGCGTGAGCGGCCCAGACCGGGGTTGTTGACGTAGATGTTGGTGGGGTCGGAGGTGTTGATGGTGTTGATGTTGTAGCTCAGCGAGGGCATCGACTCGTTGTAGGAGTAGGTCAATTTGAAGTTGCGCTGATAGGTGTCTTCGTAGATGGTGTGCGACAGGTAGAGCGTGGGGCGCAGCGTGTTGTAGGTGCGACGGGCGGTGGTGTCCATCTGCATTTCGTTGCGATAGCGATAGGTGTCGTGATAGATGTTGTCGTTGAGGGTGAGGGTCACGTTGTAGAGGTTGCCGGGGTGGGCGTCGCCATAGGGTTTGTAGATGTAGGAGATGTTCACCGTGGGGGCATAGCGGTCGGTGTTGGAGGCGGAGTAGTTGGTGTTGGCGGCATCCAGGGCGAGGCGACCGCGGTCAATTGCTGAGGGGGCGAAGTCCACGTTTTCGGCTTGCTCTTGGATGAGCTGCGAGAGGATGTTGTCGCGGTCGGCATAGGTGTGGTCATAGAGCAGCGAGGCGGTGATTTGCATCCAGTGGGCGTGTTCGGCGGAGTAGGGGCGATAGGTGTAGGTGTGCTCCAGGCGGGCGGTGACGTTCCAGTTGGTGCTCACGCGGTCGAGATATTGCTGAGTGAGTTGCGTGCCGCTTCCGGCGTCGGCCGACATTTCGCCGGGGGTTTGGCCGTAGGTGGTGTATTTGCGGTTGGTGGTGCGCCAATATTCGCCGTTCACCTTTGCGCCCAACCATTTCGTGTCGTACCAGCCTTCCAAGCGGCCGATGATCCACTTCATGTTGCCCATGTTGCGGTTAGATGTGCGCGTGAGCAGCGGTGTGGAGAAGCGCGTGGAGGCGGTGGCGTCGAAGAGCGAGTCGAGGGCTTGGCCGCGATAGCTTTCGGCAGGGTTGATGGTGAAGTTGGCGCTTTCGCTGCGATAGGTGTAGTTGTTGGTGAGATAGTCCACTTCGGGGGAGATGCGCAGGAAGCTGTTGTCGGAGACGCGTTGCAGCTGGTGGCGCGAAATCAAGTGAAACTTGCTGTCGCGGCTGTCGGTGCGGCTACGGCCGTAGATGTCGCCGGTGTCGTAGAAGTTTTGCGTGCTCTCTTTGGTGCGCACTTCCACGTTTTCGTGGGTGAGCATCAGGTTGCCGGAGATGCGTGTGGGGTTTTTGCTCCAGATGTAGTCGAGGCCGCCCATCTTCACGGCGAGTTCGCCTTCTTGGCCCCAGCCGCCGCCCCAGTTGCCGCCCGATTGGGCCGACTGGGTGTCTTGTATGTTGTTGAAATTGCCGTAGGCGGCCAAGCGCAGGCGCTCGGTGTAGCCCAGCAGGAAGGCCTTGCCAACGTAGCGGTCGGAGGTGCCGTAGCCGCCGTCAACGTTGCCAATCCAGCCCACGGAGTATTCCTTTTTCAGGTTGACGTCCATCACGATGTTTTCGTCGGTGGGGAGTTTGCCGTCTTTGCCGCCGTGGAGATACTGGTTGTCGGCGGCGCGGTCGTAGACTTTGATGTTTTTCACGGTGTAGGCCGGGAGGTTTTCCAGCGCCACTTTGGGGCTGCCGGAGAAGAATTCGTCGCCATTGACCAGCAGACTGGAGACGAATTTGCCGTTCACTGTGATACGGCCGTCTTTGAGCTCCGTGCCGGGCAGCTGCGACACCAGGGCGTCGAGCATCGAGCCTTCGGCGAGTTCGAAGGCGGCGGCGTCGTAGACAATTGTGTCGCCGCGCATCACCATCTTGATGTGGGTGCCGGTGACGGTCACTTCGTTGAGCTTCTTGGTGTGGAGGCGTTTCATGCGCACGTCGCCCAGGTCGTTGTAGCCCAGGCTGCGCCCGCGATAGTGGAACTGTTTCTGCGTCGATTCGTAGTCTTCGTGGTCACACCAGAGGGTGTAGTTGCCGGCGGGGCCTTCGAAGAGCATCACGTATTCGCCGTTGCGATATTTGATGTCGTGGAGTGCCACTTGGATAGAGTCGTTCAGGCGCAGGTCAAACTCCACGTCGGCGATGTTGTCTTCGGTCACGTCGTCGCAAACGCGTGACACCCATATCTGCGCGGAGGGGTAGGTCTCGGCGCCATAGCCAAAGAGCGCCGTGAGCATGAGTGTGGTGATAGAGATTAACAGGTGTTTCATGTCTGTCGGTAGAAAAATAATGTGATGTGTAGAG
>CAZJWM010000017.1:0-1716 GCA_964549975.1 uncultured Bacteroides sp. | reverse complement strand
CCGGGTACAGAGGGAGCCGAAGGCGACCGTGTGCCCGGTGGATGATAGAATGTACATGTGTGCCGATAGGTACACATTGTGGTGTCACTCATGCATGTATTCATATCAAAGTTTATTTTAGCCACAAATATAATGATTTTCCCCATATGCTGCACCAAAATGTCTACCTTCGGCAGACATTTTTTATCGTTCACTCACCGGGCACACGGTCGCCTTCGGCTTCCTCTGTACCCGTTAACACTGAATATGCACCTTCGGCGCATCAGCCGTCACGATTACGCAGGATTTGATGCGGTTGCCCTGGGTCTAATGGTGGCGGCGGTGGAGCAGGGCGCGAATAATCACGTAGAGGAGAAAGAGCGGGATGGTCAGGGCGACGCAGTAGGCCACCACGGTCACGGCCTTCAACATGAATATGAAAATGGTTTCAAACATAGCGCAATATTTATGCGGTTGCCCTGATTCACACACCTATGGCTGCGGCGCGGAAACAGTCCACACCGAGCTTTGCTTCGATTTCGGCAATTGACTTAAAGGAGAAGTTCACCTTGCCGGAGAGAATTTTGCTGACATACTGCGGACTCACAGACAAAAGTGCTGCTACGTCGTTTCTCGACAGGCCGTTGGCTTGCATATAGTCAACAATGGCCAAGGCAACGCTGCGAGAGCGTTTGAGCCATGTTTGGTTCTCGTTTCGCCATTGTGCATCGGCCTCAAACGTCGAATTTTCGCCGGACTGATGGCTCTCTAAAAATTCTACAGCCTTTGATTTCATAATAAATCCTCCTCTGTTAATGAGATGAAGCTATCGGCATCGAACACCCCATTGGCCATGAGGTAATCTCTGCATTTGTTGATTCGTGTGAGCTGCTCTTGGGTGTGCTTCCGCTCTTGCATTGTGCGGGTTAGCTTGATGGCACCTCCGGTCACTACGAACACATTACGCTCTAATCGTATGGCATAAATGCGTAGCCAGCAGGCATGACCGATTCTGTCCCAATTGCGAGCTTTCTCGCGTGAGAGTTCTCTTATCGCAAAGTCTGTGGTAGAACTCAGCGGTTTGAATATCTCGTCAAGATTTTCAGTGTATGGTATATCCAATACAAGACGTTCCAGCTGCTCGGCATCGTTGATGGTGTCTTCGATGGCCTCTGATATACGTTCTATGTGGAAGTAGCTCTGCAAATCATCCAAGTTATTCATGAAAAAGTCGAAGAGATAGTTGATGTCGTTCCATTGACGGAACAACAAGGCTAACTCATTCGTGGGCTTGGCCGGATCGCGTATTGCCCACAGATGATCTTTTCCGCTTATTACTCGCTCGAATAGCATACAATTGTCGGGTTAGATGTCGCAAAATTACTAATTAATTTAGTTATGTGCAACTTTTAGGTTGCAAAATCTGTAATCTCTGCATAAAAGAGAGCAGTATGAGGTGTCGCCGCAGCTATCGTGCGCTTTGCATAGTTCGCATTGTGTGAGCGGCGATGGGGTGGCGATTGCAATGTGTTGATTTTCAGGAGGAGTGAAATTTTATTGAAATTTTTTCGCAAAAATATTTGCACAGTTCAAAATTATCCGCTAACTTTGCACTCGCAATTGAGACACAAAGGTGGCTCACTCAAAATAAGCATAAAAGCAATAACAAATTAAGGATAATCCTTGGTGCGGTAGTTCAGCTGGTTAGAATACCTGCCTGTCACGCAGGGGGTCGCG
>CAZJWM010000016.1:0-27535 GCA_964549975.1 uncultured Bacteroides sp. | reverse complement strand
CGCCTACACGGGCCGCGGCAGGGGCCGCGACCCGTGTTCAGACCGAACAGGTCTCCGACCTGACACACTGCGCGCCGCCGCCGCGCTCTACTCCTCTCCTCTCTTCTCTTCTGCTCATATCTTCTCTTCTCACTCTAACGCCTCATCCTCCTCACTCGCACCGCATCTTCTCCCCTCTCCTCGGCTCTCCCATTTTCATCGCCCCAACCTCGTTCCTCGTCCCTCGTCCCTCGTCCCTCTTACCTTTTGCCTATAACCTTTTTTAACTACGGGGATTTGGAGGATGTCGAGAATTGGTGTAACTTTGCATCAGATTTGAATTTGTAATTATTACAATTATGAAAGAGTATCATTCAAATGCTACGCTGGCTCTGCAATCGGCAGGGGTGAAGCCCTCGCCGCAGAGAGTGGCCATTCTGCAATGGCTGATGGACAACCGTTGCCACCCCACGGTTGACGAAATCTATCGCGCACTGGAGCAGATCTACCCCACGCTGTCGCGCACCACGGTGTATAACACTATGTGGCTGTTGGCCGAGGCGGGTGTGATTCGCGCCATCACCATCGACCGCACCACCACGCGATTCGACTACAGCACCCACGACCACGCCCACTTCCGCTGTCGCCGCTGCGGCTGCATCGTCGACGTGCCGATGGTGGAGGTGCAGCGATCGCTCCCCGCGGGCTACAAAGCGGAGCGCACAGAGGTCTATTTCGAAGGCCTCTGCCCAAATTGCACTAACCTAAGTTAATGACACATAAACTACCAAACCGATTATGAAAGAAAACATCAAAGGAACGCAGACCGAAAAGAACCTGCAAGCCGCTTTTGCCGGCGAATCGCAAGCTCGCAACAAATACACCTACTATGCCTCCAAAGCCCGCAAAGAGGGCTTCGAGCAGATTGCCGACATCTTCGAAGAAACCGCACTCAACGAGCGCGAACACGCCAAACTCTGGTTCAAACTGCTGCATGAGGGCGACGTGCCCTCCACGGCCGACAACCTCCGCGACGCCGCCGAAGGCGAGAACTATGAGTGGACCGACATGTATGACACCTTTGCACGCCAAGCTCGCGAAGAGGGCTTCAACCGCATTGCCACGCTCTTCGAACTCGTGGGCAAAATCGAGAAAGAACACGAGGAACGCTATCGCCGTCTGCTTCACAACCTGGAGGAGGGCATAGTCTTCTCGCGCGAGGGCGACATGGTGTGGGTGTGCCGCAACTGTGGACATATCCACGTGGGCCGCAAAGCTCCCGGTGCATGCCCCGTGTGTCAGCACCCACAGAGCTTCTTCGAACTCCGCTCAGACAACTACTAATAACGCCAAGAACAACGCACACACACTCAACAACCGGGCAGACGCGCCACTGACGGCCGTCTGCCCGGTTCTTTCTTGTGCCACCACCCCATAAAAAGTGGAAGAGCGCACCTCACGGCACGCTCCTCCCGGGTATGGAAAGTTAATGTTGGATTTTAGCGGATAACTTTGCTAACCTTGTTGCCTTGACGCTGGAGATAAACGCCGTTGGCGGGGGCAGCCTTGAGTTGACGGCCCTGCAGGTCGAAGTATTCGGAAGCGCTGTTGTTAGCCACGGTGACGTTGCTCAGACCGGCCACTTGACCTTGGATAACGGTGACGGTGAAGTCTTGACCGGCGCCGGTGATGGTGATAGTGCCTGCGCGGCCTTCAGTGCCTTCGGGGAGAGCCTCAGCTTGAACTTCGATGGCGGTGTAGGTGTAGCCACTCTCTTCGTAAGATGAGATGTTATATTCAAACCAATCGTCGTCGCTGCTTGCTTCCATATAGCCTGCTTCGATCATCTCAACGATGTCGTAGTAGGAGTCGGCGATGGCGTAGCCATAGTTGTCGTCATCGAGAGTGATGTTGAAGTCGTAGTCAAAGCCATTGGTCGAGGTCACTGCATTGTAAACATAGGGGAACGCAGCGTCGAAACCTGCCACAGGATCCTTAGGAGCATAGATGTAACCTTCGCTTCCATAGTATTGATAGGGGCAGGGGAAGAAACCTGTGTGCTGAGCACCTTCGCCATCAATGTACGTCAGAGCAACATATGCGTGATTGTCGTAATATTCGCTTGCGCGGCCCTGAGGATATTGGGTTGCTTCGTAGTATTCTGGGAAATATTCTGTGATATCATCGCTTGCAATATCAATCACAACGGCAACTGCATCGCTGATGGCAATAACACCATCAACTTCATCGCCATCTTCATCAACTGCTACGAGATCAAAAGCAAGAGCTTTAAGGTAGCCTTTAGGTTCGGTAGATACGAGAGTGGAACCCTTGGCGATGGGAGTCTGGCTGATAACATTATCGATGATGGGATAAATATTCAGAGTGAGCTCAACTTCCTTGTCGTCCAGTGTCGAAACGCCGGCAAATGCATAATACTGCGAAACGACATAAGGAGTTGTGGTTTTTGGGAAAACCTGACATTGGCCAATGAGCTTGATGTTTGTGATTGTGTTGGTAGTATCCAGAGCTTCATACCAGCCGGTGTAGGTACCGTTCTCATCATAGTATTTGGCATTCTCTTCTGTCTTATCTTTTGACATAGCATAAATACCGGTCCAGAAATTACCGCCCATGGTCCAAGGGGTGGGGCAGGTGCCGAGGAACATATTAGAAGGGACTCCCCACCATTGGGCATTGCCGCCGAAGCTATAGCCATACATCTTGTCTTGAGCCACCGTGTCGGTGCCGTTAATGAGCATGGGCGACAGATAGTTCTGATAAAGAGAGTTGGGGATAGTGAGTGTTTCACCGGTGTAGTTACCTGCTACAGCTGCGCCGAGCGAGTTTGCACCTTCTACAGCCCAAGTGTCGTAGCCAGAGGTGAGCGATTTGAACGAGGTCTCGCCCTTGTAGCCACCAACGGCGACAGCTGCACGATAGGTATAAAAGTCGGTATCGATGCCGAGAGTGTAGAGAAGATTGCGAGTGGTCACGTTATAGACCTGGAAAGAGTCTGCGCCGGAGTAAGTATCAGCACGGAAAATAGGCGCATCTGACTTTGAGAAAATGTTGTTGTTGACAGTTCTTACGCTCTTGTCCATCTTTTCCATCTGCATCATCTGCTGCGGGATGGCAGGAGCATCAGCCTTCACGCTCTTGGGCGAAATAGCGAACGCCGTCGAAGCCAGTGCTGCTGAAGCGAGAATGAGAGTAATCTTTTTCATACTCAAATAAAAGGAATTAAAGTTAAAAAAATAGGTGAGTTGTATAGAATAACGTCTGCGTTATGTCTATGGTTTATTAGGCTCGGGGCGGCGCTGTGGGCACCGCCCCAAGCGGTGGGTTATTTAGTTGACGGTGACAATGAACGACGATTGCGAATCCTGAGCGTCGGTGAAGGTGATCGACGAGGGATCGTTGGGGTCGTTGTTGGAGAGCACGTAGGTGGTGCCTTGCATGAGCTGCTTGAAGGCGTAATACTCGGGAATCTGCTCGTTGTATTTCTCGGCAGTGGAGTTAGCGCCTGTGTAGGCGATGCTCATGTCGTAGCCAATCTTGTCTGACCAGGTGATGTAGTCGCGGCAGATTTTGGAGCCACAGCTGGTGACCATCTGAGCGGTGATGGCGCCCTGCACTGCGGCAAACTCGAAGCGAATGGCCGAGAAGGTGTTCTTGCCGCCGAGCGAGGTCTTGATGGCTGCGTTGGCAGCATCGTAGGCGGTGGCAAATTTGCCGGTGAAGGAGGTGAGGTCCACGTTCCACTTCAGGTCGGAGCGGCCGCCTACGTTTTCGGCAGGAGTGGGAGCCTTGATGGTGACGCCGAGGTCCTTGTTTTCGAGAGTGCCGTCCTCAGCCCAGGTGAGTTCGCTGAGCTCCCATTCGGTGCCGTCGGCACGCTTGATGGTCAGGGGGTCGGCAAAACGGAAACCGGTGAGGGTGAAGATGCCGTTGGCGGAGGTTGTGCCGGCTACGGCGTCGCCTTCATAGCCGCCAAAGTCGCGAGCATAGATGGAGGGGATACCGCTGGCCAACGACGTCATGGTGTAGGTGGCGCCGGAGGCTTCGGTCAGAACCAGAGTGTTGAACTTCGAAGAGTTGTAGCGTGCGGGGAGCTCCGAGATGGTCTGCAGGTAGGCTTCGGCATCGGTGCCTTCGGGGAGGCGACGCAGATAAGCCACATAGCCATGCTTTTTGCCCACCATGCGAATCTCCTGCGAGGTCATCTCCATGAGCTGGAACTCATAGTCGCCCTCGTGGCCGTAGCCTTGCTCGTTGATGTCGGAGCCGGTGGAGGAGTTGGTGGGAGCATAGTCGCCGGTGATGTTCTCCGGGGTGGAGAAGATGTGGAAGAGGTCGTTGTAGCTGTTGAAGGTCAACACCACGCCATCGTCGGAAATCACTTCCCAGAGCGATTTCTGCTGTTGGAAGGTGCCTCCAATCCACTTGTGGTTGGCGCTGATTTCCACGGCACCGTTGGTGCCGAATTCAAAGAGCATCACGTAGCCGGGCTCGTCGGAGTTGGTGAAATATTCCATCTCCCAGAGGCCACCGTCGGCGGTGAGAGCCTCGGTGTACGATGCCATAGCGTCGTCGAGGCGGTCGGCAGCCGACTTGTCGAAGATATCATTGTCGTCGGAGCAGGACGCCAGCATGGCCACTGCTGCAAACGGAAGAATCAGTTTCTTAAACATACTGTGTAGTGGAGTTATTAGAGTTACTGAATAGCATCGATTTCTGCGCGGAGGGCTTGGATGTCGAAGTCTTTCTGACGGCGTTGCACGATTTCGCGCAGCTTGTCGAAGTCGAGGCCCCAAGTGTCCTTATACCAGTTGCGGGCGATGCGCTGCTTTTGCATGATGATGTCGTAGCCATCCACGCCGTCGCTCTTTTCAGCCTGATAGATTGCGCCATATTTCTCCTTCATCTGCTCGAGGTAGGCTTCCACCTCGGCCACGGTGTGGAGGTAGGCACCGGTGGTGGTGACCATAGCCACGCGATAGGAGGGGTCTTTTTCAACGGAGTTGAGGAAGTAGGTGCGCTCATCGGGCTTGGAGGCATCGGCCACGTAGTAGTAGCAGTAGTAGGGGTCGCCATCCTCGTTGAGTTCGTCGGAGTCGTCGCCGGTGGTCCAGTTTTGCTGAGCCATCCAGAGGATCAGCTCCATAGCGTCGTCGGAGCGAGTGAGATAGTTGGCAATGGTTTCGGCGAAGTCTTCGCGATATTGGCTGGAGGCGTAGGGGGTGATGAAACCGAGCGAAGCCACGTAGCCGATATCCTTGCTCTGCCATGAGGAGTCGTCGTAGTGACCGTTGGAGAGCAGGTTGAAGTCGGTGGGATAGCTCTTGGTTTGGTGAAGGATGTGACCAAACTCGTGGTGCATGGTGCGGAAGTAGTACTCATTCATCTGATTGATGTTGGTCACGTCCATTTCGTTCACCTTGTAGAGGGTCACCTTCAGGCCGCCTTCGGCCAGACCGACGGTTTCGGTGCCGGAGTTCACGTTGTAGGCAGGAGAGCCAACCACGTGGAGGATGCGGGGGCCGTATTGCTTCATGAAGTCGGTGCCGGAGAGCTCCTTGTAGGCGTCAAACCAGAGGTAGCGGGTGAGCAGGCAGATGTCTTGCGCCTTGTCGAGTTTGGCAGGCACGAGGTTGTAGTTCATGTCGGCTTCCACGTCTTCGAGTTTGTATTTGAAGTCGAGGTTGTAGACGTCGCGGAAGTTTTGGTTCAACCACGTGTCGAACTTATATGTGTAGCTCGTGGGATCCGGCTCGTCAGACACCTCCGGGAAGATGGTGTCGCCGAGTTCGTCGTCGGAGCAAGCCGCAAGGGCCAGACCCATCAACGCGGGAAAGATATATTTGTTGAGCTTCATAATATCTATGTTTCGTTGTTATGATGTTAAGGAAAGCGGATTAGTTGACAGGCACCACGCGTTCGGTGTTTTCCTCCACGGAGAAGACTTCGCGGGGGTTGGCTTGCATGCCGGCAGCGGTGACTTCGGCGGGGAGCTGCATTGCGCGACGGGGGTCGTTGAGGGTGAGCACGTCGGTGGTGGCAGCCTTGTCGTAGACGTGGGTGATTTCGATGCCGTAGCGTTTGATGTCAAACCAGCGCATACCCTGATGGAGGGTTTCGATGCGGCGGAAGTGTTGAATGCACTGCAGCACGCCCATCACGGCGTCGGCGCTAACCACGGCGTCGCTCTCGGGGCAAACTTCGTCGATGTGGATGGGCTTGGCGATGCCGTAGCCGGGATCCTTGTCGGCGTAGAATGCGTTGATGTTGGCGATGGTCAGGTCAACAAACTTGTCTTGATAGCCGGAAGCACCGGGGCAGTTGCGGCGAGCCTTTTCCCAAACGGAGAGGTCGTCTACAGCGCCCTGAGTGTCGCCCAGGAAGAGGCGAGCTTCGGCGCGGGTGAGGAGCACTTCTTCGCCGTAGAATTCGCGCTTGGTCACGTGAGCGTAGCCAATGCCGGCCACCTTGTCGGTGTATTCAAACTGCTCGGCAATGTTGGCACCGATGAAGTAGCCATATTCGCTCGAACCGTTGATGAATGTGCAGCCGTTGAAGCAGGGGTGCATCGTGAAGGTGGAACCCTTGCCGTTTGACTGGCTCCAGCGGAAGGCGCTCCATGCGGGCGACGAACCGTGGACGGTGGCGTTCAGGGCGTCGCGAATCAGCGAGTAGCGACGGCTGCCGCTGTAGTGACGCACCTGTGCGGAATAGGTGGCCATCAGCAGGAAGTTGCATTGCTTGTCCATGCCATTCTGGAAGAGACCCATGTCCGACAGATAGTAGAAGCTGTCGAGGTTGCTCCAGAATGTGCTCATATAAGGAGAGGCGTCGGCCATTGCCACAGAGCCGTCGGAAGCCTTGGTGGAGCCGAGGGCAATGTTGCAGGCGTCGAGGGCCTTCTTATATTGACGAGTGAAGAGATAGTAGCGAGCAGCGAAAGCATAGGCAGCCGATTGGTTGAAGTGATACTTGGGCTGATCGTAGAGGGTGTTGTTCACCAGCGAGAGGCCCTCTTCGAGGTCGGCTTCGATTTTGGCATAGGTCTCATCGAGGGTGCCGCGCTGATAGTTGGGCTTAACGGTGGTTTCGGGTTCGGTGGGATAAGGGATGCCGAGATAGGTCTTGTTTTTCTCGGTGCCGCTATAGGGCATGCAGAACACCTGAGCCAGCATGAAGTGGCCGTAGGCGCGAATCATCAGAGCCTCGCCGCGGATGGCGCTCTGAGTGTCGTCGAGCACGCCGTCTTGATCCTTTTGGAATTCGTCGAGCTTTTCGAGCACGGCGTTGGCAGTGGCGATAGAGGCATACATGCCTTCCCAGATGCTTGAGGGCGAGTCGTTGTCGGTGTTGCTTTCGCAGGTTTCCCAGCGAAACATCTCATCGTCGCCGCGGTTGTAGCTGCTGAGGTTGTAGCGCAGACCGTCGGAGTCGGGGGTGTTGTTGTCCTCGAGGTTGTCGCTCTCGATTTCGCAAGGCCAAGCATAGTTGGTCGAGGGGTAACCGGTGACCAGCAGCATGCGCAGCTGTTCGGTGGTCTTGAGCTCCACGCGGGTGTCGGTGGGGGTGTCGAGGAAGTCGGAGCAGGAGGTTGCCCCCAGGGCAACCAGCGCAGCGAGCAAGCTATATGTCAGTTTCTGTAATTTCATCTTTAGAGGCCGAATTTAAGAGTGAAGGTAAACTGGCGAGGGTTAGGCATAGCCACACCGCCGGAATTGAAGAACTCAGGGTCTTGGCCGTTGAGCTTGCTGTCGGCATAGAGCAGACAGAGGTTGGTGGCACTCAGTTTCACCGAAGCGGAGTTGATGCGCAGGGCCTTCAACACGGTCTGAGGCATGCGGTAGGTCAGAGCCACTTCCTTCAGGCGGATGAAGTCGCCCTTGGCGATACGCTCGGTGGAGTAGTTGTAGGCGTTGTAGCCGTAGGAGATCTGAGTGTTGTTGTAGTATTGACGACGCGAAGCGATGGCGGGGATGGTGGTGTAGAGTTCATCACCGGAGTTCACCCAGCGGTTCATGAATTCGCGAGGCATTGCATCCAAGTCGCTATACGATGCGGAGAACACGGGGTCCAGACGAACCACATTGCCGAAGGCATAGGTCATGAAGATGTTCAGGTCGAAGTCGCGATAGTGGAACGTGTTGCCGAAACCACCGGTGAAGGGCGGATCCACGGGACCTTCATACACCAGGAAGTCGAGGTTTTCCCATTCCTGGAAGTTGATGTCGTAGGTGGTGACTTCGCCGTTTTCGTTGATGATCTGAGGCAGACCGTCTTCAGTCAAGCCGGCGAAGGGAATCGAGAAGATGGCGCGCACGGGGTAGCCCTCCAAGGGGTAACCGGTGCCCTGCACGAGGTCGATGACGCGCGAGCGGCTCTGAAGGTCGGTGATCTTGTTCTTGCTATAGGAGAATGTGAAGTCGGTGTTCCACGAGAAGTTGCGAGTTTGGATGTTGTTGGTGCTCAGGGTGAATTCCACGCCGTGGCTCTTCATCGAGGCAACGTTGGCATATTTGCGGGTCACACCGCCCACGCCCTGAGTGTAGATTTGGCCAATCAGGTCGTAGTTGTTACGGGTATACCAGTCAAATTCCAGGTTGATGCGGTTGTTGATGAAACCGAGGTCCACACCGAGGTCAAACTCGTGCTTCTTTTCGTAGGTGAGTTCGCTGTTGGCCAGGTCGCTCAGATAGAGGGCCTGCTCGTAGGCATCGGTGTCTTGACGCCAGGGCTTGGAGGGATAGTAAACGGCCAGAGCGTTGCTCACGGAAGCGGGACCGGCATCAGCGGTGAGCGAGTAGCTCAGACGCAGCTTGGCGGTGGAGAGCACGGGGTTGGCAAACCATGCTTCGTTGTGGGCGTTCCATGCGCCGGATACGTTCCATGTGGGCAACCAGCGGCTCTTGGTGGCGCGGCCCAGCTTGTTGGAACCTTCGTAGCGATAGGTGCCGTTGACGATGTAGCGGTTGTCATACATGAACGAAGCCATTGCAAAGTAGGCTTGCGAGCGAGAGTGGGTCCAGTCGTCGGAGTAGTACACGCCGTTTTCTTCGCCCATCTGCTTGAAGAGCTTCCAATCGGTGAAGGGGAGGTTACCATTGTCGTAGCAGATACCCCAGCCTTGGAACGATTCGGTGTGGCGGTCGATCTTACCGGCTTCCATACCGGCAAACACATTAATAAGATATTTGCCGTCGATATCCTTGGTGTAGTTGGCGGTGGCGCGGAAGTCGGTCTGCGTCATTGCCCACAGAGTGTGATAGAGGATACCACCCGAAGGCAACACTGAGATAGGCAGTGAGTTGGAGTCGTCGGGGTCGGTGTAGAGGTAGGGGTTGGAGGAGCGGATGGTGGAGTTCTCGGGATAGACACCGGCGCGATAGGCTTCAGCTTGGTTGGAGCTGTCTTTCACGTAGTGTTCCTGAGTGGTGGAGGTGTAGCGATACGAACCCAGAGCATTCAGGGTCAAGCCAACGATGGGCTTGTATTCGAGTTCACCTTGGAACTTGACGTCGACCATGTTGAGGTCGATATAGTTTTGCTTCAATTCATCGAAGATGTTGAAGTCGGTGTAGTTGCGAGTGAGGGTGGCGTTGGGGTCGGTGGTACGCGAGGTGTTCAGGGCGTAGCTATAGGGGTTGATGTCGAAGCTACGGCTCACGGTACCGCTCACCACGTCAACGTCTTGGCTCAGCGTACCGGGAGCGGTTTGCTTACGATAGCTGTCGTTGGTGCGGAGGGTCACTTTCAGGGTGCGGCTCAGATTGTAGGAGGCGTTGGCGTTGAAGGTGTAACGCTCAACGTCGCTCGAAAGAGTCCAACCCGGATCGTTCATATAGGAGAAGGAGGTGTAGAAGTTACCGCGATCTGTACCGCCGGTGATGCTCACGGAGTGGTTTTGCACGAGGTTGCTGTTGAAGAGCAGGTCAAACCAGTCGGTGTTGCGCATCTCGGCTTCACGCAGATAACCGTTGCGGGCGCTTTCGGTGTTGGCCAGAGCGTAGGTGCCGCTCACGGGGTCGTAGGTGTTGATGAGTTTATACATCGTGCCATACACACCGCTGGAGCTGCTGTTGGCCAGCGAAGCGAAGCTCAGCCAACCTTTGCGTTCCATTTCGCGATAGATGCTCATCTGCTCCTGAGAGTTACAGATGTTGAAGTTGCGATAGCTGGGCTTGAGGCGGTAGGTGAGTTCACCGCTATAGTTAATAGATGTGTGGCCCGAGCGACCTTGCTTGGTGGTGACCACAATCACACCGGCCATGGCGCGTGCACCATAGATAGATGTGGCGGAACCATCCTTCAGAATCTGGAACGACTCGATGTCGTCTGCGCTCAAACCGGCAATGGCCGATGCAATAAGGGTCTCGGCGTCACCGCTTGAAAGAGCGTCGGCATCAATGCTAACGTTGTCTTCAAGGATCACACCGTCGACCACCCACAGGGGCTTCGACGAACCGTAGATGGACGTGGCACCACGAACGCGAATCTTGGGCGCGGTGCCGAAGGTGCCGCTCACGTTTTGCACGGAAACACCGGCTGCGCGGCCTTCCAGCGAACGGGAGATGTCGCTCACACCGCTCAGGCGCGAATCCTCGGCACTAATCTTGGTGGTGGCACCGGTGAACAGACGTTTATCGGTGTTGGCCATACCCAGAGCCACAACTTCGTTAAGTTGCTGTGAGTTGCCTTCCATAGCGATATGCAAGGCAGAGGTCGAGGCCTTGTGTTCCAGCTCATTCATACCAATGAACTTGAACAAGAGAACTGAACTCTCTGACGGGACTTTAAGTGTGAAGTGTCCGTCGATGTCGGTGGCGGTGGCAATCGCAGGTTTGCCCTTGACCTGAACAGTTACACCGGGAATCGGCTCATTGTCGGCCTTGTCCACCACGGTACCCGTGACGGTGATCTCAGCCGCAAGGCTCAGACTCACCAGCAAGGATACGAGTAGAAACATTAACTTTTTACCCATAGGACTTGTTACGAGAATGATGTATTATCAGTTAAAATATATTTAATTTAAGACTCCGTTTCAGCACTTTTTGCCCTCAGGAATAACAAAAGCACCCTCGGTTTTGATGCTGTTGGATTTGCAAATTTAATAATACTATTCGAAACTGCCAAACTTTTTGTCATTTTTTCGACAAAAAATTTGGTTTTCGGCTATTTTGGTCGCAAAATGGCAGTTTTGTCAACACTTTGAGATACGTTTGTAAAATGTGAAAATGCCTAAAATTGCAACCACCACCCCACCCCATCAATCAATGGGGGTGCGATAGGAGCGGCGACGCTTATGTTGGCGATGCTCAAAGTATTGCCACTGAAGCTGCACGTTGGAGTTGTCTTCAAGCTCGGGATTGGTCTCCGACTCGGTGTAGCCGCAGGCGTTGAACTTTGGAATCAGCTCGGTGAAGAGCAGGGCGTTGACGCCTTTGCCCTGATATTCAGGGTCGATGGCCACCAGCAGCAGGTCCACCACCTTGGTGCCCTTAAACTTGAGCGACTTCAGCAGAGGCCACCATCCGGTGGGAAACAGACGACCTTTGCTCTTGCGCAGGGCCGACGAAAGCGAGGGCAGCGCAATGCCTATGCCCACAAGCTTGCGGTTGGCATCGGCAATGACACATATATTATCCAGGCGAATCAGGCCGAGATACATGCCAATATAATGTTCAATCTGGCGGGGAGTCAGCGGCGAATAGCCGTAGAGCTTGTCGTAGGCGCGGTTGATGCAGTCGAAGAGCGGACGACCGAACTCCTCTTTCAGAGCCTTTCGCGAGGTGCATTGGATGGTTTGCAAGCCATACTTGCGACGCACAATGTCGGCGATGCGCTGCATCTTTTCGGGAATCTCTTGAGGAATGGTGATGCGAAATTCCACCCAGTCGGCATCCTTTTGGAAGCCCAAGCGCTCGTAGTGTTTGATGTAGTAGGGATAGTTGTAGATGGTGCTCATGGTGCCCTCTTGGTCGTAGCCCTCAATCAGGGCGCCTTCGTGGTCCATGTCGGTGAAGCCGAGCGGGCCCACCAGCGAGGTCAGCCCCTTGGAGCGGCCCCACGCCTTCACGGCGTCAAACAGGGCATCCACCACCTCATTGTCGTCGATGAAATCCACGAAACCGAAGCGGCAATCGCGGCTTCCGGTGCGCTCGTTGACGGCTGTATTGACAATGCCGGCAATACGCCCCACCGGTTTTCCGTCGCGGAAAGCCATATAAGCCACGGCTTCGCAGAAGTCGAAAGCGGGATTAAAGGAGGGGAGAAGCGTGTTGACATCGTCGGAGCGCAACGGCGGAACGTAGCAGTCGTTGCCGTCGTAGAGGTCGATGGCAAACTGAACGAACTTGCGCAGAGCGCTTTTGGTCAACGGAATTTCACGAATTTCTACTGACATAGCGTAAATTTGGGGATGTGATAAGAGTTTTAGTTGGGTTGTGGATTGAGCAACAAAATAGCGCACAACAAAGCCACCGTCACGGCCAAAACCGCGATGATGGTAACGTAAAACCGTCGGGCTGAGTTTCCCGCCAGAGCCATCTGCAAGCTCTGCACGCTCTGATAGGGAAACGGACTCAGGCAGCAGTCGGCCACGGCGCGCAGCCGGGCGGTGTCGGCCGCCGGACAAGCGTCGAGGGCCTCGGTGAGCACCTGACCAAAGGCGCGCACATCGTCGGTGATTTCTGCCGGAGCAAGTGAATTTTTTTGGTCGAAGCCCACGTCGATGAGTTTCAGATTTTGCACATTTTCAGTGAAAATCACACGTTCGGGGCGAATGGGGTGATGCACAATGTGGTTGGTCTGCACATAGTCGATGGCCTCCACGAGCTGATGGGTGATTTTGTGGACAATCTCGGGAGTGACCTTGCCATTGTCGATGAGTTTGCGCAGGGAGTCGCCATAGACGTCGTCGGTGATGATGCAGCGGCCAAGGCCGGGCACCTCCTCCAAGTCGTTAATCATGATGATATGCGCATGGGCCAGATTGTAGCGCACGTCGAACTCGCGCTCCAACATCGCCTCATATTCGGGCACACCGCGCAGCTGCGGCTTCAAGGTTTTGAGCATGAGCCAGCGGCCATATTTCTTGGCGGTGTAGACGTCGTAGAACTCCTCTTCCCATTCGGGCAGGAGTTCTATCTCGGTCCATTTTTCATTCATCGAAGGCTCTTCAGACATGGCTGCGCGCTGGCGTTATTGCTGCACCTCTTCGGGGGCTGTCTGCAAGATGGGCAGCTCGCGGTCGATGCTGTGGTCGAGTGAAATGAGGGTTTCCGTGCCGGTCACGCCGGGAATCATCTGAATGCGGTCGTTCAGAAGCTGCATCAGGTGCTCGTTGTCGCGAGCATAGAGTTTGATGAGCATGGTGTAGGGGCCGGTGGTGTAGTGACACTCAATGATTTCCGGGATCTGCTCCAGGTAGGGGATGGCGTCGCGATACATAGCGCCGCGCTCCAGGTTCACACCTATATAGGTGCAGGTGCGGAAGCCGAGATACTTGGGATTAACCTTATAGCCCGAACCCAAAATGATGCCCATATCCATCATGCGCTGCAAGCGCTGATGAACGGCGGCACGGCTCACGCCACACTCGGCGGCCACATCTTTCGAAGGTATGCGAGCATTGCGAATGACGATGCTCAGAATCTTTCTATCTAATGAGTCGATTAGCTCCATAATTTATGAATCATAGGATTTCAGCCGACAAAATTACGCATTTTTTCGCAATTTTCAATCATTTTGATAGGAAAATCTGCACTTGGGCGAAACCTTGCACAAAATATGGCAACTCCTTTTCGTTGGGACGGAGCCACAGACCGTCGCTCCACATCACGTCTAAGTCGACGCAAACGCAGCCGCAACGCTTCTGCTCGGGGGTGCGTCCCTGCTCTCGCTCATAGTCTTTGCAGAGCGCTTGGAAGTCGGCCGGCGAGGTGGCCGAACGGACCACCACCACCTGATTCAGATAGTCAGGCGCGCAGCCGCTATGGGCACGGGTGTTGTAGACCTCGGAGGCATATTCCACGCCGCAGGTCTGACGGAGCCAGCGCAAAGCCCCGGCCATACGCTCGCTGCGGTCGGGCGTATTGGAGCCGAGGCTCACAATCATTTGATGCATTTGGCGGGGTTGCTGAGCCTCCATCAACCTTGTTTCAGAGTCAGAGCAATGCGGCCGCGCTCGTAGTCCACGTCGAGCACTCGGGCACGAATCTCCTGGTCCATGCGCACCACCTCAAAGGGCGAACTGATGAAGCGGTCGCTCATCTGCGAGATGTGGAGCAGGCCGTTCTCCTTGATGCCGAGATCCACGAAGGCGCCGAAGGCAGTGATGTTGTTCACCTTGCCGGTCACCTCCATGCCGGGGCGCAGGTCGTTGATGCTATTGATGGTGGCGTCGTAGGAGAAGGGATCGGCCTCGTCGCGCGGGTCGCGTGTGGGCTTGAGCAGTTCGGAGATGATGTAGCGCAGGGTGGGTTCGCCCACGGTCTTGGTGAGATAGTTGGCTATGACGATGCGGCCCACGGCGGCCTGGTTGCCGATGAGCGAGGCGGTGGTGGTGCGCACGTCGCGCGCCATCTGCTCCACCACGGGATAGACTTCGGGGTGGATGCCGGTGTTGTCAAGCGGATTTGTGCCGCCGGAGATGCGCAAGAAGCCTGCACACTGTTCGTAGGCTTTCACGCCCATGCGAGAGACGTTCATCAGTTCGCCGCGCTCCTTGAATGGGCCGTTGGCCTGACGATATTCCACGATATAGCGGGCCAACGACGGGCCGATGCCGCTGACATATTGCAGCAGGGCCGACGAGGCTGTGTTGACGTTAACGCCCACGGAGTTGACACACGATTCGATGGTGTATTCCAGAGCTTCGCGCAGGCGATTCTGGTCCACGTCGTGCTGATACTGCCCCACCCCAATGCTTTTGGGCTCAATTTTCACCAACTCGGCCAGAGGGTCGAGAAGGCGCCGACCGATGGACACTGCCCCACGCATTGTCACGTCAAGGTCGGGAAATTCTTCGCGAGCAATCTCGGATGCACTGTAAACCGACGCACCGTCTTCGCTCACCATGGCGAGCTGCACGTAGCGCGGATAGCGCAACGAGGCGAGAAATTTCTCGGTTTCGCGGCCGCCGGTGCCACTGCCGATGGCAATGACGTCGATGCCGAAAGCGTCGACCATGGAGCAGACGGTGTAGGTGGCGCCATGATAGTCGCAATGCGGCGGGTTGGGGAATATGGCGTCGACGGCCAGCAGGTTGCCGTTTTCGTCGAGGCAGGCAATTTTGCAGCCCGATTCAAAACCGGGGTCTATACCCATCACTCGCTTGCCGAACATGGGCGGAGCCAACAGAAGTTGACGCAGATTGTCGGAGAAGAGGTCTATGGCTGCGGCGTCGGCTTTCTCCTTCATGGAGTTGGCCACTTCGGTTTCAATCGACGGGCGCAGCAGGCGGCGATAACCGTCGCGCACGGCGGTGCGCACCAGATCGGCCACGGCAAATTCGGCATCGCTCTTCACGAACATGCGGCAGAGGCGGTCTACCATCTCATTGTCGTCGATGTTGATGCTCACCTTGAGCACTCCGGCCTCTTCGCCGCGGCGGATGGCCAGATAGCGGTGAGATACGCACAGGCGCAGAGGCGACGAAAATTCGTAGTAGTTGGCATATTCGCCGTTGGGATCCTCACCCTTGGGATTGCGAGTGGAGGTGATGGTGGCGCTGCGCAGATAGCGCTGACGCACGAGAGTGCGAGCCTTCTCGCTTTCGCTCACCCATTCGGCAATGATGTCGCAGGCACCGGCCAGGGCTTCGTCGGCGTCGTTGAGTTCGGCGGGCTTGACGAATTTCTTGGCCACGGTGTGCGGCTTGTCGATGTTTTGCGCCATGACAATGCGGGCCAGCGGTTCGAGGCCGCGCTCGCGAGCGGCTTCGGCCTTGGTGCGGCGGCGAGGTTTGAATGGCACGTAAATATCTTCCAAAACAGCCGGATCGAGCGTGCGTTCAATGCGTTCGGCCAATTCGTCGGTCAGGGCTCCTGCCTCGCGAATGGCGTTGACAACGAACTCACGACGTTTGAGAAACTCGCGCAAGCTGTCCAGACGCATTTTGATGCTGTGGATCTTCACTTCGTCAAGTCCGCCGGTGGCTTCCTTGCGATAGCGGGCAATGAAAGGGATTGTGGCGCCATCGTCAAAGAGTTTGATGGTGGCGTTGACATACTTTCGCGCGATGTTGAGGTCGTCTCCGATGATGGAGGGGAGATCTGTGGTGGGGATTCTCACTTTGTGGGGTTTGATTTATGCGGTTTGTTTAGTGTAATCAATGTGATTTCGGGGCGAGCACCGATGCGTGCCGGCCAGCCCACTTCGCCGGCGCCGATGTTCACGTAGAGCGGACGGCGGCCGTCGGCACTCTGATAGAGGCCGCCCCAGGTGGGATAGCGCCACATGGCGGGGCTGAAATTGCCCAATTGAATCTGCATGGCGTGGGTGTGGCCGCTCAGTGTCAGGGCTATGTTGAGCTTGGGATTGTGGGCCACGTAGCGACGCCAATATTCGGGATTGTGCGTCAGCAGGATTTTTGTGACGCTGTCGCCCAAGGTGGGATAAGACTCTTGGAGGTTGCCAAGGGTGGAAAACGGCGGTTCGCCCCAGTTGTGCATACCAATGATGGCAATGGAGTCGCCGGGGATGTCGCCGTAGCGCCAGGTGGTGGAGTTGGTGAGCAGCTCCCAGCCCATTTCAATTTGCAAATCCATGAGCCATTCGATGTTTTCCTCTTTGGCCAGAGGATCGTCGAAGCGGCAATAGTCGCCATAGTCGTGGTTGCCCAGAATGGAGACCACGCCGTCGCGCGACTGCAGTCGGCTCAGCGGCGCAACCATCGGCTCCAATTCGCTTGCGCGGCGCGTCACTATGTCGCCGGTGAAGACTATCAGGTCGGGGCGCAGGGCGTTGACTTGTTCCACCAGCGAGTGAACGAATGTGGTGTCCGAGCCGAAGCCGCCGAGATGGAGGTCGCTGATTTGAGCTATGCGATAGCCGTCGAAACTCTCGGGGAGATTCTCCACGTCGACCACCACGGCACGCACTTGCACCTGATAGCGGTTGACCAGAGCGCCCCACCAGAGGGTGAGAAACAGGGCCGTGGCGGCCACCACGCCCAGCTTAGAGAGCCAGGGCCAGCGGCGCCGGCTCCACAGACGCGGCAACTTCGAGAGCATATCGAAGATGGTGCCCACGAGGCGGAAAAGGTAAATCGAAAGATAGATGAACCACATCCACATCTGCACCAGCGCGGCGGTGTCGCTCGCCGACAGATGCGGAATCAGCCACAACACAATAATATAAAGCACGAAAAAGCCACTTGCCCAAAGTTGCGCTTTGGGCCAAAAGAGTCCGCGGTGAGTGCGACGCATGGCCACCATAAACCAATAGCCATCAATCGCAAGCTGCAGGAGCAGCGTCACCACCAGCACTATAATCGGCATTTTCACTTAACTAACTTATATATTTAATATGTGTGGTAAGGCAAGTTTGCAAACGTTTGCTTTGTCTTGTTTCAGAGTTTGAGTCTGTTTCGTAGCGGATTGGCATACATGGTGAGCATCATCTCGCGCATATAGGCCAACTCGTCGTCGGTCAAATCGGGGACATCAACCTTGGCCAACTGCCCGGCCACGTATTCCGTGACGGAGGCCAACTCCTCGGCGGTGTAGCGGTCGGCAAAGCGGTGCTCGCCGGTGAGGGAGTCGTAGGCTATATAGTTGATGGGGAAGAGGCGATAGTTGGCATGAATGGAGGCATCCACCAGCGAGGCCACGGTGTGGGCCACGGTGCTGCGGTCGGCATCAGCTTCGAGCTGCTCGAGAATCTGCGGGGTGATGCATTGGCTCATGGCAAAGTGCACACGGCCCTTGTGTTGCAGCAGGCCGGTCTCCATGCTCAACAGGTCGTCTTGCTGGCTCTTGCGATATTCCGGGTCGCGGCGTTTGAGCAGAAATTCGCGCACCTTCAGATAGTCGTTGGGGTCGAATTCGTAGCTGATGGTCACGGGCATCAGGTTCACCTGCGCCACGTGTTCCACCGCAGAGCCTTCGCCGGCCAAGCCCAGCATCTTGATGAGGCTGTCTTGAGTGCGGTCGTCGCTATCCTTGGCGCGACCTTCGCGGTGGGCAATCCACACGCTCTGGTGTTTGCGCGTGATGGCATAGTGGATATATGCCGAGAGATGTTGCGCAGCCTCGAGGGCTCCGCGCGTGCCCGTGTCGCGTTTCACGATGAAACTCTTGTTGACGCGCACCAAGTCGTTAATCCACGGGAATATGAGCAAATTGTTGCCAATGGCAATTTCGCAAGTTGGTTTGCCGTGACGCATCAGGCAGAGGTTGAGAAACGATGCGTCGAGCACTATGTCGCGATGGTTGGTGATGAGTGTGTAACATTTCGAAGGGTCGTAGTTTTCAAACCCTTCGCAGGAAATACCACCTGTGGTGTTTGCTTCGAGCATTTCCAGAAATGAGGCCATCACATCGTGTTGGAAGTCTCGCTGACTCTTTACTGCCAACAGCTTGGCGGCAAAGTCAGCGTAGTCCACGTCAGGCATCACCCATTTCACGGCGTGCTCAAACCCCGGTTCTTTCACAAGCGACTTCAAATGTTCATAGAAATTATTGTCGTCGTAAGGGGCTATATCGCTAAAATCTTGGTCAATCATAATAAGTTACCTACTTTTGGGGTAGGGAGCGTGAACCGCTCTTGGTTAATAAAACGGCACCCCAAAATTACAAAAACTTATTTTCTCCACCAAATATCTGTAGATTTTTCCCAAATTTTACACTTTTTTACCATAAAAACAGCTATTTTCCAATTTATTTCAGTATCTTTGCCGCAAGAAAAAGCGCTCACTCAGTGTGGTCAAGAGGCTCTACCACGCGGAGTGAGCTCTGCTATCTATCTATTTAATAACGCATTATGAGCCTTTAAGTTGTAATATAAGCAAGTATCCTTTTAGATTGCGAATGAACGCCAGCAACATTACAGTGGAATTTGCGGAGGAGAAACATGCTGTCCACGCCGAACGCATCTGCACGCTCATCTACGAGTCTGCCCTGCAACGCGGCACCGGTATTGCAAAACGCTCCAACGAATACATTGCCAAAAAAATCACCGGCGGCAAAGCCGTGGTGGCTCTCGACGGTGAAAAGCTCGTGGGCTTCAGCTACATTGAATGCTGGGGCCACGGCGACTATGTGGCCACATCAGGTCTGATTGTCGACCCCGAATATCGTCACATGGGCCTGGCTGCCCGAATCAAGCAGAAGACGTTTGAACTTGCTCGTCTTCGTTTCCCATTTGCCAAAATCTTCAGCATCACCACATCCCTGCCCGTGATGAAACTCAACACGCGCCTGGGTTACATCCCGGTGACTTTCTCCGAACTCACCGACGACGACCAGTTTTGGAAAGGTTGTCAGGGCTGCTGCAACTACGACATTCTGGAGCGAAACAATCGCACCAAATGCCTCTGCACCGGCATGCTCTACGACCCCAAACAAACCATGCCGACCAACAATAGCCGACTCACCCCCTATCGTATACTCCTTAAAAATAAGCTCACAAAGTGGCTGCATCTAAAGTAAAATCTGTTTCCAAAATGAAAAAGAAAAAAGTGTTATTGGCGTTCAGCGGCGGTTTGGACACGTCGTTCGCCGTGAAGTATCTCTCTGAAGACCTCGGCTACGAGGTGCACACCGCCATCGCCAACACCGGAGGATTCTCCGAAAGCGAACTTGCAGCCATCGAAGAACGTGCCATGGCCCTCGGCGCCACCTCCCACGCCACCCTCGACGTGACTCAAGACTACTATAACCGCAGCATCCGCTATATGGTCTACGGCAACGTGTTGCGCAACGGCACGTATCCCATCTCCGTGTCGTCGGAACGCACATTCCAAGCCATTGCCATCATCGAATACGCCAAGAAAATCGGCGCAGATGCAGTGGCCCACGGCTCCACCGGTGCCGGCAACGACCAAGTGCGCTTCGACCTCACGTTCCAAATCCTCGCCCCTGAGATTGAGATCATCACCCCCACCCGCGACCTCACCCTCACCCGCGAATATGAAATCGAATATCTGAGAAGTCACGGCTTCACCGCCGACTTCAAGAAGATGGAATATTCCATCAACAAAGGCCTCTGGGGCACCAGCATCGGCGGCAAAGAGACCCTCCACTCCGAGCTGACTCTGCCCGAAGAAGCCTACCCCTCGCAGGTCACCGAAACCAAGCCCGAAAAGATGCAGCTCGCATTCGTTAGAGGCGAGCTCTCGGCCGTGAACGGCATCACCGACTCCAATCGCGTGAACCTCATCAATCTGGTCAACGAAATCGGCTCGCGCTTCGGCATCGGCCGCGACATGCACATCGGCGACACCATCATCGGCATCAAAGGCCGCGTGGGCTTCGAAGCCGCCGGCCCGATGCTCATCATCGCCGCCCACAAGATGCTGGAGAAGCACGTCCTCACCAAGTGGCAACAGTATTGGAAAGACCAGATTGCCACGTGGTATGGCATGTTCCTCCACGAAGCGCAATATCTCGAACCCGTGATGCGCGACATGGAAGCTTTCCTGGCCAGCACTCAAGGCAACGTCAGCGGCATGGTGGAACTCCAACTCCGCCCCTACTCCTTCTCAATGATTGGCGTCACCACGCCCTACGACCTGATGAAGACCGACTTCGGCGAATATGGCGAAGTCAACAAGGCTTGGACTGCCGACGACGTGAAGGGATTCACCAAGATTCTGGCCAACCAGATGAAGATTTACCACAACGTGCAAAAACGTAACGGCAAATGAGCAACGCTCTGAAGGTGGGCATCGTGGGTGGCGCCGGCTACACGGCCGGTGAGCTCCTGCGACTGCTCATCCACCATCCTAATGTGCAAGTGAGCTGGGTCAACTCCTCATCGCAGGCAGGCCAACTCATCAGCCAAATCCACGAGGGTCTGTGGGGCGACACCGATTTGCGCTTCACCGACTCTCTTGATTTCTCGGCCATCGACGTGCTCTTCATCTGCTCGGCCCACGGCTTCAGCCGCACGTTCCTGCAGGAGCACGCCATCCCCTCATCGGTGCGCATCATCGACCTGGCGCAAGACTTCCGCGACGAATCCGACGGTTTTGTCTACGGTCTGCCCGAGCTCAACCGCAGCCGCATTGTCGGCGCCACGCGCGTGGCAAACCCCGGCTGCTTTGCCACGGCTCTGCAACTCGGCCTGCTGCCGCTGGCCTCGGCCGGATTGCTCCAAGGCGAAGTGCACATCACCGCACTGACCGGCTCCACCGGCGCCGGAGTGAAACCCGGAGCCACCACCCACTTCAGCTGGCGAGCCGACAACCTATCGGTCTACAAAGCCTTCTCCCACCAACACTTAGCGGAAATTTCGCGCTCGTTGGCGCAACTTCAGGAGGGATTCTCGCGCGAGCAGATTAACTTCGTGCCGATGCGCGGCAACTTTGCCCGTGGCATCTTCGCCTCCATCTACACCGACTGTCCGCTGACCCAAGAGGAAGCCACCGCTCTCTATCAGAACTTCTATGCCGACGCAGCGTTCACCCACGTTCTGCCCGTGTCGGTCGACATGAAGCAGGTGGTCAACACCAACAAGGCGTTGCTCTCCGTGGAGAAACACGGCTCCAAACTGCTCATCCTCTCCACCATCGACAACTTGCTGAAAGGCGCCTCCGGTCAAGCCGTGCAAAACCTCAATCTGATGTGCGGCCTCGATGAACGCGCCGGTCTAAATCTCAAACCCTCAGGATTCTGACGATGAAACTTTTCGACGTTTATTCACTCTACGACATTGAACCCGTCAGAGGCGAAGGCAACTACGTCTTCACCGCCGACGGCACAAAATATCTCGACCTCTATGGCGGCCACGCCGTCATCTCCATCGGCCACGCTCATCCGCGCTACGTGGAGGCCGTGAGCAATCAGGTGGCCCAACTGGGTTTCTACTCCAACTCCGTGCACAATTCGCTGCAGGAGCAGTTGGCCGAACGTCTGGGCCGCGTCAGCGGCTACGACGACTATAGCCTCTTTCTGTGCAATTCCGGCGCCGAAGCCAACGAAAACGCACTGAAACTGGCGTCGTTCCACACCGGCCGCTCTCGCGTCTTGGCCTTCTCGCGCGCCTTCCACGGCCGCACCTCCGGCGCCGTTGCCGCCACCGACAATCCCGCCATCCAATCGCCCTTCAACGCCACCTCCAACGTGGAATTTGCCCCGCTGGGCGACATCGCCGCCGTGGAGCAAAAGCTCTCGTCGGGCGAATTTTGCGCCGTGATCATCGAGGGCATCCAGGGCGTGGCCGGCATCCAAATGCCCGGCGACGACTTCCTGCGTCAGCTCCGCGAACTCACGCAGCGACTGGGAGTGGTGTTGGTGCTCGACGAAATCCAATCGGGCTACGGCCGCACCGGTCGCTTCTTTGCCCACCAATATTCCGGCATTCGCCCCGACATCATCACCGTGGCCAAAGGCATTGCCAACGGTTTCCCGATGGGCGGCGTGCTCATCGGCCCGCAATTTGAAGCCCGCAAGGGTATGCTCGGCACCACCTTCGGCGGCAACCATCTGGCTTGCGCCGCCGCCATCGCCGTGCTCGACGTCATCGAATCAGAAGGCCTCATCGCCAATGCTGCCAACGTGGGCGAATATCTGCTCGGCGAGCTGCGCAAAATCGAGGCTTTGGCCGACGTGCGCGGTCGCGGTCTGATGATTGGCATCGACGTGGAAGGTTCCGGCAGCGACCTTCGCCGCCGTCTGCTCTTTGAGCAACACGTCTTCACCGGAGGCGCCGGCGCTCACACCGTGCGTCTGCTCCCCGCCCTGACCATCGGCAAAGCCGAGGCCGACAAATTCTTAACCGCTCTGAAACAATTGTTGTGATGAAAAAGTTTACCTGCGTGGCCGACATCGGCAATCTCAACGATGCCGTGGCCGAAGCCCTCGAAATCAAGCGCAACCGCTTTGCATATCAGCATCTTGGCAAAAACCGCACCCTGCTGATGCTCTTTTTCAATTCCAGCCTGCGCACCCGTCTGAGCACCCAGAAAGCCGCCATGAATCTCGGCATGAACGTGATGGTGCTCGACGTCAATCAGGGCGCTTGGAAGCTGGAGACGGAGCGCGGCGTGGTGATGGACGGCGACAAGGCCGAACATCTGCTGGAAGCAATCCCGGTGATGGCCTCCTATTGCGACATCATCGGCGTGCGTGCTTTCGCCGGACTGAAAGACAAACTCGAAGACTACGAGGAGCGCATCCTGGAGCAGTTTATCCGCTACAGCGGTCGGCCCGTGTTCAGCATGGAAGCGGCCACGCGCCATCCGCTGCAATCGTTTGCCGACTTAATCACCATCGAGGAGTTTAAGGAGGTGCGCCGCCCCAAGGTGGTGCTCACCTGGGCCCCCCACCCCAAGTCGCTGCCTCAGGCCGTGGCCAACTCCTTTGCCGAATGGATGAATGCCACCGACTACGACTTCGTCATCACCCACCCCAAGGGCTACGAGCTCGACCCCGCATTCGTGGGCCGCGCCCGTGTGGACTACAACCAAGACCACGCCTTTGAGGGTGCCGACTTCATATACGCCAAAAACTGGTCGGCCTACACCGACCCCAACTACGGCAAGGTGATCAACACCGACCGCGCTTGGACCGTCGATGCCCGCAAGATGGCGCTGACCAACAACGCCCGCTTCATGCACTGCCTGCCGGTGCGCCGCAACATGATCGTCACCGACGACGTGATTGAATCGCCGCGCAGCATCGTCATCCCCGAAGCCGCCAACCGCGAAATCTCCGCGCAAACCGTCATCAAACGCCTGCTGGAATCGCTATGACCACTGTGGTGAAAATCGGCGGAAACGTCATCGACAACCCCGACGAACTGCGCGCATTCATTGCCGACTTTGCCGCAATGCCCGGCAGAAAAGTGCTGGTGCACGGCGGCGGCAAGGTGGCCACACAGATATCCTCGGCCCTGGGCATCCAAACTAAGATGATTGAGGGCCGACGCGTCACCGACGCGCAAACCATCGACGTGGTGACAATGGTCTACGGCGGATTGATCAACAAGCGCATCGTGGCTCAGCTGCAATCCAAGGGTTGCAACAGCATAGGCTTGAGCGGCGCCGACGGCAACGTCATCGTCGCCCACCGCCGTCCCGCCAAGCCGATTGACTACGGATTTGTGGGCGACATCGACCGTGTGAACGCCGACTTGATTGTCGCGCTGCTGGATCAGGGCGTCACTCCGGTGTTTTGCGCTCTGACCCACGACGGCGTCGGAAATATGCTCAATTGCAACGCCGACACCATCGCCTCGAGCGTGGCCACGGCATTGGCCGCCAAGGAGCCTACGGAGCTGATCTACTGCTTTGAGAAGGCCGGGGTGATGCTCGACGTCGACGATCCGACGTCGGTGATTCCCACTGTCGACGCCGAAAGCTTTGCCCGACTCAAAGCCGAGGGCACCGTCCACTCCGGGATGCTCCCCAAACTGGAAAATGCGCTGCGCACCGTAGGCGCCGGAGTATCCTCCGTCATCATCAAACATTCTCGCTCACTGACCGACCACACCGCCGGAACCACCATCAAAGCATGACCCACGAAGACGCCATAGCTCTGTTGCAACGACTCATCGCCACCCCCTCGCTCTCGCGAGAGGAGGGCGCCACAGCCGAAATCATAGCGGATTTTCTATCCCCAATGGGCGTGGAGCCGCGCCGAATGGGCAACAACGTGTGGGCCGTGGCCGACACATTCGACCCCGAGCGCCCCACCCTGCTGCTGAATTCGCATCACGACACGGTGAAACCCTCGCCGGCCTACACTCGCCCGCCCTTCACGCCCTGCATCGAAGGCGACCGCCTCTACGGCTTGGGGAGCAACGACGCCGGAGCCTCGGTGGTGTCGCTGATCACGGCCTTCTGCAACCTGCGCTCTGAGTCGCTGCCCGTCAACCTTGTGCTGGCCATCTCCGCCGAGGAGGAGGTCACCGGCGAAGGCGGACTGCGCGCACTGATAGCCCACTGGCAGGAAATCGGCCTAAAAATCGATATGGCTCTGGTGGGCGAACCCACGCAGATGAATGCCGCCGTGGGCGAACGCGGCCTGGTGGTACTCGACGGCATGTCGACCGGTCGCGGTGGCCATGCCGCCCGCACCGAGGGCGACAATGCGCTCTATCATGCCATCGACGACATCAACCGCCTGCGCGAATTTCAATTCCCCAAGACCTCGGCGCTGCTCGGCCCCATCAAAGTGACCGTCACGCAAATCGAGGCCGGACGCCAACACAACGTCATCCCCGAAGCGTGTAGCTTCGTGGCAGACGTGCGCACCACCGACGCCTACACCAACGAACAAACCGTGGAGCTGCTTCGCGCGGCTCTGAGCAGCCACAGCCAAATCACTCCACGCTCAACCCGCATACGCGCCTCGGCCATCGGCTCTGACCATCCGCTGGTGAAAACCGCCGTGGCGCTGGGCCGCACATGCTTCGTGTCGCCCACCACGAGCGACATGGCCGCAATGCCGCTAATCCCCTCTCTGAAAATGGGCCCGGGCGACTCTGCCCGCTCCCACACCGCCGACGAATATGTCGGCATCGACGAAATACGTCAAGCCATCAACATTTACACCGACTTCATCAAAACCCTACAACTATGAGCAAAGCCAAACTTTGGAGCAAGGACTTCGAGCCTAACGAAATGATAGAACAATTCACCGTGGGACAAGACCGCGAACTCGACCTGCGCCTTGCGCGCTACGACGTGGAAGGTTCAAAGGCTCACATCACCATGCTGCAAAGCATTGGCCTGCTCCAAGAAGATGAGTTGAAGCCGCTGCTCAGCGCCTTAGACGAGATTGCCGCCCAAATTGAGCGCGGCGAATTTGTCATCGAAGAGGGTGTGGAAGATGTGCACTCTCAGGTGGAATTCATGCTCACTCGCCGTCTGGGCGACCTTGGCAAAAAAATCCACTCCGGCCGCTCACGCAACGACCAAGTGTTGGTGGACCTGAAACTCTTCATGCGCGACGAGTTGCTCCACATTGCCCGCTCCACCAAGGAGCTGTTTGAGCAGCTGCAAAAGCTCAGCGAGGAATATCGCGACGTATTGATGCCCGGCTACACCCACCTGCAGATTGCCATGCCCTCGTCGTTTGGCCTGTGGTTTGGCGCCTATGCCGAGTCGCTGGTCGACGACATGCAGCAGCTTGTGGCCGCCTACAACGTCACTAACCAAAATCCGCTCGGCTCCGCCGCCGGCTACGGTTCGTCGTTCCCCTTAGACCGCAAGATGACCACCCGACTGCTCAACTTTGCCGACCTCCACTACAACGTGGTAGCCGCCCAGATGAGTCGCGGCAAGACGGAACGCGCCGTGTCGTTTGCCATCTCGGCCGTGGCCTCCACGCTGAGCCACCTGGCCATGGACGTGTGCATGTGGATGTGTGGCAACTTCGGCTTCGTCAGCTTCCCCGACGAACTCACCACCGGCTCCAGCATCATGCCCCACAAGAAGAACCCCGACGTGTGGGAAATCATGCGCGGCAAGTGCAACCGCCTGCAATCCATCTCCAACGAAATTGCTCTGCTCACGGCCAACCTGCCGCTGGGCTACAACCGCGACCTGCAACTGCTGAAAGACATCACCTTCCCCGCCACCACCGAGCTCCGCTCATGCCTGGATATGGCCACATTCATGTTGCACCACATCCGCGTGAACCGCGACATCATCAACGACAAGAAATACGACTACCTCTTCACGGTGGAAGACGTCAACCGTCTGACCCTCTCCGGCACCCCCTTCCGCGAGGCCTACCGCACCGTGGGAATGCAAGTGCAACACGGCACCTACACCCCCACTCGCCGCGCCGACCACACCCACGTGGGCTCCCTGGGCAACCTCTGCAACGACGCCATCGCCGCCAAGATGGCCCGCGTCCTCGCACCCCTCAATCTGTGAACTCATATCCGCACCGCTCGTTTGCAACTATTTGCAATTGCCAAATATTTTTTGTAATTTTGCTGATACTATGAGCGACGAAATTTTGTCTGATGCCGAAGAGGTGGTGCCGATGAGCGCATCACCCTCAGATGCAGTGCGCTATCAATTGCGGTCGATGTATCGCAGTTGGTATCTCGACTATGCGTCTTACGTGATTCTTGAGCGTGCCGTGCCCGCCATCGACGATGGTTTGAAGCCGGTGCAACGACGTATTCTCCACTCAATGAAGACCCTCGACGACGGCCGATTCAACAAGGTGGCCAACATCGTGGGCAACACCATGCAATATCACCCCCACGGCGACGCGTCGATCTACGATGCGCTGGTGCAGTTGGGCCAGAAGGAGCTGTTGGTGGAGACGCAGGGTAACTGGGGTAACGTGCTCACGGGCGACCGCGCCGCTGCCGGCCGTTACATCGAAGCGCGTTTGAGCCCGTTTGCGCTGGAGGT
>CAZJWM010000015.1:0-27676 GCA_964549975.1 uncultured Bacteroides sp. | reverse complement strand
CGAAAAAGCCACCCCCGGAGTTGGGGGTGGCTTTTATATTGGGGTTGGGGTTGACTATCGTGAATTATTCACCATCGTTGAGGATGCAGATAGCAACACGGTTCCAGCTGTCTTCTTTGAACATTTCGCCGATACCGTTGCCCTGAGCCTTGATGCGGTCAGCCTTGATGCCATACTTGTTGACGAGCATGGTCTTAACGGCTTCTGCACGAGCGGCAGCGAGCTTGATGTTGCTGTCGGCATTACCATCCTTGGAAGCGTAACCGTTAACAGCAACGGTGGCGTTGGGGTTAGCCTTCAGGTAAGAAGCGATCATTTCAACGTTGGGCTGTTGGTCAGCGGCAATCTTGGAAGAACCGATCTTGTAGTAGACGTAGCGAACAGATTCGAGGGTGTTGTTTTGTTCAACTTCCTTAACCACCTGAGCGGGACGGTTTTCGCATTCGCGGAGACGACGAGCGAGGTCGGCGTTGTCACCGGTCAGAGCAGCGTTAGCAGCTTCGAGCTGAGCGTTTTGAGCGCGAAGAGCGTTGATCTGGTCGTTGTAGGGGGTGTAGTCACATTCGTAGTACTTGAAGCTGTGAGTGCCGTTGCTGTTGCCGAAGTGGTAGGTTACACCTGCTTCGATTTCAAAGGCAGCGTCGTCGCCGTTGTAGAATGTGTAGCTTGCGCCGTGAGAATCGCCGGGAGTCATATCCCAGATAACGGCGGGCTTGATGCTGATGGTCCAAGCCTTAGCTTCGCCAAGGTTGAAGTTGAAGTTCAAACCGGCCTTGGTGCCGAAGCTGTTCCAGTCCTTACCTTCGGAAGAGGGAACATAGCTGTGGAGCCAACCTGCACCGGCTACGGCTTCAACCTCGAACAGACGGGGCTGGCCGGCGTAACCTGCGAAGAGGTTGTTGAAGTTGATGGTACCGAAAGCACCAACGTAGCTTGCGTCGAACACGTTGTGGGTGGAGGGAGCACCGTTCCAGTGTGAGGTGTTAATGGCCCATTCGCCTTCAACACCCAGGCCAAAGATGGGGGTGATTTGCTTGCGAAGTTCCACACCTGCTACACCGCGCATGTTCTGCCAGAAGGACTTGCCCTGGCCATGGAGGGGAGTGATAGCACCACCCTTGAGGGTGATCGAAATGTTGTCGGTCAGACGGCTGGTCTCAAGAGCAGCGTTCTGAGCGTTAGCAGCGCCCACGCAAAGGAGGGCAGCGGCTGCAAAAGCACTAAGAGTCTTCATTTCTTTTTGTGAGAAGTTAAAAAATTATGGTTTATTAAATTTGTTCTTACCTACGTTTTAGTTAATTTTTTATAGTTTGTATGTGATTCAGGCTGCAAAGGTAACTAATTTTTAGAACTTACCACAAAAAATCGGACAAAAAAGCGAGTTTTCAGGTCAAAAAGGTCCTATTCTTTTACGTTTAGCCTCAAATCATATATACTTACAACGCGCAAAGATAGGAAAAAGTTCTATAATTCCCACAAATTATTGAAAAAAATTTCATTTTCCCGCCAATTTCCCTCATTTTTAGCTCCATCCCCCCCCCAATTTCCTTCTCCCGATGGGTTTCCGTGACGCCCGTGGCGCATTTCTCAGATATTTTGGCTAACTTTGTAGCCTGATTACACATTATATATATTATAGTATAGACGAAAAATGAAAGTAGCTATTATAGTGGCCATGGGCAAGGAGATGCAACTGCTTCTCCCCCTGATGAGTGAGTGCACCACCACCTCACGCGACGGTTACGACATCACCCTGGGACGCATCGGTGCCCACTCTGTGGCCGCCATGCAGTGCGGCATCGGCAAGGTCAACGCCGCCCTGGGTTGCAAAGCCCTGATTGACGCATTCGGCCCCGACCTGGTGATCAACACGGGCGTGGCCGGCGGCACCGGCTCTGCCGTGAAAGTGCTCGACGTGGTGGTGGCAAAGCGTGTGGCCTACCACGACGTGTGGTGCGGCCCCGGCACCATCCCCGGCCAAGCGGCCGACTGCCCGCTCTACTTCGAAGGTGCCGAAGCTGTGGTCAACGCCGCAACTGCCCACGGAGCCGTTAGCGGACTGATTGCCAGCGGCGACGTGTTCGTCGACTCAACGGCCACGGTGGAGCGCATCCGCACGATGTTCCCCGACTGCGTGGGCGTGGACATGGAGAGCGGCGCCCTGGCGCAAACCTGCCACAAAGCCGGAGTGGACTTCGCCTGCCTGCGCGTCATCTCCGACACACCCGGAGAGGTGGCCGACAACGGCGCCCAATACGAAAGTTTCTGGACGGAAGCTCCGCGTGAAACTATGGAGCTCATCTCCTGCATCATATCCTCCTTGAAATGAAAAAGATAGCATCATTCACCATCGACCACAACCATCTGCTGCGCGGCATCTACGTGAGCCGCCGCGACGTCACCCCCTCGGGCGACGTGGTCACCACCTTCGACGTGCGTCTCACCGAGCCCAACCGCCAAGAGGCGGCCTCGCCCCGCGCACTCCACACCATCGAACACCTTGCCGCCACCTATCTGCGCAACGACCCCGAGTGGAAAGACCGCGTGGTCTATTGGGGCCCGATGGGCTGCTGCACCGGCTGCTATCTGCTGATGCAGGGCGACCTCCGGCCGCAAGACCTGCTGGAGCTGATGCGCCGCATGTGGCGTTTCATTGCCGACTTCACCGGCGAAATCCCCGGCGCCACCGCGCGCGATTGCGGCAACTACACGTTCAACGACCTTGACGCCGCCAAGGCTCTGGCGCGCACATTCCTCGACGAAGTGCTCGCCCACCCCACCGACGCCAATTTCAACTACCCCGAAGACTAACACCCCCACCCCCCTCTACCATGACTCAACTCCATCATCATAGCGGCCTGACCGACAGCCAAGTGCTGGCCTCGCGCCAAGCCCACGGCGCCAACGTGTTGACCCCACGCAAGAAGTCCGGATTTTGGGAACAAGTGCGCAAGGCCTGCACCCACGGCATAGCCTATACACTCTATGTGCTCACAGCCGCCTGCATCGCCGCCGCCGGCTATCTGACCGCCGACATGGGCGCCGGCATCTGGGTGATGCCGCTGGTCATCGCTGTTGCCACGGCGATGATTCTCGTGGTGGGCACCTTCGGCGGCTTCAAAGAGCCGCTCATGCGCGTCTTGATAGCCGCCTTTGTGCTCTCCATTGGCATATCTATATATGAGTATGAATGCGACGGCACGGGGCTCGACACCTTCTTCGAGCCGATAGGCATCATCGCGGCGCTGCTGCTGGCCACGGGCGTGGCCTTCTTCCTGGAACGCGCCAACGAAAAGACATTTCAGAGCCTCAATGAGGTGAACGACGACACCCCGGTGAAGGTGGTGCGCAACGGCGGCAACACCGTGGAGGTGCCCCGCCGCGACGTGGTGGTGGGCGACATCGTGTTGCTCGAAGCCGGCGAGGAAGTGCCCGCCGACTGCCGTCTGCTGGAGTCGCTAAATCTCTCTGTGGATGAGTCTTCGCTCACGGGCGAACCCGAATGCAGCAAAACCACCAACCCCGACGACTTCAATCCCGAAGCCACATACCCGCCGAATGAAATATTCAAAGGCACGATTGTGCTCGAAGGCTATTGCACGGCCGAGGTGACCAAGGTGGGCGACGCCACCGAATGCGGCCGAGTCTTCGAGGCCGCGCAGGTCAGTGAGGGCTCCCCCACGCCGCTGAGCGAAAAACTCAGCAAACTGGCCACACTCATCACCCGCGCCAGCTACATCGTTGGCATCCTGGTGATTGTCGGCCGACTGACCGTTCACGCCGCCACCGGACAAATCGACCTGAGCTCCACCGAAGGCTGGATTGACCTCTGCACCTTCGTGCTCAACACGGTGATGATTGCCGTGACGCTGATTGTGGTGTCCGTGCCAGAAGGCCTGCCCATGAGTGTGACTATGAGTTTGGCCTTGAGCATGCGCAAACTCATGCGCGAAAACACGCTGCCGCGCACCATGCACGCCTGCGAAACCATGGGTGCCGCCTCAGTGATTTGCACCGACAAAACCGGCACTCTCACGCAAAACCGGATGCAGGTGGCCGAGGCGCAAATCCGCTGCGACAACGCCGACTTGGTGGCCGAAATGATTGCCTTCAACACCACCGCCAACCTCGACCGCAGCGACCGCGAACAGATCGCCGCCGTGGGCAACCCCACCGAAGGCGCCCTGCTGCTCTGGCTCGACAACGAGGGCGTGGACTATCAGGTGGTGCGCGAGCAGGCGCAAATCATCGACCGCCTGCCCTTCTCCACCGAAAATAAATATATGGCGTCGATTGTCCAATCTCCCGCCTTGGGAGGCCGCGCCGTGATGGTGAAGGGCGCCCCGGAAATCATCCTGGCAATGACAGCGCTCTCCGCCGACGAAAAAGAGGCCATCGCCGAGCAGCTGCTCGTCTATCAGAGCAAAGCAATGCGCACCCTGGCCATTGCCTACGCCAAAATCGACGACACGGCCGAGCCTTTCCTTGACGGCAAACTCAACGTCAACGGCCTCACCTTGGGCGGCATCTTTGCCATCTCCGACCCGGTGCGCCGCGAAGTGCCAGCCGCCATTCGCGACTGCATCTCCGCCGGCATCCAAGTGAAAATCGTCACCGGCGACACCCCCGGCACCGCCAAAGAGATTGGCCGACAAATAGGCCTCTGGACCGACGCCGACACCGACCGCAACATCCTCACCGGCACGGAGTTTGCCGCTCTCTCCGACGAAGAAGTTGCCTCGCGAGTGATGGATATGAAAATCATGAGCCGCGCACGCCCCAACGACAAGGAGCGCCTGGTGCGCGCACTCCGCGCTCAGGGGATGGTGGTGGCCGTCACCGGCGACGGCACCAACGACGCCCCGGCGCTCAACGCCGCCGACGTGGGCCTCTCCATGGGCGACGGAACAGCCGTAGCCAAGGAGGCCAGCGACATGACCATCCAAGACAACTCGTTCAGCACCATCACCAACGCCGTGATGTGGGGCCGTTCGCTCTACAAAAACATTCAACGCTTCATCATGTTTCAGATGACCATCAACGTGGTGGCCTGTCTGGTGGTGCTCATCGGCGCATTCATCGGCACGGAGTCGCCGCTGACGGTCACTCAGATGCTCTGGGTCAACCTGATTATGGACACGTTTGCCGCCATAGCCCTGGCCTCGCTGCCGCCGTCACACTCCGTGATGGCCGAAAAGCCGCGCCGCGTCACCGACAGCATCATCTCTCGCGCAATGGCCTGGAACATTCTGGGCGTGGGCGGACTGTTCACCGCCGTGATGCTCGCCGTGCTCCTGATTATGCAACACGCCGACATCACCGGAATATGGCAAATCGCATCGGGCCAATTCACCCTTGGCCAATACGACGGCCTAACGGCCCTGGAGTTGAGCGAATTTTTCACACTGTTTGTGATGCTTCAATTCTGGAACATGTTTAACGCCAAGGCGTTCATGACCGGCAAATCGGCCTTGAGCAACCTGCGTCACTGCCGCTCCTTCCTCGGCGTGGCAGCAGTGATCTTCTTCGGACAAATTTTGTTGGTGGAATTCGGCGGCCGAATGTTCAACGTCACGCCCTTCTGCCTCGGCGATTGGCTGGTGATCATCCTGGGCACGTCGCCCGTGCTTATCATCGGCGAGATTATCCGACTGGTGGGCCGACGCAAGGCGTCTCAACGGCTCTGACCCCAAAGCAACTTGTTGCGCAACGTGGCGGCAAAATGATGGCCGGCACGTTGCACCACAGCCACAGTGAACCGCGCGCGACTCACCCGGACGGTACTCCCGGCGCGCATCGTCACGGAATGACCATCGAGGCTCAGCAGATACGACTCTGCGCGGGCGTCGGTGGTCACTTCTATCACTGCGCGGTCGTCGACCACCAGCGGACGCATCGTCAGCGAGTGGGGAGCCACGGGCGAAAGCACAATGGCCTGGGTGGTGGGCGCAATGATGGGGCCGCCAACGCTCAGATTATAGCCGGTGGAGCCGGTGGGCGTGGCAATGATCAGTCCGTCGGCCAGATAGGTGGTCAGCGGTGTGCCGTTCACGGAGGCCGAGGCCGAGAGCATCGACGAGGTGTCGGTCTTCAGCAGGGCCACCTCATTCAGAGCGTATGGCCAGATGTTAGAGGGCAATTCCGCGCCCTCCACGTGGAGCAGCGTGCGGTGCTCGCGTTTGAACTTGTAGGGCAGGCGCTCCATGGCCACGGCTTCGGCCAGACTCAAGTCGGCCAGATAGCCCAAGTGGCCGGTGTTGATGCCAAGCACGGGGATGCCGCGATGGGCCACGTAGCGCACGGTGCGCAGAAACGTGCCGTCGCCGCCTATGCTCAGAGCAATGTCGGCGGTGAAATCATCTTCCTCACCGGCCACCACCACACGCGGCGGCATGGCCTGCGGCAACTGCGTGGCCAGAAAATGGTGAAATTTAGGATGAATCACCACGGCGTCGGCGCCGGCGGTCTCCACCACCAGCGACATCAGGCGGCACAGATCTTCGTGGTGGCCGTCGTTGTTCGACTTCCCGTAAATGGCAATCTTCATATCTCCAGAATGTGTAGCAACTCGGCGGCGCGGCGGCGCAACACGGCGTTGTCGCCATCATCGCCGTCGGAGGTTTCAACCACGCTATAGCCGTAGCGCTCGAGCGAACGAGCCACGGCGCGGCTGTGGATATGGCTGATGCGGAGGCTCACGCGGAGCATCCCCTCATCGTCGAGCTCCGACTCAACGTTCAGACTCAGCAGATGCGCATCGGCGTCTTCCACGGCGCGAGCTATCGCCGAAGCCGAATAGTCGGCTCTGGGGCAGCTCACCACCAGCCAAGCGGTGTCGGTTGGCAGGGGTTTCAACCCCGGGTGACGCTCATTATCCACGGCCTTTGAGGCCAAAATCTCATTTTCTATGGTCAATTTCTTCGTAATCTGATTTTTTAGCAGTAAATTTGCATGGAGATTTGCCTCCATTGACAGTGGCAAAGATACAAATTTTCCGAATAACTATGACAACGCTTAGTGTTAATATCAACAAAATAGCTACTTTGCGCAACGCGCGAGGCGAAAATCGACCCAATGTGCTCCAAGTGGCCCTCGACTGCGAGGGCTTCGGAGCCGACGGCATCACAGTGCACCCCCGCCCCGACGCACGCCACATCACCCACGACGACGTGTTTGCCCTGAAACCCGCGCTGCGCACGGAGTTTAACATCGAGGGCAACCCCACGCCGGAGTTCATGGACCTGGTGTTGAAGGTGCGCCCCACGCAAGTCACTCTGGTGCCCGACGCCCCCGGTGCACTCACCAGCTCCGCCGGCTGGGACGTGGTGGAGAATTTCGATTTCCTCACCGACATCGTCGACCGCCTGCACATGGCCGACATTCGCACATCAATCTTCATTGCCGCCGACTGCGACCAAGTGACCTCCGCAGCCCGCACCGGCACCGACCGCATCGAGCTCTACACCAAGCCCTTTGCCGACCAATTTCCGTCGAACCCCGACGCCGCCGTGGCCCCGTTTGTCGACGCCTCGGTGCGCGCCCACAAACTCGGCATCGGAGTCAACGCCGGCCACGACCTCAACCTCGACAACTTGGCATTCTTCCACGAGCGCGTGCCCTTCCTCAACGAAGTGAGCATAGGCCATGCCCTGATTTGCGACGCCCTCTATCTGGGCTTGCAAGAAACCATCGCACGCTATCGCGCAGCCCTCGGCAGATAATCAAACCCACTCTCATAATCACACCCCATCTTTTCTTAACAAAACCCCAATCTCTGACGATGAACGAACAAGTAGCCACTCAGGCCGCCCAAGAGATGTCGCTGTGGGACTTCACAGTGGCTGGCGGCATCATCATGATTCCTCTGGCAATCCTCGCTCTGCTCTGCATCTACGTGTTCATTGAACGCTGGCTCGTGATTTCGCGCGACAGCCGACAAGACTCCACCTTCATGAGCCGAATCAAAGACTACGTCCACGAAGGCGAAATCGAAAGCGCCCTCAACCTCTGCAACAACAACCACACGGCCTATTCGGCGCTGATTGCCAAAGGCCTCACTCGCATAGGTCGCCCCATGCAAGACGTGCTGGTGACCATTGAAAACGAAGGCAACCTGCAAATTGCCCGCCTTGGCAAGGGCCTCCCCTGGCTCGCCACCACCGCCGCCGGCGCCCCGATGCTCGGCTTCTTGGGCACTGTGGTTGGCATGGTGGAAGCATTCCACGCCATGGCCGTGAGCGGCTCCGCCGCCACCCTCGCCACCTTTGCCGACGGCATCTACACCGCCCTGGTCACCACCGTGGCCGGTCTGGCCGTGGGCGTCTGCGCCATGTTTGCCTACAACTGCCTGGTGGCCCGCATCAACAACGTAATGACCCTGCTCGAAGGCAAGACCATGGAATTCATGGACCTGCTCAACGAACCCGGCAAATAACCCCCACAGAGAAAGGCACTCATCATGGCACTCAAACGACAATTCGACCTGTCAGCCACCTACTCCATGGCCTCGATGACCGACGTGATTTTCCTGCTGCTCATATTCTTTATGGTCACCAGCACGTTTGTCTTCCCCAACGCCCTGGAGGTGAACCTGCCTGAAAGCTCCGCCACCACCTCGCTCAAGCCCGAAGCCCGCATCTATCTCGGCGCCGACGGCCAAATCAAGACCATCGCCGGCGACGGCACGGAGTGGACCGCCCTCAACGAGGGCGAATCGGTGGAGTCATTCATCGCCCTGATTAAACAACAGCAATCGGCCGAAACGGCCGACACCACCGCCGAGGCCTTCGTGGCCCTCTATGCCGACACCGACGTGCCCTACGGCCAGGTGGTCAACGTGTTGAATCTCGGCGCCAAACACGACGTGAAAGTGGTGCTCGCCACCAAAGCCCCGGAGACCACTACGGCCCCCACCCCCGCTGAGCCATGACCGACCGACGCATCAGACTCACCGCCCTACTGCTGACGCTGCTGCTGGCCGTGGCCATGCTGCTGACGCTGCTGCTGACATCCATCAGCGCCGCCTCGGTGCAAGCCGTCGCCGCCATGGAGCAGGAGGCCCCCACGGAGCTCTTCTTCGAAGACATTGTGGTGGGCTCGATAGCCTATGAACCCACCGAGCAAATCGACAATCTCCCCTCGAGCAACGAAGGCGCGGAAGCCCCCGGCACCGACCTCAACGACGCCTCCGAGGGCGTGGAGCCAATCCCCGTGGTGGCCGCCGCAAAGCCCTCGCCCATGAAGCAGAAGCCCGTGGAGCAAAAGGCAGGCCCGGTGAAGGAGGAGAAAAAGGAGCCCACCGCCGAAGAGGTGGCCGCTTCGCGTCTGAAAAACTCCTTCGGCGCAGCATCTAAGGCAGCATCCACCACCGCCACAGGCTCCGGCTCCGGCAAAACCACCACCGGCGACTCCGGCAGCAACGCCAACGCCTCAGGCCTGGGCATTGCCGGCCGCAAACTCCTCAACCGCCCCGACCTGCAAATCAGCAACGCCGTGGGCTGGGTGAAGGTGCAAATCCGCGTAGGCTCCGACGGCCGCGTGGTGAGCGGCAGCGCCAAAGTGACCGAATCAAGCGGTTTCGGCGACGCCGCCACGAAGAAACGCGCCGAAGACGCCTGCCTCAACGCATCCTATCAGTTGCGCTACTCGGAAGACTCCTCGCAACCCGTGCAGCGCGCCGTGATCAAATGGAACATTAAGTAATTCAACATCTTACCAATTCACACTTTCAAACTATGGTTACCAAGATTGACGGAGAAATTTTCAACGACCACCGGGGCCAAATCGTCTCGCTCAACAATTTCGACCTTGAGCCGGTGCGCCGCACCTACACCATCCACCACCCCGACCCCAGCGTGATTCGCGGCTGGCATGCCCACAAGCACGAGCGCAAATGGTTTCACTGCATCAAGGGCTCGTTCACTCTGATGCTCGTGGAGGTGGACTGCTTTGAAAACCCCTCGCCCAACCTCAAGCCTGAAGTGTTTCACCTCTCGGAGAAGGAGAGCTGCGTGCTCTGCGTGCCCACGGGCTACGCCAACTGCATCTTCGCCACCGAGGCCGACTCCATCCTGCAGGTGTGGAGCGACGTGCGCTTCCCCGAACCCGCCATCCACGACAGCTGGCGCTGGCCCGTGGAGATGTGGGGCGGCGACAAAATTGCCGATGTTTAAGGTTTTTGTCATCACCGGAGCCACCGCCTCGGGCAAAACGAGGCTTGCAATCGAACTGGCGCGAGAGCTGAGATGCGAAATCATCTCGGCCGACTCGCGCCAAATTTATCGTGGCATACCCATAGGCACGGCCGCCCCCACCGCGGAGGAGCTCGCCGCAGTGCCTCACCATCTGGTGGGGATGCTCGAATTAGACGAATACTACAGCGCCGCGCAGTTTGAGGCCGACTCGCTGGCGCTGATTGAGGATATGAAACGCCGCGGGCTGGAGAGCGTGGTGGTGTGTGGCGGCTCGATGATGTATATCGACGCGCTGCTGCGCGGCCTCGACGACCTGCCCACCATCTCCGACGAGGTGCGCACGGCCGTGTTTGAGCTCTATCAGCAGCAGGGAATCGACGCTCTGATTGAGGAGCTGCGCCTCACCGACCCGCAATATCTCCTGAAGGCCGACCTGCAAAACTATCGCCGACTCATCCACGCCGTGGAGATCACGCGCCAGAGCGGCGTGCCCTATTCGTCGCTGCGCACGGGCCGCGCCAAGGCCCGACCGTTTCAGTGGGTGAAATATGCGTTGGACTTGCCGCGCGAGGTGCTCTTCGACCGCATCAATCGGCGAGTTGACCTGATGATGGAGCAAGGGCTTGAACAGGAGGCGCGCCGAGTGTGGCCCCTGCGTCGGCTAAATTCGCTCAACACTGTGGGCTACAAGGAGATGTTCGCCTATTTTGAGGGCACAATGGACCTGCCCACGGCCACGGCGCGCATAGGCAAAAACACACGAGTCTACGCCAAGAAGCAACTCACCTGGCTGCGCCGCGATGAGTCGGTGGTGTGGCTCCGAGAGGGGGAGTTCAGCGTGTCCAGTCTTTCACGGTGAGCACCGTGCCCTTCCAGAGCGACGACAGCGGAGTGCTCACGGCGCTGACATGCTGTTCGCCGGGGCTGAACACCCACAGCGAGGCCGGGCGGCATTTTACTTCCAGTCGCTGGCCCATCTCCATGGGTTCGCCGTCGAGATGCACTGCGCCGGGCTTTTCGCGCTCAATCACCAGCGAGGGGGTGCGCAGAGTGGTGACGCGGTTGTTTTGATGCAGCGACCCGGCCATCACGTTCACGCCGGAGAGCAGCGTGCCGCTGCGCGAGCCGTCGTGGAGTATGGTCACGTCGATTTGGCCGTCGGTAATGCTGGCGCGCGGGGCTATGTAGGTGTTGTTGCCATATTGAGTGGCGTTGGCGCAGGCAATCAGCAGGGCTTGGCGGTCGATGACTTGGCCGTCGGCCAGTGAGATGCGATATTTTGAGCCCTGATAGTGAATAAATTGCGAAAGGGCGCCGCGCACGTAGTTCACCAGGCCGCGGCGGTCGGGGTGTTGCGCGAAATCCAGCGCCACGTCGGCGTCGAATCCGCAACCAAAGGTGCAGAAAAACGGGCGGTCGTTCACGGTGCAGGTGTCGCAATTCACGCGGTCGTCGCGGGCTATCATCACCAGCGAATCGTGAATCGACACGGGTATGTTCAGGTGGCGTGCCAGGCCGTTGCCCGACCCCATCGGCACGATGCCCATGGTGGTCTGTGAGCCGGTGAGGCCGCCGGCCACTTCGTTGACTGTGCCGTCGCCACCCACGGCAATCACTGCGTCGTAGCCCTTGGCGGCGGCATCGGCGGCAAGTTCGCGCGCATGGCCGGCATATTCGGTGCGCACCACCTCCAGGTCGATGTCCGTGAGAATTTCACGCGCCATCGGTTCTACTTTTTCCTTACTTTTTGTACCCGAAATCGGGTTGATAATCATTAAATAGCGCTTCATAAAAGCTTTTCTATATCAGATGCGGTTAAAATCACGAATGTTGGATGGCCGTCGGGGGTGAAGCCCGGCAGCGAGAGCGACATCAGGTCGGCCATGAGATGCTGCATCTCGGCGGCGGTGAGCTGACGGTCGGCGCGAATGGCGGCATTTCGGGCCAGGGCCAGGGCCGTGCGAGAGCGCAGGTCGTCGTCGGCCGTGGAGGCCGCGGCGTCGGTCTGGGCAGCGAGGTCGTGAACCATGGCAGTGAGCAGGTCGGCGGCATTGACGGCCTCGCCCAGCGACACGGGGATGGCGTTGATGCTATACACGCCGTCGCCCAGCGAGGCGATGTCGAATCCGGCCAGGGCCAGCTGCGGTTCAATCTCCTGAAGCATGGGCAGATGCGCTTTGGCCACGGTGAACTGTTCGGGGAAGAACAGGCGCTGCGACTGCGCGGTGGCCTCCTGCTTCAGTTGATGCATGAACTGCTCATAGAGGATGGCTATGTGGGCGCGGCGCACGTCGATGATGCGCAGTCCGCGCGGGTCGTGGGCGGCAATGTAGCGATTGCCCACGCCTATGAGGTGGCCGTCGTTGTCGGGGGCACCGAGGTCGGCCGAGTCCATATTCAGTTGCGACTCCGCGCCGGAGAAGTCGGCGGCGTCGGGCGTCGCGTCGGGTGCGTTGAGCACACTGCTGCTCTCTTGCGCAAAGTTGCGATAGAGCGCCTCCCAGTCGGTGGGCACGCCGCTATGGTGGGCACCGCCGCCTCCGCCGCCTGCTGCCGACGTTGGAGCCGACTGCGCAAAGGGGTTATAGTCGTTGCGTTCGGCGCCGGATTGCCAATTGTGGACGGCTGTGAATTCGCCCATGGCGGGGATGTCGATGGCGTCGGCATCCTCGGCGTTGGCAAAGTCGATGGTGGGCGCCGCGCTGAAGCGGCCCAGGGTCTCCTTCACCGCGGCATAGAGAATCTGACGAATCACCTGCTCGTGCTCAAACTTGATTTGATGCTTCGTGGGGTGAATGTTCACGTCGATGGTCTGCGGGTCGACGTTGAGGTCTATGAAATAGGTGGGCTTGCAGTCGGCGGGGATGAGCTCTTCGTAGCACTGCATCACGGCTTGATGAAACACCGGATGCGTCATGTTGCGACCGTTCACAAAGAAAAATTGCTGCCAACCGCGCTTTTTGCAATTCTCCGGGCGCACCACAAAACCGTTGATGCGCACCACGTCGGTGTCCGTTTCCACCGGCACCAACTGCGCATTCAGAGCCTTGCCAAAGAGCGCCACAATCCGCTGCTTCAGATTGGCCTTGGGCAGGGCGTAGAGCGTCACGTCGTTGTGCACCAGAGTGAGCTCCACGGTGGGGTTGACAAGCGCCATACGCTCAAATTCGCGTATGATGTTAGACATCTCCACATTGTCGCTCTTGAGAAACTTGCGGCGAGCCGGCACGTTGTAAAACAAATCTTTCACCATCATATTCGAGCCGGGATTGCACGCTTCGGGCTCCTGAGAGTCGACGTGCGAACCGCTGATGACGATGCGCGTGCCCACGGTGTCGTCGCGGCGCATGGTGCGCAAATCCACATGGGCCACGGCACAAATCGAGGCCAAAGCCTCGCCGCGGAAGCCCATCGTGTGGAGGGCAAACAGGTCGTCGGCCTTGGTGATTTTGCTTGTGGAATGGCGCTCAAAAGCCAGGCGGGCATCGGTGGCACTCATGCCGCTGCCGTTGTCCACCACCTGAATCAGAGTGCGCCCTGCGTCTTTCACGATCACCTTGATGTCTGTTGCGCCTGCATCCACGGCGTTTTCCACCAGCTCTTTCACCACCGCTGCGGGGCGCTGAATCACCTCGCCGGCAGCAATCTGATTAGCCACAGAGTCGGGCAACAATTTAATTACGTCGCTCATCTTCAATATCTTCTTTGTTCACCACAAAGTTACGCATAATAATCGAAACTCGCCACCCTCTCGCCCCCAAAAATCATCGTCGGCCCACCGTCATCAAAAACTTGCGCTAACGTGCAGGTTGCGGTTTTTAAGGTCGTTTGTTTCGCCAAGTAGCAAGTTGCGGAAGAAGAGCACCAAGTAGCTAATGTCGGGGTCGATGCCTTTTGCCATATTGCGATAGTTGGCACGGACAAGGGCGTTGCGGAAATACCATGAGTGCTCCTTAAACATATCGTTCTCCACCTTCACTCCAATGGTGCGCAGATATTTTATGGCAAAGACCGCCGTGGTGCGCGTGTTGCCCTCGGCAAACGGATGTATCTGCCACAGTCCGGCTATAAACGTAGCAAAATGTTCGATGGAGGCATCCATTGTCAAGCCTTTATACCGGAACTGCTTCTCTTGGTCTAAGTCATATTGGATGGTCTGACGGAGATCTTCACACGGGCCATAGATAACAGTGTCGCCATCGAGCACCCATTCCTTTTTGGTGATGTTATACTTACGGAACTCTCCGGCGTGTTTGAATATGCCTTGGAAGATGCGACGATGTAGCCCTGCCAGCCCTTCAACGGAGAATGAGAAAGCCTGTTCAGAAAGCACTTGCACAATGTTTACGGCAGCTTTGTCGGCTTCCTCGTCGTTGGAGATTGTTTCGCGGCGGTCGGCAGTTTGATAGTATTCGGCAATCAGCGACTTAGCCTCGTTGATATCCACTTGCTTTTCGATATGCTTCTGAGCGGTATCAACCAAGTAGTCAGACACAGAGAGGCCATCGACTTTCTGCATACCGATAGCCGTTTGCCACATCGCAGCCCTCTCCTTTGTGTCAGGCTCTTGGCTGCGGATATATTGTTCTAATTCGTCGTACTTCTCCATTGGTGATGTTATTTTTTCTCGGCGAGATATTCGGCGAGGGCTTCCTTTGCCGACACCCTTATAGTATTGCCGGCACCATCAGTAGTGATTACATATTGCCCAAGCATTGCTTTTTTACGCAGTAATGCTTCATAAGAGGCTTCTAATCCTTTGTTTAGCTTTTCTGTTAGAGCTGCGAGTTCTTGTTCTGACATGACTGACGTATATTTTCAAATTTAACTTGATCTAAAACACTTTTATTACTTGCGACAAGTATGGTATTGCCATTGTTATCGTATAACGTCCAAGCATCGACTATTGGCATATAGATGTTGAAAAGATTGTTCAACCCCAGCCAATAGCGACGGTGGATTACATCCGTTGGAATGTTATGACCACCTTCCATCACTCGCTTTGCCACACGTCGCTCTGCCATTTGCGGAGATTCCAACCAAAAGAATAGCAGCACGACCTTATATCCTTGTTGCTGCGCTCGCGCCACCAAGCGGTGATAACTACGAGTTGCAAGGGTGGTTTCAATGGCAAACGATGAGTGCTTTGACAGCAAGTAATCAATGCGCTGAAGCATCAATCTACCGGCTTCAACGGCAACGTCCTCGGGATGAAACGGAGACAAGCCACGAGCTATCTCATCGGCATTCACAAACTCCGGGCATTGCAGAATTTGTGGCAACACGGAGAATGACGCAGTGGTCTTTCCGGCACCATTGCATCCTGCTATGATATATAGTTTTGGCTCATCCATAAGCTATTTCGTGAGTGGATTTAAATCTCACTGCAAATATAATGCTTTTCCTCGAAGTTTCGCGCGTTCAATCACCGATTTCCATGCCGGCCTCCTCAAAATTATCGCAACGACTGCGCGATTTGATGCGACATTATAAAAAAAATCGTAACTTTGCTCCTACGTAAACCAACAATCCTAACATAAAACCACAGTATGACACAGCCTGCAGCCGACAACCGACGGATTGCGAACAACGCCATGTGGCTCACCATTCGCACCGTGGTGATGATTGCCGTGCGCCTCTACACCTCGCGTGTGGTGCTCGAAGCGCTGGGCATTGTCGACTTCGGAGTCTACGGTGTGGTGGGCGGCTTGACGGCGATGCTCTCGTTTATGAACACGTCGATGTCAGGCGCCACTTCCCGATTTCTGACGTTTGAGATGGGGCGCGGCAACTACGACGCGCTGCGCCGCACGTTCTCCTCGGCCATGGTGTGCCATCTGCTCATCGCCCTGGCGTTGGTGGTGATTGCCGAAACCGCCGGTGTGTGGTTTCTCAACGCCAAACTCAACATCCCCCCTGACCGTCTCACCGCGGCCAATTGGGTGCTCCAATTCGCCATCCTCTCGGCCTCGGCCACCATCATCCAAGTGCCCTTCAATGCGCTGGTCATAGCCCACGAGCGGATGAACGTTTACGCCTACATTGAGTTGCTCAACGCGTTCATGCAGCTTGGCGTGGTCTATCTGCTGGGCCTCTTTGTGTTCGACAAACTGATTGTCTACTCAATTTCGCTGTTTGGCGTGGCGCTGCTGGTGAGCATCACCTATGCCGGCTATTGCCGACTGCACTTCGCAGAGAGCCGCTATGGGCTCATCTGGGACCGCAGCATCCTGGCGCCAATGGCCAAGTTTTGCCTGCTCGACCTCTATGGCAACATGAGCGTGATGGTGTTGATGCAGGGGCGCAACTTCCTGATAAACATCTTTTTTGGAGTGGTGTGCAACGCCGCCGTCAGCGTGGCCACGTCGGTGCAGGCCGGGGTGAGCCAACTCACCGCGGCCATTTCGCAAGCATTTCGCCCGCAGATAATCAAGCAATATGCTGCCGGCAATCTCACAACCATGGCCGAAATCATGCTGAATGCGCTGACGTTCAGCACGGTGGCCGTGACGCTGCTGATGGTGCCGCTGATTGTGAAAACCGAATATGTCATCAACCTCTGGCTGGGCGAAATTCCGCCAAACTCGCCGGAGATTTTGCGCTGTCTGCTCATCAACACCATCTTCAACAATATCAACTACGCCCCCACCCTGGCCATCCACGCCACGGGCAACATCAAGCGCCTGTCGTTCATCTCCGGCTCGCTCTATATGCTCAACCCGCTGTTTGTGTGGGGCGCCTTCAAGCTTGGTGCGCCGGTGTGGAGCGCCTACGTGCTGGCCGTGGCGCTCACGGTGATTTGCATTGCGCTGACCTGCTACTACGTCAGGGTGCAAATCCCCACGCTGTCGCTGCGCCCGCTGCTGCGTCAGGCCGCCCGCTTGTTGGTGCTCATCGCTCTGGCCACGGTCGCAATGTTTGCCCTCACCGCCGAAGTGCGGTTCTTTGGTGCCGAAACCTTCCCCGCGCTAATCGCGGTCATCGCCGTCAGCTCGCTCATCATCGCCGTGCCTACATGGTTTGGCATCCTCACCCCCTCGGCTCGCGCCGCCATCACAGCGCGCATTCTCCATCGCAACTAAATCTAATCCCCACAGCCCCATGCTACTGACCATCTTCACCCCAACATACAATCGCGCCGACCTGCTGCCCAAACTCTACGAGAGCATCTGCCGCCAAACCGGTTTCACCGACTTCGAATGGCTCATAGTCGACGACGGCTCTACCGACGCCACAGCCCAAGTGGTGGCCCCGTGGCTGCTCAACGAGCAGCACCCCTTTGGCCTGCGCTACGTCAAGCAGCCCAACGGCGGTAAACACCGCGCCTTCAACCGCGGCGCCCAACTGGCCCACGGCCAATGGTTTCTCTGCATCGACTCCGACGACCGTCTGGCCTCCGATGATGCCCTGGCCCGGGTTGCCCCGAAGCTCCGCGCCCTGTCGGAGCAGGAGCAATTCTGCTCACTCACGGCGCTGCGCGTCACCCCCTCAGGCGACGTAATCGGCACGAAAGACACCCCCGACGACCTCGACACCGACTTCTTCACCTATCGCAACGTGATGCACATCCAAGGCGACCGCGCCGAAATTTTCCGCACCTCCACGCTGCGCCAATACCCCTTCCCGGAATTCGACGGCGAGCGCTTCCTCTCCGAAGGCGGAATGATGATGGAGCTCTCGCGCAGCTATCTCACCCGCTTCTCCACCCTGCCGCTGGTGATCTGCGAATACCTCCCCGGCGGACTGACCGACAACGTCGACCGCCTGCTCAAGGAGAACCCCTTAGGCGTGATGTACAACACCCGCATCTTCTTCAGCCACCCCAAGGCTCCGCTTAGCCTCAAGCTGCAAAAGCTCTACCAACACCGCCGCGCCATGCGCCGCGCCCGTGCCCTGGGCAAACCCATCCCGGAGACGTGCCGCCCCACCCCGGCCATGCGCCGCCTCCGCTGGCTCATCCCCTTCCTCTCCCTCGCCGCCGCCCTCCGCCGCCATTTCAATTGAAAGTTGATAATTGAAAATTGAAAGTTGAAAGTCTTATAGTTTTTAGTCCGGGAGTTCAAAGTTTGTCCAATTAGACCAATTAGACCAATTAGACCAATTGCGCGCACCAATTGCACAAATAGTTTGATTTTTGCTTTATTTTGTGTATCTTTGTGGCTGTCTTACAGAAGCAGTCTTACATGTCTTGCCTGACTACCGTATAAATCCTACTTTTCACTACTTATTAATAATAAAGCAACAATCAATTATGAAATTTCTAACAAAACGCGGGACCTATCTCGCCCTGGGTGCCGCGCTTGCCTTAGCACCCATTCCAACGAGTGCTAAGGTGGTCTTCACTGAAGACTTCGATTATGCCGCCGGAAACCTGTATAACAGCGGCTCGTGGACACGCTATGCTTCACACACGGCCAACCCCATCCAAGTTGGCGAGGGCTCGCTGACATTCCCCGGCTACTCCGCGCAAGGGGTTGGCAACATGCTCGTCGTGGAAAAACCCACAAACGACAAAGACGAAGACCTCCACTGCGCCTTCCCCAATGATGAGGCCATCACCACCGGCAACATCTACATGGGCGCGTTGGTCAACATCAAAACCGTGCCCACAAGCACGGAGTCCGACTGTCTGAGCCACTTTATCCTCTGCTTCGACGGCCGCACCAAGAATTCCGCTATCGCCGACGGCAAATCCACCAACAACTATTGGCGCCTATTTGTACGCGAATCAAAAAACGAGGGCAAATTCACCTTCGGCCTTAGCAAAAACAAGGCCACCGAAACCGTGTACACCTCCACCGAATACGACCTCAACACCACCTATCTCGTGGTGCTCAAATATGAGTATGTCGACGGCGCCACAAACGACGTTCTCTCGCTGTATATCAACGTGGTAGGTTCCACTGAGCCGACAACTCCCGCCATATCCACCTCCACCGGCATGGATGCCACCACCACCGGCAACAGCAACACGTCCGACTATGGCATCGGCGGCGTGGCAATCATGCAAAACGGCACATCCTCCAAGCCCGGCGCCGAATTCAAAATCGACGCCCTGAAGGTGACGACCCAGTGGAGCGAACTCTTTGACGGCACCGACAACCCCGACACGCCCGAAACGCCTGCCTCAGCCGCCATCACCCCCGCCACTTTCGACAGCTTTGGCACCACAGTGGCCGGCTATCCCATCTCCAAGACTCTCAATGTCAAGGCCACCGGGCTCACATCCGACATCACCGTCGGCACCCCCGACAACTCTGTCTTCACCATCAGCGCCACCTCCATCGACAAAGATGCCGCAATGAGCGCCGACGGCTACGACCTCACCATCACATTCAGCCCCACGGCCAAGGGTGACTTCTCCGGCAAATTCGACCTCTCCTCTGACGGCGCCGAAACCGTCTCGGTAAATCTCGCCGGCAGCAGCCTCGACTGCACCACCATCCCTACCTCCACAGCCATTATCAACCAAACGGCAGGCGACGGAACCATCTTCCGCTACACCGGCAAGGCCACCGTGACCTACATCGACGCCGCCAACACCACCATCTATGCTCAGGATATGCTGGGCGGTCTCGCTGTGAACTACAGCTACATGACCTCCAATGACGTGAAAGTCGGCGACCAGATAACCAATATCGTTGGCTACATCGAGACCGCACAAAACGTGCCCTATCTCTACAACATCCTGCCCGCCGTAGTCAGCTCGAGCGACAACGTGAAACTCCCCACCGAAGTCACTCTGAGCGACATCCTGTCATCGCCCGAAAGCTATATCCACCGCCTCGTCAAGGTTGCCGACTTGACATTCACCGCCGAGGAGGGCGCCACATTCTCAACCTCCGGAATCGACGTGACCGACGGCACCAACTCCGGCAAAGTGCTCCCCTTTGCCGACACCGACCTCATCGGCACCGAAATACCCGCGCAAGCCACCGTCACCGGCATCGTCCGTTCCCTGGCTATAGCTTCGATTTCTCCGCGCTCCGCTGCCGACGTAGTGGCCAAAGTTGACGAGCCCACCTTCACCGTGACTTCCACCTACAAATACGAAGGCGAACCCGTTGCCATCAACACCCCCACCGTGGTGCGTCGCTACGACGTGGCCGCCGCCAACCTCACCGCCGACGCAGAGGTCTACATCACCGGCACCAACCGCGGCATGTTTGACGTTTCACCCGCAACCATCGCCCAAGGCACATCCAACAGCGAAATTGTGGTGACCTACACCCCAACGGCCATTGGCAAACACACCGGCCGCGTGAACTTCGACGTGACCCCCTCCACTCTCTCCGCCGGCGAAGCGTTCACCTACTACGCCTACGACCCCGCCAATCCGCCCACAATCACCCTGCCCACCGCCCCCGAAACCCTGACCGCCAAGCCCGGCGAAACCGCCACGGCCGTCATCGCAGTCAACACCGCCAACCTCGTTGACTACGGCTCAATCAGCGTGAAGGGCGACGCCGCCGGAGCTATCACCATCAACTCCACCACCCTGCTCAAAAACGGCACCACCAACATCACCATCACCTTCAAGCCCTCGGCCGAAGGCGAATTCACCGAGACCCTCATTTTCTCCGCGCTCAAAGCCGACACCGCCGAGCTGACCATCACTGCCAAATGCGAAGGCGAGAAGGCCGAAGAACCCACTCAGGGCGACGAGCTGACGCTCACCACCGAGAATCCGCTGACCTATCTCAACGAAACCTTCTCAAGCGTCACCAAAAACCAACCCATCTCTCTGACCGCATGGCACAACACCGCCGTCACCGGCAAACGCGCATGGTGGGGCTACGAATTCGACGACGACGCCAACAAAGCCGCCAAAGTCACCGCCTACGACAGCCAAGTGGCCTCCGGCGATGAAACTCCCTGCCAAATGCTCCTCGTCACACCCCCGCTCGACTTCAATGGCGCAGCCAGCAAAATTGTCACATTCCGCGTGATGGGCGACCTGCTGCTCGAAGGCCAAACCGACAACCTCGAAGTGTGCTACATGGACATCGCCGACAACGGCAACCTCTACACGCAGCCCCTGCAAGGCCTCAACATCCCCGCCACCGACGACGATAACGGCACCTGGCAAGACTACGTCATCGACTTCGAAGGCCAAGAACTCGCCGACGTATTCTTCATCGGATTCCGATTCACAAGCACCCGCGGCGGCAACAACTCCGCCATCTACTACATCGACGACGTGACCTATGGCCGCACCGACGTGCCGCAAATCAAGCTGCCCGACGGCCAACTCGAAACCACTGCCTCCTGCGCAGCGCAACACGAAATCGCCGTAGCCGTCACCGGCAAAAACCTCACCGACAGCATCTCCGTGTCGCTCGGCGGCGACAACCGCGACCTCTTCACCCTGTCCACCACCAAACTCCCCTCAACCGGCGGCGACATCAACCTAACGTTCCAAGCCGACGAATTGGGCGAATACTACGCATACCTCGTGCTCTCATCCACCGGCGCCGCATCCGTTAGCTACCCGATCTATGTCAAAGTCGACAGCGAAAGCGCAACCCCCGTCATCACCCTCGATGCCGACGACGCCTTCGACGTCTACAACCTGATGGGCATCAAAGCAAACACCACCGATCCCGGCCGACTCCCCGCCGGCATCTACATCATCAACGGCCGAAAGCTCATCGTCAAGTAAGCCCCTCCCCCACTACACCCCACAAGGCCGTTAAAGTCCCCACGACTTTAACGGCCTTATCCTTTCCCTCGCCACCGGCGCCGGAAATAAAAAAAGAGACTCCCGATTCGCGCGTGGGAGTCTCAAAATCCATTTTAACGTGCACATATGACGACTAAGCTCTTATGGGCACGGCATAACTGCGCAGCAAAGTTAAGCAATATTCAAGAAAAAAACAAGCACTTATTCAAAAAAGTTCGCAAGATTTGCGCATTTTTCCACAACTGCCTGTGATTTAGGACTTTTAGCCAACTGCGAAAGCTCATTCTGAATTTCTTTAATAACTTCGGTCTTGTGCCTCTTTGAGATAATGCCTATGAAATGAAGTATTACCTCTATAGCGCCCTTTATATTATGAGAATCCGCGTTGTCAACATTAGCCGGATGCTTATTAATACCTTTTTGAACACTGAGGTTATAAAGACATCCGCCATGTGCACAACGATTTCTAACAAGTCTTATCGTTTCAAGATAATTCAGAAACACCTTGATGGAGCACCCATAGTAGCCTGCTACCGATTTCTTCAATGATTCGTCCTTGATGGCCTCATACAAGAAAACGATATTACCAAGTGTCATAAACTCCAATGTTTTCCACGCCGGAGCATATTTGTCTTGTGGATGTTTCTTATGGTGCTCCTCGATGGCAGGATTCTTTTTCACAGCGGAATAAACTTCTCTATCAAACTTGGAGAGAAAACCTCGATTCACATATTTAGGATTGCAGAACCACCATGAATCTGAAATAAAGTGAAGCGACCCCATCAAGGTAATTCGAGTACGGATGTTGATTTCGATACGCGTAAGCGCTTTCGTTAGCAAAAAACGCAGTCCGGAATCAAACATATACAGATCATGAACCTGTCTGAATGTAGTCCCGGGGACAAATTCATGCGTGCGATTGACCTTCTTGGGATAGGTAGTTTCAAACGGAAACGAGAAAAAGCCAAAACGATAATATCCAATATCACTAAGGATTTCTTCGGCCTTAGGGATATTATCAAACTCCATGCCTCGTGAAGCAAGAAGTTTAACTTGTTCTTTTACTGTATATGCTCTCTTTTCTTGTGGGGACATCGCTATTTGTTTTTAGGCTACAAATTTAGCGAAATTATTTAAGAATTAAGCTATATCGCGCCAGATAACACAAAACACAACAACACGATAACACGCGGGTATAACACGCGGGCCTTGATAACACGCGGGCCTTGATAACACGCCCTGCGATACTCCGACCGCTCGGCGCCGCCGTGTATTCCGCAGATTCAACATTTTTTTTGCAGAAAAGTTTGCATAACAAAAATATTTGCCTTAAATTTGCAGCATCACCACGGATTCCAAAAGTGGAATCTTCACGTGAAACATATTTAAAGCGTTACTATTACGCTACTGTTCTGATGTCTTGGAACTTCGCAACTTCTAACTGCATCGTCGGAATAGAGTAGGTAGTGACCACTGATATGTATATAATTGCACCCGTTTCAACCCTCTCTGAGAGGTTGGCTCGGTGCTATATACATACAGCGTGGGTTCTTCTACTTTGCTCGTTCTATGATGCAGGGCAATGCGAAGGCCTCAAGACGTGGGACGAGCGGAGAGTTCGGCACCACGCTTTTTTTGTATACCTACCTGTCAATAGGTGTCATTGCAGGCAAAAACACTTACAACACAGTCATGAATAACATTAGTGGCACAATCTATTACCCAAGCGGCTCATCGGAAGTTTTATACCGATGGGATGACTGTACGCTCTTCTCCGTCAACAAACAGACCAATGAGCTAATGCCGCTTTACCAATATGACCCTCTCACAAAAATGATGAAGAGCAACGACACCCTTGCCGAGCCGTTTCACTGGGATGGCAATTTCGTCTCCACCGACGACAACACCGAATGCCAACCGTCTCCATCAAAAGAATATTGGTTTGACAAAAGCAGAATCTATAAAGATAGGGAAAAGAAATCCGTGGTTTGCGATTATGAAGGCTCGCTCCCATATTATATCTTTGATCTACTTCCACAGTGATAAAATAGAGAAATCATGACTTTTCCGGTGTCATGAGGCAAAACCAACACGCCATAGTAAAGGCTAACCTTTAATGATTACGATCATGAAACAGATTCTTTCATTCTTCAAGATTTATGCTACTTCAGCAAAAATCCGCGGCAACAAGTCGCAGGGTGTCGCAGAACCCCACTCGTCGTATACATATTTCAGAGACAGTAACGGCAGCTGGAGCTAATTGCACCTAAACGCAACGAACTCTATTGCAGCCTTTTCTTTTGGCTGCAATAGAGTTCTATCAGATTCATCCACAGTTAGACACAACATATGCACTGTCATTTCCCCGTAAGCTACAACGGCACCGGATTCAAATTCAACCAATGGCTCGGCCTCGTTCTCTTCTCCACCAACGGCTTCAATTATCGGAAGCCCGAAATCCCTATGCATAAGGCTCCGGCTTTTGAATGCGTGAGCAACCCCTACCGCCTCAAGAAGCCCGTGATGATTAAGCGCGAGCCCCCAAAAGCATCATTCCTGTTGAAAATTTATGCTAAAACTTTGACCTTTCTCTACAAAAAATGTTACCCCTTGGCGAATTTGATATTTGGCAACCTAAGGCTGAATGTTTTTGAAAACGGAGAAGATGCAAATTGGTATTATCGTTCCATCTCCTATGGATATAACCAAAACACATTATGTCTTCCGAGAGCTGCATTTATTGCGTCGACCTCTAAAAAATTCAAAGGATCCGGAGTAATGTTCATAGGGATTTTCCCACCCATGCGCAACCTTCATGCATGGGTGATTGAGGGCGATGCAATTTGCGATATTTGCGAAATCATTTGGACATCATATCAACCACTCTATGCAAGATATTAACATGACGGTGCACCCGGGCGAACCCGTGCCTCACCTGAAATTTTATAACAAACAAAAACATTGCCACTTAGACTCCATCTGGGACGAGCTATGCCGGGGCCTATGGAAACGTTTCAATCCGGATAACTACCTCTACAAAACGCCGCCAATCGAGTGCCTGACATTTGAGCCCGACGCATTAGAATATTTCCCTAACATCGTTGCCTTGCCGGCCGGATTCATTTGGGATGACGACACCGAAAGAGTAAAACAAGACCTATACACACCCACTTTGGTCGAAGCCGACGAAAGAAAGCTACTGAATGTCATCGAACAATATCTTATGCCCTATCGCGGCCAAACGGTTGGAGTGCACCTCAGCGGCGGCTTAGATTCATCAATCATCATAGGATTGCTCGATTATTTTGGCATTGACTTCATTCCAATAGGATACACAAGCCGACGGTTTGAGGCCAGAACAGAGCGCACAATTCAATTAATCCTGGCTGAAAAATACCCCAATTCAATCCTATTGGACCTCGATGACTACACCGAATTTGAAGACGTCGACATACCCTGCAAGACGCAAATCCCATCGCGCGCCATCAGATTCGGGGCTGCACACAAACTGATGCCACGCCTTTTCAAAGAACATGGCGCACAAACCGTGTTCTCCGGTCAAGGCGCCGACTCTATATTCGGCGACCCCATCCATCCTCAAACGCTCAACTCCTTCAACATCCCCGCTCTATTCGAACTAACCGAACAGGAATACTATCTTTATCGACCATACGGACTGCGACTCGAGCCATTCTTCTCCGACCATCAAATCATCACACAGATAACCAACTTAAGGCAAGGCCAAGGCTCTGATGCAAGAAAACTGTGGGCGCGCCAATTCTTCAAAAAATTCATCCCACAAGAATTGGTAGACTACCAATATCACGGCGACTTCTTTGGTCACTCAATCTCCGGCCTATTCGACTCAAGAGACAAAATCCGCAAAATATTCTCACAGGCCCACGAAATCACCAACAACAAACTGTTTTCCCCTAAAATCGTTGACAACATGGATGTTTTTGCATTCGACAGCGCAAGCTACGTGCTGTGGTGCTCTAAAATATCATATGCAATTTGGTTGACATCACTATTTGCCAAAAACTAAAATCTATTATGACTCAAGTAATATTTCTCGAAGACAACATCAACATCGGACAAATCTCCACAAGAGACACCCATGAGGCCGCCTGCTTCAAAGCCGCAGGCTTTAACGTCGGCACCACGCCACACCCCCAAGCCACAAAATTGCTATTTCGCGACATCATGATCAAAGACCTCGATAAAGTCGGCGCCAACCCACTTAGCGTCAACAACACAGAGGCCATACTCAACGCCACCTACCTCTCCCGATATTACCCGCTCATCGAAGACCTAACAATCCCAACATTCTTCTGCAACGACCTAAACGACGAAACCGAAGCAGAAATCCACAGTCGAGGCTGGGCAAAAGCATTCATTAAAAACGACGTAAAGTCACTATTCTCCTGTTCAAACACCGCATCCGTATGGCCCGACACCCCGTTTGAAACCATGAAGACACTTTTCTTAGAAAAGCCTAAAGGCTCCGGCCTATATGCCGTTAGACAATACCTCGACGAATCGCTCATGTATGCAGAACAGCGCTATTGGATTATCAACAATCATCCGTATCACGAATCCGGACACATCCCCGCCCTGGTCCAAGAAGCAGCCAAACGATTGTCGGCACTTGGGAACAGCTACTACACCCTCGATGCAATCCAAGATTACGTCATAGAAATCAATTCCGGAGAAAGCAGCGACAGAGGCGGGCACAACTCTGCCGAATCACTGGCCTCATGGTTTGCCCACGAATTCCTCTAAAGTCAAACCCGCCACACCAATGGATTTCCGAGCTTAACAGATTGGCCCTCACGTATATACAAAAGGAGCGGGAGGCCCACGACCTAAAAGGACGGTTGCACCCCCCGCACCGCAAAGTTAAGCATAATTTCCGACACCCACAAATCCCCCCCCCAAAAAAAATTTCGGCAACAAAAAGCCCATAATAACGCAACTGTAAATCAAGCGCATACGATGCCTCGGAGAGGCTGGTTATCCTAAAACCCCATCTTGGCCGCACGCGGCCTAGGTGGGGCGCACTGCGCTGATACACAGCAACTTGGTCGGAGACCATGTCACCAGTGTCGCTCTGTTGACAACCTTCTATAGAACACAATATTTGACTGCCGGAATATGTGGCCCGGCAGCGGCGCCGGGGGCGCCGAGTGTGCCAGCCCGGCGGGTCACTTTTTTATTATCCAACAGTCAAACAACCCGACACAACCACAACAAAGCATAAAAGCCTGACATTCAATCAAAAGAGACAACCCCACTTCCGTCAGCAGGCCAAATGTAATAAAAAAACTCAGATTTGGCCGCGTGATGGAAGAAAATTTTGTATCTTTGCAGTATAAATTACATCTTATATGCTGATAGGACGAGAAAAAGAGATACAAGAGCTTCGACAAGCATACGATTCTGACGAGTCAAAGTTTGTCGCCATATTTGGCCGCCGAAGAATTGGTAAGACCTATCTTGTAAGGGAGGTCTTTCAAGATTCCTTTGCTTTCACATATTCAGGTATGGCACAAGCTTCAACCAAGGAACAGTTACAGCGTTTTTATCTGACTCTTAAAGATTGTGGATTCAAAGATGGTTCATCTCCCGTCAACTGGATAGACGCATTTTATATGTTAGAACAGTATCTTAAAAACTTACCTGATGGTAAAAAGGTTGTATTCTTGGATGAACTGCCATGGATGGATGGGCCAAAGTCAAGCTTTATGCCTGCTTTTGAGAACTTCTGGAATGGTTGGGCATCTGCGAGAAAAGACATCCT
>CAZJWM010000014.1:0-27712 GCA_964549975.1 uncultured Bacteroides sp. | reverse complement strand
CCACTCATGAAACTCGTAAAATATTCATTATCACTTGCTACATTATTTTTCATCTCCGCTATTGCTCCGGGAATAATCTGCGTGTTGTGCGGATTTGATTCGCTTATTGGCTCATCAGGCTTTGCCCTTGCCATGGTTTGCCTGCTAAAAGGGCCAATAGCGCGAAAAATTTTCGGAGCAAACACCACCCACACTTCAGCCCCGGGCATCGCATTAGTCCTAATAGCGCTATCATTAATCTCGTGCTTTATGAAGCTCTACACCTTCACTATGGAGAAAGAGGTGCTGCAAAGAAACGGGATATACTGTGAGCCTTCGAAAGGCGAGATATTCTCACAGCTACTGCCACGGCTAATTATAGCGGGTCTTTTCTGGGCAATCGTGGTGGGGATAGTCACCTATGTCAGAGGCCGGCGCAAACCGCAGAATGACGATTCAGCCTCACCTGAAGCAGAAGTCATAGCCCGACCAACAACGCTAAAGGAGCCGACCGCAGCAAAGCCGGATCGCAGCAAAGATGCTCCCCAAAAGTCCTAGATAAGTCTGCAATTGCCATCTATCTCAAGGAGAAGTGTCATTATAGCTTGTTGCACTATCCTCGCAGTGGCCGGATGCCTGTTTCTCTATAAATGCACGCAGCGAGAGAAGGAAGCGGAGTATAAAATCGGCGAATACCTCTACAAGGATGGCTACCACAACATACACACCGACATAAACTGCAGCATGTTGTTAGACGTCAGCCCCACGCGTATTCTCTATGCCGATTTTGACCCTGCCAACGAATCTTTCTGTCGCAAATGCGTCCCCGACTATATTTATGAACAAATGCTTGAAGATTGCAAGTTCAACCACGTTTACGACACATTTCGTGCAAGATTCAGTAAGCAGATTTATGAATTCATGTTTAGTAGCTACACCAGCTGTCGCAACTACATCGAGAAAGGTGACCTTTGGGCGCTTCATCGACTCTATTCAATCAATGCCGTATCCACCAATCGCGGAGAGTTCGACTCCTTTGAGGAGTTTCTGACCTACTACGGCCGCGCAGATTTGGTTAAGGAGATTCCGCTGCTATACCCCAACATACAACCGTCAGACAAAAGGCTCTATTTGCTGATGTATCAAAACTTAATCAACCACATCCGAGCCTATTACGACAGAGAATCCGAGGATGAGTTTATACAACACGCGCAAGAATCTCCTGAAAGACGAGAATGGATGTATTCCGTTTGCAAAGAGTATATGAAAGTAGGTAGCTACGAAGAATTTGAAAAGACAATACTTTTCTGACACGCGGCGGCGCCGCCGGCGCGCTCTTTGCCGTGCGCCGTATTCGGATGACGGCACTCGGGCATGCCGCGGCCGGGGGATCAGTAGTCGGAGAAGAAGAAGGGGCTGAGGCAGATGCCCACGCGGAGCTCGGATGTGTGCTTGTTGTAGTTGAGCAGGCCTTCGCCGTAGCCGTTGTAATATTGCAGGTAGAGGTATTGGTTGGAGTGTTTGCCCAGGCAATATTTCACGTCGATTTGGGAGTTGTAGTTGAAGGGGTTCCAGTTGCAGCGCTTGGTGAGGTTGACCGACACTCCCACGCGGCGGTTGTTGCTCATAATCTGGATGCCTGACTGATATATGCCGCAATAGCGGAGGATGTCGCGGTTGTGTTGGCCGTCGATGATGGGAATCCAGATTTTGCCGTAGACCATGATGTTGCGGTCGAGGTAGACGCTGGCGCCCACGGTGATGCGGTTCCACGAGCGCGACCAGATGCTGTCTTTGCCGTTGCTTTCGTGTTCGATTTGGAGCATAAATTTGCCCAGATAGCGGCCGTCGCCGCGGCTGAATATGGGCTTGGCTATGCCTATGCCGGGGTTGAAGTTGAGGTCGGTCATGGGCATGGAGTCTTCCAGCACGTTCCAAAACACCTTCTGGGTGTAGAAAAGGTAGAGGTAGGTGCCCAGCGGCAGGGTGGTGTTGGTGAGACGTTGCTGGATGGATATCTGAAATTTTACGTTGGTGTTGGAGTTGGTGGGGCGCGAGCCTATGGCAGTGCCAAACACGAAGTAGTTGTCTTTGTAGGCGCCGAAGCGTGGGCCAAGCGAGTTGTTATAGTGGCGGCGCAGCGAGTCGGCATCGACCACGGCAGCGGAGTCGTTGCTCACCACAATCTGGGCCTGCACCCGGGGGCGCGGCAGCAATAGCATCGCAAATATTATAGCTAATAGCTTAATCTGTAGTTTCATGCAGAGTTTTTGGGGATGTATGCGAGTTTTCGAGCTGCAAAATTAAGAAAATGTGATGTTTCTGCCAATTTTAATGGATTAAACGGCCAAAAAATGCTACATTTGTGCCTAATCAAAAAACATATTAGACAAAAAATTGCTATCTTTGCAACGACTCAAATGTGAATACTTTCTTAGCAAAAGCAATGGAAACGAATCAAATATTAGCACTATTGGATAGCTATTCATCAAATAATGCCGACGAGATAGCAATGACCATAGCCAATGACTTCCGTCGGCGGCGCATAGAGAAGAATCTGACGCGCAAGGCGGTGTCGGAGCAGTCGGGTGTGCCCATCAGCAATCTGGCGCGTTTCGAGCAGAAGGGCTGCATTTCGCTGAAAAATCTGATTGAGCTGGCCATGTCGCTCAACTACACCGCCGAGGTGAAGAGCATCTTCGCTGCCCCGAAATATCAGACAATGGAGGAGCTGACTCAAATCCGCCGCAATGCCGGAAAGAAAAAAGCACATAAGTTATGAAGAAGATAGAGAAACTCTTGGTGAAATATCATGGCCGCCCGGTGGGCACATTATCGCTCACCCCCGACAATCGTCTGTGTGCGTTTCAGTACGACGCGCGATGGCTGGCCGAGGGATTCAGCATCTCCCCCTTGGAGCTTCCGTTGAAGGCCGACCTGTTCATAGCGAAGCCGCAACCGTTTTATGGAAATTTCGGTGTATTTGAAGATAGCCTACCCGACGGATACGGGCGATATTTGCTGCATAAGGCGCTGGCGCAATTAGGAGTGAACGACGCGGAACTCTCGTCGCTGGATCGTCTGAGCCTGGTGGGGAGCGGCGGCATGGGCGCCTTGACCTATGAACCTGTGCAAACGTTGCGAACCGCTTATGATCTGTTGGATTTTGAGGAGTTGCAGGCCAAGGCTTTGGATGTGCTCCGGGAGAAAAGTAGTGAGGATGCCGAATTGTTGCTATTTCGCAGTGGCAACAGTGGCGGCTGCAGGCCGAAGGCTGTGTTTTCCGACGCCGACGGGCATTGGCTCGTTAAGTTCCGTCATAGCTACGACCCGCAGGATATGGGCATTCAGGAGTTTCGCTATAATGAGGTGGCGCGTCAATGTGGCATCGTGGTGCCGGACTTCAAGCTGACCAACGGCCGATATTTCACGTCGCGTCGTTTCGACATTGCTGCCGATGGCCAACGCATCCACATGGTGACGGCCGGTGGGTTGATGGGGGTATCGCTTTCTCAGCCCGTGCTCGACTATGGCAATCTACTCGCACTGACCGGCTATCTGACGCAGAGGGCAGATGATGTGGAGCAGATGTTTCGTAGAATGGTCTTCAACTATGCTGCCGACAACAAGGATGATCATTGCAAGAACTTCAGCTTCATTCTCATAGATGACGCCTCCGGCAAAACTGCATGGCGCCTTGCTCCGGCCTACGACCTGACGCGCTGCACCGAGGGTTATAACGGAGAACACGCCACATCGGTCAATGGCACCGGTCGTCCGTCGGAAGCCGACATGGTTGCTGCAGGCGCAAAGGGCAAGATGCACCTTGAGCGCTGCCGCAAATTGATAGCGGAGGTGCAGGATGTGTGCCGTGAGTCGTTTAGGGTGACGCAATGATGAAGTCGGAAAATGTGAGGTTTTCGCCAATTTTAATAGAGAAACGGGCGAAAAATGTTACCTTTGCAGCTATGAAACAACTGATTTCGGCATTTTTTTTGACACTGGCGTGCCTGCTCACCGGCTGCGGTGGCGGCTCCACGTTTCACGTTCAGGGCAACGTGATGGGTCTGGGCACGCAGACGCTGCGCGTCACCTATCGCACCGAGCGCGGCAACGTGGTGATGATGAACGTCACGGCCGTGAACGACGGCTTTGAATTCGACGGGAGCTCCGCGGCACTGTCGCTGGTGGAAATCGACGCCGGACGCGGCGGCGAGCTCTGCAAATTCCCGGTGAAAAACGGCGACAAAATCATGCTCACGGGCGACATCGACTCCATCTGCGCCAAGGGCAACGAATATTGCGAAGAATTTCTGGCCGCACGCCGCCGCTGCGCCCACAACAACGACTCCGTGGCCGCCTACGTCAAGGCCCACAAGGATTCGCCCGTGGCCTCGCTGCTGATGGTGAGCGACTACAACTACAGTCTGCCCGGGGCTTGCGGCGCGCAATTGCTGAAGATGATTGCGCCGGATGCTCGCCTCTATTATCTGACAGATGCGCTGGCCACGGAGGCTCCGACCGACACGGTGGCCCGTCGCCTGTGGGTGCGCACCGCCAAGACCGACACTCTGAGCGAGATGGCTTGCGCGGGCCGCTGGGTGCTCTGGGGAAGCGCCGACCAACACTCCAAGCGGATGCTCGACTCGCTGCGCGTGTGGCACAAAAAGGCCGCGGCCGACGCCCCTGTCCACGACGTCTACGTGGGCGCCGACATGGCGCTTTGGCGCAACGTGGTGAGGCTCGACAGCGCCGGGTGGCAACAGGTGTTGATGGCCGACGCGCCGCTGACCATGCCGCTGCGCTCGCTCCCCTGCGTCATCGACGTCGACTCGTGTGGCCGAGTCACATCGAATCGAGCATTCTAATCAGAGTGAGCATTCCGGCGGTGGCCGGTTCGGCAATCACCGTGACGTATGACGGCACGGCAGCCGGACGCGGGTCGATGTAGAAAATCGGCACTCCGGCGCGGGCATAGTTGATCAGCGATGCGGCGGGATAGACCGCCAGCGACGTGCCCACAATCACCAGTATATCGGCCGACTCCACCACTTGGATGGCGGCGTCGAGCATCGGCACGGCCTCCTGAAAGAAGACAATGTGAGGGCGCACGGCCTCGCCGTCGATGCGCGTCTCGGGGGTGGTGTCAATGTTGTCGGCGGTGAGTTCAAAGAGCCGCTCGGGGTGGCGCAGCGAGCGCACTTTCATCAGTTCGCCGTGGAGGTGGATGATGTGGCCCAGGGGTGTGCCGGCGCGCTCATGCAGATTGTCGACGTTTTGCGTCACCACTCTCACGTCGAATCTATCCTCCAGCGAGGCTATGGCACGGTGGGCGGCATTGGGCTCCACAGTGAGCAGCTGACGTCGGCGCTGATTGTAGAAATCATGCACCAGAGCCGGATTGCGGGCAAATCCGTCGGCCGAGCAAACCTCCATCACGGGATAGTTTTCCCAAAGTCCGTCGGCATCGCGAAACGTGGAGATGCCGCTTTCGGCGCTCACTCCGGCGCCGGTGAGGAATACGAGTTTTTTCATACGCCTAAAGTTTGTCTATCGTTGTCTATATTCGCCGGAGGCAATGCGTTGCAGCCAGCGTTGATTGTCGAGATACCATCTGACGGTGAGCTCCAGCCCCGCGGCAAAGTCCACCTGCGGATGCCAGCCGAGTTCGCGCTGAATCTTGGTGGAGTCGATGGCATAGCGGCGATCGTGGCCGGCGCGGTCGGTGATGTGAGTGATCAGGCGGCGCGAGGTGCCCTCGGGGTTGCCGAGCACACGGTCGGCAATCTCCACCAGACGCTCCACCAGGCAGATGTTGCTCCACTCGTTGTTGCCCCCCACGCAGTAGGTCTGCCCGGGGGCTCCGCGATGGAATACGGCCAAGATGGCGCGGGCATGGTCTTCCACATAGAGCCAGTCGCGCACGTTCAGGCCGTCGCCATAGACGGGCAGCGGCTTTCCTTGACGGATGTTGCTGATAAACAGAGGTATCAGTTTCTCGGGAAATTGATTGGGGCCATAGTTGTTGGAGCAGTTGGTGATCACCGTGGGCAGGCCGTAGGTGTCGTGATAGGCGCGCACCAGGTGGTCGCTTCCGGCCTTTGAGGCGGAATATGGCGAGTGAGGGCTATAGGGAGTTTGTTCGGTGAATTTCAGGTCGGTGCGCTCCAGCGGCAGAGCGCCAAACACCTCGTCGGTGCTCACGTGGTGGAATTTCTTACCCTCGAAATTTCCGGCCCAAGCTTGGCGCGCGGCTTCAAGCAGCGTCATCGTGCCGTCGACGTTGGTGCGCACAAAGGCACCGGGGTCGGCAATGGAGCGGTCCACGTGGCTCTCGGCGGCCAGATGGATGATGCCGTCGATGGCATATTGGCTCATAATCCGCGAGATGGCCGAGGCGTCGGTGATGTCGGCGCGTTCAAACACGTAGCGCGGATTGCCGGCCACGTCGTCGAGGTTGTCGAGATTGCCCGCATAGGTGAGCACATCCACGTTAACCACACGATAGTCGGGATACGTTTTCAGCAGCTGTCGCACCACGTGCGAGCCTATAAAACCGGCACCGCCGGTGACCATAATGTTTCTTGTCATGCCACAAAGTTAGCTTTTTTTGTCGAAGTTTGCACTTTAGTGGAGCAGAAATTGTTACCAATACGTAAATTTTCAGTAACTTTGCCCTATGATTGAACGCATAATCATCATCGACAATGTCGACCCCGTGAGCTTCTATGGGGTCAACAACAGCAATATGCAGCTCATACGCTCGCTTTTCCCGAAGCTGAGAATGGCTGCGCGAGGCACCGTCATCAAAGTAATCGGCGAGGAGAGCGAAACGGCCGAGTTTGAACGCAAAATCAAAGAGCTCGAGCAGCATTGCGCCCAATACAACAAACTCACCGAAGACGCCGTGCTTTCAATCGTGCGCGGCGATCAGCCCAAGGAGCTCAAGGGCGACGATGTGATTATCTACGGCGTGAACGGCAAGCCCATTGCGGCGCGCACACCCAACCAGCAGCGCCTGGTGGAAACCGTGCAATCCAACGACCTGACATTTGCTCTGGGCCCTGCCGGCACGGGCAAAACCTACGTGGCCATTGCCATGGCCGTGCGCGCTCTGAAAAACAAGGAGGTGCGCAAAATCATCCTCTCACGCCCCGCCGTGGAAGCCGGCGAAAAACTCGGTTTCCTCCCCGGCGATATGAAAGACAAAATCGACCCCTACTTGCAGCCGCTCTACGACGCGCTGGAGGATATGATTCCCGCCGTGAAGCTCAAGGAATACATGGAGACAAAGGTGATTCAGATTGCCCCGCTGGCCTTTATGCGCGGACGCACTCTGAGCGACGCCATCATCGTGCTCGACGAGGCGCAAAACACCACCACCCACCAAATCAAAATGTTTCTCACCCGCCTGGGCATGAACGCCAAGATGATCATCACCGGCGACGTCACCCAGATTGACCTGCCACGCTCCACCACCTCGGGCCTGGTGCAGGCCCTGCACGTGCTCCGCGCCGTGGAGGGCGTGGGCCGGGTGAACTTCGACCAGAGCGACATTGTGCGCCACCGCCTGGTGCAGCGCATCGTCACGGCCTACAGCAAATTCGACGAAGAGCAGCGCCTCAAGGCCCAACAAGCCGCCCAAGAGGCCGCTGCCGAAACCTCAACCACCGACAACAATTCACAACCACAATAATCTCATAACACAAGCATTATGACGACCAACACCCTCTTAACCACCGACTTCAATTTTCCCGGTCAAACCGCAGTCTACCACGGCAAAGTGCGCGACGTCTATTCCATTGCCCCCGACACTCTGGTGATGGTGGCCTCCGACCGCATCAGCGCCTTCGACGTGGTGCTCCCCAAAGGCATCCCCTTCAAGGGACAGGTGCTCAACCAAATTGCCGGCTACTTCCTCGATGCCACCGCCGACATCGTGCCCAACTGGAAGATGGCCACCCCCGACCCCATGGTCACCGTTGGTCGTCGCGCCGAAGGCCTGCGCGTGGAGATGATTATCCGCGGCTACCTCACCGGCTCGGCTTGGCGCGAATATGCCGCCGGTTGCCGCGAGCTCTGCGGAGTGAAACTTCCCGAAGGCATGAAGGAAAACCAGAAGTTCCCCGAACCGATCATCACCCCCACCACCAAGGCTGAAGCCGGACACGACGAAAACATCTCACGCGAAGAGATCATCGCCCAAGGTCTGGTCAGCGCCGAACACTATGCCAAAGTGGAAGAATACACCCGCGCCCTCTTTGCTCGCGGACAGCAGATGGCCGCCGAAAAGGGCCTGATTCTGGTCGACACCAAATATGAATTCGGCATCGTCGACGGCCAAGTGATTCTCATCGACGAAATCCACACCCCCGACTCCAGCCGCTACTTCTACGCCGAAGGCTACGAAGAACGCTTTGCCAAGGGCGAACCCCAGCGCCAGCTCTCCAAGGAGTTTGTGCGCCAGTGGCTCATCGAAAACGGCTTCATGGGCAAGGCCGGACAACAAGTGCCCGAAATGACTCCCGAATTTGTGGAGAGCGTGAGCCAGCGCTACATTGAGCTCTATGAGCACATCACCGGCAGCAAATTCGTGCCCGCCGATGCCTCAAACCTCACCGAGCGCATCAACGCCAACGTCACCGCTTGCCTCAAATCCATCAAAGGCTGATTGATGCAAGCCGAACAAGTTAAACCCTACGATTCAACTCGTCCGAAGGCCGAGCAGGTGGAGCAGATGTTCGACTCCATCGCTCCGGCCTACGACGTGATGAACCGCGCCATGACCCTGGGCATCGACAAAATCTGGCGCCGCAAGGCCGTGAAGATGCTCGCCCAAGCCTCGCCCCGACGTATTCTCGACGTGGCCACCGGCACGGGCGACCTGGCCATTCAGATTGCACGCACCTATCCCGAGGCCTCGATCCACGGCGTGGATCTCTCCGAAGGAATGGTGAAAATAGGCATCGACAAGGTCGAGAAAGCCGGACTCGCCGGCCGAGTGACCTTGGAGGTGGCCGACTGCCTGAACCTGCCCATGGCCGATGACACGTTCGACTGCGTCACCGTGGCCTACGGCGTGCGCAACTTCGCCGACTTGGCCGCCGGCTATCGCGAAATGCTGCGTGTGCTCCGCCCCGGCGGCATGCTCTGCGTGGTGGAGCTCTCCACTCCGGTCAACCCGATTGTGCGTCCGCTCTACCGCTTCTACACGCGCTGCATCATCCCGCTGGTGGGCCGTCTGGTGAGCCACGACTCGCGCGCCTACTCCTACCTGCCGGAGAGCATCGCCGCTGTGGCGCAACGCACCGACATGACCTCGCTGATGGCCTCCGCCGGATTCACCAACTGCCAATTCCGCCCGCTGACGTTCGGCACCTGCACCATCTACACCGCCACTAAAGCCACCGCAAAATGACAGCACTACTGGCCATTCCAAGTTTCCCCGAAATATTCACCATGATGGTGGATGGCGCCAACTATCTGTGGGTGTTCCTGCTGATGATGATCGAAAGCTCGTTCATCCCCTTCCCCAGCGAGATTGTGGTGCCCCCGGCAGCCTATCTGGCCGCACAGCCCGACTCGGCGCTCACCGTGTGGGGCGTATGCCTGGCCGCCACCGCCGGCGCCCTGGCCGGATCCATCGTCAACTACGCCCTGGCCGTGTGGATCGGGCGCCCCATCGTCTACGCCTTTGCCGACAGCCGCGTGGGCCGCATGTGCATGCTCAGCGGCGAAAAAGTGGGCCGCGCCGAGGCCTATTTCGACCAACATGGCGCCATCTCCACGTTCATCGGCCGACTCATCCCCGTGATTCGTCAGCTCATCAGCATCCCCGCCGGACTGGCCCGCATGAACTTCGGCAAATTCTGCCTGTTCACCTCGGCCGGCGCCCTGGTGTGGAACGCCGTGCTCTGCGCCATTGGCTATTCGCTGGCCAAGGCCGGGCCCGACCGGGGCGAGCTTTACTCCATAGTGGAACGCTATAACCACCAACTCTCGCTGGTGGGCTACGCCATCGGCGTCGTCTGCGTGGGCTACATCCTCTGGCACCTTTTCAAACCCGCTAACAAGAACTCATGACCAAAGTTTCACCCTCACTGCTCAGCGCCAACTTCGGCCACTTGGATGCCGACGTGGAGATGCTCAACGGCTCTCGCGCCGACATGCTCCACCTCGACGTGATGGACGGCCGTTTCGTGCCCAACATCTCCTTCGGTTTTCCCGTGATGCAAGCCATGGCGCGCAAGGCGCAAAAGCCCCTCGACGTCCACCTGATGATTGTGGAACCCGACCGCTGGGTCAGCCATGTGCGCGACCTCGGCGCCATGTATATGAACGTCCACATCGAAGCCTGCACCCATCTCCACCGCACCGTGCAAGCCATCCGCGCCGCCGGCATGAAACCCGCCGTGACGCTTAATCCCGCCACCCCGGTGATGCTCCTGCAAGACATCATCACGGAGCTCGACATGGTGCTGCTGATGAGCGTGAACCCCGGCTTCGGCGGCCAAAGCTTCATTGAGCACACCGTGGAGAAAACCCGCCAACTGCGCCGCCTCATCCAAGAATCCGGCTCCCATGCCGAAATCGAAATCGACGGCGGAGTGAACCTCCAAACCGGACGCCAACTCGTCGACGCCGGGGCAGACATCCTCGTGGCCGGAAGCTTCGTCTTCGGCGCTGCCGACCCCGTGGCCACCATCGCCGCCCTGGCCGACCTCTAAGTTTTGCATTTCTCAAATTCCATCCAACCAAAAGATATTCCCCACCCTTACGATATGACAATAGGACTCTGCTGCGACCACGCAGGCTACGAACTCAAATGCCGCATCATCGACCACCTCAAAGGCCTCGGCATCGACTTCATCGACTTCGGCACCAACTCCACCGATTCGTGTGACTATCCCGACTATGCCCACCCCTGCGCCGCCGCCCTCGAAGAGGGCCGCGTCTACCCCGCCATTGCCATCTGCGGCACCGGCAACGGCATAGCCATGACGCTCAACAAACACCAAGGTGTGCGCGCCGCCCTCTGCTGGCAGCCCGAACTCGCCCGCCTGGCCCGCGAACACAACGACGCCAACTGCCTGGTGATGCCCGGCCGCTTCATCGCCCCGGAGCTCGCCCTGGAGTGCGTCGACACCTTCCTCAACACCCCCTTTGAAGGCGGTCGCCACCAAAAACGCATCGACAAGATTCCGCTCTAAGCATGTTTCTCTTCATCATTGAGATGATTGGCGCCGTGGCGTGTGGCATCTCCGGCATGCGCCTGGCCGCCTTGAAACGCTTCGACTGGTTTGGAGCCTACATTGTGGGATTGGTCACCGCCGCCGGCGGTGGCACCCTGCGCGACCTGCTGCTGGGCATCCCGGTGTTTTGGGTGGCCGATTCCCACTCATTTTTCTCCTACCTGATAGCCACGGCCGTTTGCCTCCCCACGGTCATCATCCTGCAGCGCCAACTCGTGCGCGGCGAGAAGATGCTCCTGGCCTTCGACGCCGTGGGCCTGGCCATGTTCACCGTCATAGGCATTGAAAAGGCCATCGGCGCCGGCGAGCCCATGTGGATTGCCGTGGCCATGGGCCTTGTCACCGGCGCCTTCGGCGGCGTGCTGCGCGACATCCTCATCAACCAAGTGCCGCTGATTTTCCGCAAAGACATCTACGCCATGGCCTCGCTCCTTGGCGGTCTGGCCTATTGGGGCGTCAAATCCATTGGCGGCACACCCGAAACGGCCGCCATAATCTGCGCCGCCATCATCATCGCCACCCGTGTGTTGGCCCTGCGATTCAACTGGCAGCTGCCCGTGCTCCAACCGCGCGTTGGCGGCGAAGAGTAAAAAAATTTTACGGTAGTCGATTAAACCTTTCAGCCGAGAGGCTGTCTTAAGGTATGTGTGGCGCAAAAGACCACACACCCTTCCCAAAAGTTATACGTTCTCTACATGTTGAAAAAACTAATTTCTGTGATTTTGATAGGAGCAGGAGCCATCGGGGCTTCTGCTGCTGTGCTTAGGGGGTCGATTTCCGACGCTTCCGGCCAGCCGCTCCCCGATGCCACAGTGCGCGTGCTTGCTTCGTCAGATTCTTCCTATGTGGCCGGCGTCACCACCAACTCGCGCGGCCGTTACACCGTCTCCGGGATTAAACGTGGCAACTACATTGTGCAAGCTTCCTACATAGGCTACACCACACAATGCCATAACGTCAAAGTGGCCTCCGCCACCGACACCGTGGCCGTGAAGGCCTTCAAGCTCTCAGAGTCGACAATCATGCTCAAAGAGGCTACGGCTCTGGGCATCGCCACTCCCATCAAGGTGATGGAAGACACAATCCAATATAACGCCGATTCCTACACCACCCCGCCCAACGCCACCGTGGGCGAACTCTTCAAGCGCCTGCCCGGCGTGACCGTCGGCTCCGACGGCTCCATCACCGCCCAAGGCCAGAAGGTGACCAAAATCCTCGTCGACGGCAAGGAATTCTTCAGCGACGACCCCGCCGTGGCCTCCAAGAATATCCCCGTGGCCATGGTGGACAAAGCTCAGGTGATCAACCGCAAGAGCGACCTGGCCCGCATGACCGGCGTTGACGACGGCGAAGACGAAACCGTCATCAACCTCACAGTGAAAAAAGGGATGAACAACGGCTGGTTTGGCAACGTTGAAGTGGGCTACGGCACCGACAACCGCTATGGCGGCAACCTCTTCCTCAACCACTTCCGCGACGGCAACCAATTCACCCTCATAGGCAACGCCAACAACACCAACAACGAAGGCTTCACCGACAGCAACGCCTCGCGCTTCCGCCGCTTCGGAGGCAGCTCCGGCGTGAACACCACCCAGAGCGTCGGCGCCAACTTCAACGTGGGCAACGAGGAGATTTTCCGCTTGGGCGGTAACGTGTTCTACTCCCACAACGACCGCGACAGCGAGTCGAAGAGCAATCGCCAAAACATCCTCCAAGACGCCACCACCACCGAATATTCCGAAAGCTCAAGCAACGACCGCGGCCACAACGTGCGCGGCGACTTCCGCCTGCAGTGGAAGCCCGACTCGTTTAACACCGTGGACTTCCGCCCCACCTTCTCGCTGAACTTCAACAACAGCTCGTCGGCTTCGTGGAGCCGCAACTACAACGACACCGGCGCCAAAATCACCAACTCGCGTAACATCAACTCCAGCGACGGCCACGGCTACGACCTGAGCGGCCGATTCATCTACAACCACAGCTTCCGCAGCCACCGCGGCCGCTCATTCTCCGTGAGCGCCAACTACTCCCTGTCCAACACGTGGGAAAACCAAACCGCCTGGAGCCGCAACGCCTTCTGGCTCAGCAACCAAAACGCCGAGCAAGAAGACTCACTCTACGAAAACTATCAGCGCATCAAATATCACACCTGGAGCAACACCGTGGGCGGTCGCCTCAGCTGGACCGAACCTATCGGCGACGTCAAGAAAGGCAACTACATTGAGGTGAGCTACAACATGAGCTATCGCTGGAACAACGCCGACAAAATCGTGCGCAACGACCCCCGCGAAATCCCCGCCATCTCCGACTCCCTGCGCCAGCGTCTGGAAGACCTCTATTGGATGACAATGTCGTTCGACGACCGTCTGAGCGGCGTTTCCGACCTCGACATGATCATCGACTCAATCAACTCCCAACAATATCGCTACGACTACTTTGACCAAAGCATCCGCCTGGGCTACAAAAAGGTGAACAAAAACTACACCATCAACGCCGGCATCAGCTTCAACCCCCAAATGAGCCGCAGCATCGAGTTGATCAACTCCGACAAATCAATCCCCACGCGCTGGGTGTGGAACTACGCCCCATTCCTGTGGATGCGCTACAAGTTCTCAAAGCAAACATCGCTCAACATGAACTACAACGGCCGCTCATCGCAACCCTCGCTCTCGCAGCTGCAACGCGTGGAAGACAGCTCCGACCCCCTGAACGTGGTGCAAGGTAACCCCGACTTGAGCCCCTCGTTCACCCACAACCTGCGCCTGCGCTACCAGACGTTCAACATGGACAGCCAACAGTCTATCATGGTGCAACTCTCGGCCAACGCCACCCAAAACGCCATCGTCAGCAAAATGACCTACAACAGCGTGACCGGTGGCCGCTACACCACCTACGAAAACGTCAACGGCAACTGGAGCGCCGACCTCCGCACAATGTACTCCCGCCCCCTGCCCAACAAACTCTTCACCTTCGACAACACCCTCAACTTCAGCGCAAGCCAGAGCAAGGGCTACACCAACGGATTGAAGAACACCGCTTCGGTCTACAACATCGACGAGTCGTTTAGCTTCAACTTCCGCCCCTCCAACCTCGAACTGAGCATCCGACCCAACTACGGCCTGCGTCTCACCCAAAACTCCATCCAGAGCCAAAACAACCGCACAATCCACTCCTATGGCGGCTCGTTCAACGGCACGTGGTACACCCCCTTCGGCCTCGTAATCGCCTCCGACGTGAACTACACCGCCACCTCCGGCTACGGCGAAGGCTACGACTACAACCAATGGAAATGGAACGCTTCGCTCTCCTACATGTTCCTCAGCGGCAAAAACGCCACAGTCGCCATCAAGGCCTACGACATCCTCAACCAAAACAAACAATGGAGCCGCAGCGAAAGCGCCCAAGCCATCACCGACAGCTGGCAAAACTCACTCGGTCGCTACGTGCTGGCCACATTCGCCTATAAGTTCACCACCTTCCCCAACCAAGAACGCCAGATGGATCCCAACGGCATGGGCCCCGACGGCGGTCCTGACGGAGGCCCCGGTCGTGGCGAACGCCCGCAGATGATGCCCGGCGGCGGTGGCCCCGGCGGATTCGGCGGATTCGGTGGCGGCCCCGGCGGCGGTGGCCCAATGTAATCCCCCCCTACCCCACACACAAATGCTCCGGCCTCCCCGGAGCATTTGTCGCATTATAGCCCTCGCAGCTTTTTGCAATAAAGATTTGCAGTTGCAAAGATTTTGCCGTATCTTTGCCATCACTAACAAACACACCATCAATATGCTAACAAACCCAACAATGCGCGAAGTCTCGTCGGAATTGCAGGCTCGTATTGACGAGGCCGAAGAAGCATTCCGTAAAGGCGAGAGCATCGTATGCCGCACACCCGAAGACCTCGAACGTTTTTTTGACTCACTGTAACATACGCATCATCGATAGCGTGGCTCTGCAGCGGCACAGGGCGCGCTCTCACCTGCGCTTTAGTTTGCACGTAAAAAAGCCGCATCGCTCGTTGGAGCGGTGCGGCTGAGTGACTCATACAGGATTCAAACCTGTAACCTTCTGATCCGTAGTCAGATGCTCTATTCAGTTGAGCTAATGAGCCATTTAGCTTTCGGGTTATTTCCCGATTGCGAGTGCAAAGTTACGCCCTTTTTTCGAACCATGCAAATTTTTGAGCAACTTTTTTTCAAAAAAATTTCACCCTTTCCGCCAATTGCCTGCGTATCAATTGAATACAAAGTCGAAAACAACTCGCCATATAAGACAAGGCCCCTCTCCAACATCAAGAATACGGCCATTCAATTGTAATTCAAGCGATTGCGATGCCTCGGAGAGGCTGGTTATCCTAAAACCCCGGCTTGGTCGCATAGCGGCCTAGCCGGGGACACGACGCTGATACACAGACACTTGCTCGGAGAACATGCCACCAGAGCCACACTGGTGACAACCTCTCCGAGGTAGTAGTTATGGAGTTCTTCATGCTCCCCAACTAGCCTGCGGCAAGTTGGGGTTTTAGGATAACCAGCATCTCCGATGCATCGCCGGCACTTAGGCATATCTCACATTTCCTGGCCGATTCCACGTGGCCGTCCTGCGGAAATTTGCGGCCGGCTGCACCAAATCCTCAAAAATTTGCGTATCTTTGCAGCAGCCCGACGGCCCAAACCATCGCCGCCGACTGCAGTTTCAGTAATTATGACCACGTTGACTCACATTGGATTTGAGGCGGGAGTGCGCGTGCCCGAGCCGCTGCGACGCGGCGACAGGGTGTGGATTGTTTCGCCCGCTTCGGCTGTTGACCCTATGCTTATTGAAGGCGCCGCCAACGCCCTGCAGCGCATGGGCCTGCGAGTGACCATAGCCCCTCATGCCGCCGGCCGCGCCGGCACCTACAGCGGCGCCGCCTCAGAGCGCCTGAGCGACTTCCAAGCCGCCCTGGCCGACGAGGATACGCGCGCCATCCTCTGCAGCCGCGGCGGCTACGGCGCCGTCGACCTGCTGGGCCACGTGGAGCCGCGCCGAGTGTGGCTCATCGGCTTCAGCGACATATCCGCGCTTCACGGACTCTGGCACAGCCGCCAAATCGCCTCCGTCCACGGCTCCATGGCCAAACATCTGGCGCAATTTCCCGCCGACGACCCCTCCAACGCCGCGCTGATGCATATCCTCTCCTCCGCTTCGGCCGAGCCGCTGCAATGGGAGCAACATCCCCTGAGTCGTCCCGGCCGCGCTCGCGGCACGCTCGTGGGCGGCAATCTGGCCGTGTTGGCCCAGCTCATCGGCACCCCCATGAACCTGCTGCCGGCAGACTCCATCCTGGTGATTGAAGACATTGCCGAGCCCATCTACAAGGTGCAGCGCATCCTCCATCAGCTGCGACTGAGCGGCGTCTTAAGCTCGCTGCGCGGCCTCATCGTGGGCCAATTCACCGAATATCGCCCCGACGCCAACCACTCCTCCATGGAGCAGATGATTGCCGAGATGGTGGCCCCCTACTCCTACCCCGTGGCCATGGGCGCCCCCATAGGCCACATCGACGAAAATATGCCCTGGATTGAGGGCTCGCAGGCCGAGCTTGAGGTGATTTAATATATATTTAAGGAGATTGTGGTGGGTATGTCGCAAAATCTTCGTAACTTTGTGGGTAACATAATCCACCAAACTCACCACATGACTGAAATGACTCGCAAAATCAAGACAGCCCTTGTGTCTGTCTACCACAAGGATGGCCTGGACGAAATCCTCGCATTGCTCAATAAATCAGGTGTTCAATTCCTCAGCACCGGCGGCACCCGCTCCTTCATCGAAGGCCTCGGCTACCCCTGCGCAGCCGTTGAAGACCTCACAGGCTACCCCTCGATTCTCGGTGGCCGTGTAAAGACACTTCACCCCAAAGTGTTTGGTGGCATCCTCAATCGCCGCGAAAACGAAGGCGACCGCGAACAAATCGCTCAATACGAAATTCCCGAAATCGACCTGGTCATCGTAGACCTCTACCCCTTTGAAGCCACCGTGGCTTCAGGAGCCTCCGATGCCGACATCATCGAAAAAATCGACATAGGCGGCATCTCGCTGATTCGCGCCGCCGCAAAAAACTGGCGCGACGTCATCATAGTGGCCTCCAAAGACCAATACGCTCCCCTGCGCGACCTGCTCGCCGCGCAAGGCGCCGAAAGCTCCGCAGAGCAACGCCGCTGGTTTGCCAAAGAGGCATTTGCCGTGAGCAGCCACTACGACAGCGCCATCTTCAACTATTTCGACCAAGAAGAAGGCCCCTCGGCTCTGCGCGTGGCCGTGGACACTCCCAAGCCCATGCGCTATGGCGAAAACCCCCACCAGAAGGGCTACTTCTTCGGCGACTTCAACGCCATGTTCACCCAGCTCCATGGCAAAGAGATCTCTTACAACAACCTGCTTGACATCGACGCCGCAGTGAGCCTCATTGCCGACTTCGAAGGTCAAACCACATTTGCCGTGCTCAAGCACAACAACGCCTGCGGCGTGGCCTCTCGCCCCACCGTGGAAGAGGCTTGGCGCGACGCCCTGGCCGGCGACCCCGTCAGCGCTTTCGGCGGTGTGCTCATCACCAACGCTGCCATCACCGCCGCCGCTGCCGAGCAGATCAACACCATCTTCTTTGAAGTGATCATCGCCCCCGCCTACGACGACGCTGCCCTGACCATCCTCAAGCAGAAGAAAAATCGCATCATCCTGGTGCAGAACGGCAAAAACACCTCTACCATGGCCTTCCGCTCATGTCTGAACGGCGCCCTGCTCCAAGAGCGCGACCTCAAAGTGGAAACCCCGGCCGACCTCACCGGCGTCACCACCACGGCCGTGCGCCCCGACCAAGTGGACGACCTGCTCTTCGCCAACAAGCTGGTGAAACACTCCAAGAGCAACGCCATCGTTCTGGCCAAAGGCCGCCAGCTCCTGGCCAGCGGCGTGGGCCAAACCAGCCGCGTCGACGCCCTGAAGCAAGCCATCGCCAAGGCCCAAAGCTTCGGCTTTGACCTCAAAGGCGCCGTGATGGCCAGCGACGCATTCTTCCCCTTTGCCGACTGCGTGGAGATTGCCCATCAGGCAGGCATCGACGCCGTGATCCAACCCGGCGGCTCAATCCGCGACCAAGAAACCATCGACTTCTGCAACGCTCACGCCATGGCCATGGTCACCACCGGCATCCGCCACTTCAAACACTAAACCAACCTCACATCATCCACAAACCTCTCTAATAATTAGAAACCAATGGGTCTCTTTTCTCTCACCAAGGAGATAGCCATCGACCTTGGCACAGCCAACACCATAATCCTCTCCAACGACAAGATTGTCATTGACGAGCCTTCGATTGTGGCCATCAACAAGCGCACCGACAAGCTCATTGCCGTGGGCAAGGAAGCCCAGCTCATGCAAGGCAAAGAGCCCGCCGACATCACCACAATTCGCCCCCTGCGCCAGGGCGTGATTGCCGACTTCAACGCCGCCGAACAGATGATTCGCGGACTGGTGAAAAAGTCGAGCGGCAATCGCTCTTGGTTCACCCCCTCGCTCCGCATGGTGGTGGGCATCCCCTCCGGCTCCACCGAAGTGGAAATCCGCGCCGTGCGCGACTCCAGCGAACACGCCGGCGGCCGCGACGTCTACATGATCTACGAGCCCATGGCTGCCGCTCTGGGCATTGGCCTGGACGTTGAAGCCCCCGAAGGCAACATGATTGTGGACATAGGTGGCGGCACCACCGAGATTGCCGTCATCTCTCTGGGCGGCATCGTCACCAACAAGTCAATCCAAATTGCCGGCGACGACCTCACCGAAGACATCATAGGCCACATGCGCCGCGCCCACAACCTGCGCGTGGGTGAACGCACCGCCGAACAAATCAAGATGAACGTCGGCTCCGCCCTCACCGAACTCGACAATCCCCCGGAGGACTACATTGTCCACGGCCCCAACCTCTCGAGCTTCCTGCCCATGGAAGTGGCCGTCAACTATCAGGAAATCTCCCACTGCATCGAAAAGTCGATTGCCAAAATCGAAGCTGCCGTGCTCGCTGCCCTGGAGCAGACCCCGCCGGAGCTCTACGCCGACATCGTGCGCAACGGCATCTGGCTCGCCGGCGGCGGCGCTCTGATTCGCGGCCTCGACAAACGCCTCACCGACAAAATCGGCATCCAATTCCACGTGGCCGAAGACCCCCTGCTGTCGGTGGCCCGCGGCACATCAGTGGCCCTGCGAAACATCGACAAGTTCTCCTTCCTGATTCGCTAAGCCCCCACACACCCACGTAAAGAATGCGGGCACTGCTCGACTTTTTTATACGTCATAGCACGTGGCTGGTGTTTGCACTCTGTGCAAGCATCAGCCTCGTTATGCTTTTCAACGGCAACCCATTTCAGCGCCACGTGTTCATGACCTCGGCCTCGGCCGTGGCTTCCACCGTGTATGAAGCCACCGAAAACGTGACCGGCTACTTCAACCTGCGCGAAATCAACGAAGACCTCCAGCAACGCACCTCCCAACTCGAACTCGAAGTGATCAGCCTGCGCCGTCAGCTCCGCGACGCCAATGAGCAACTCACCGCCCAAGGCGCCCCAACCGACAGCACCCTCGCCCCCTATCGCTTCATCATGGCCCACGTGATCAACAATTCCGTGGTCCACTCCAACAACTTCATCACCCTCAACCGCGGAGCCGCCGACGGCATCCGCCCCGAAATGGGCGTGATGGACCAAAACGGCATCGTGGGCATTGTCAACGCCGTGGGCCCCCACTCCTGCCGCGTCATCTCCCTGCTCAACTCCGACCTACGTCTGAGCTGCAAACTCAAAAACAGCGACGCCTTCGGCTCGCTTGTGTGGGACGGCCGCTCATCCTGCTACGCCATGCTCGAAGAGCTCCCGCGCCATGAACACTTCGCCGTGGGCGACACCATCGTCACCAGCGGCTTCTCCGCCGTCTTCCCCGAAGGAATCCCCGTGGGCAAAGTCGTGGGCCACGACGGCGACGACGACGCTAACTTCTACACTCTGCGCATACGCCTCTTCACCGACTTCGGCACGCTCTCCACAGTTCGCGTCATCGAAAACTTCATGAAAGAGGAGATCACCGCCGTCGAGCAAGACCAAGTCAACACCTCCGGCCAATTCAAATAGTGTAAATAGCATTAGAAGCGGACGCCGATGAGGGCGGAAGCGGAGATGGTGGAGGAGAAGAAGCTGTAGCTTTTTTGAAAGTAGAAGCCGCCGTCGAAACGGGCTATGGCGGCAGCGAAAAATGCGCGATGATTGTAGGTGAACGACATTTTCAGCTGCATGTTGGTGGAGAGGGTGTGACGCTTTGCGTGGTCGGATGATAGGTCGTCGCTGCCGGTGATGTTGGTGTGTTTGTAGCCCACGGAGGGGAGCGCAGTCACGTTGTAGAGCCAATGGTGGGGCATCACGGCATTGTAGGCGTAGCCGCCCATCACGGCGTAGTCGGTGAAGCGATAGTTGTAGGCCGAGGCGAGTTGTGGCATATATTCACGCATATCTTGAGGGAGCTGGGAGAAGTCCACGGCTATGCGTTGGCGAGCGTAGTTGAAGCCCAAGAGCCACGTGCCGGCGCTGCGCAGTTGATATTTTGAGTAGGCGTAGGCAGCGCCTTGCGAGTAGCGGCGATGGTTGAAAAAGTAGTAGGCGTTGACGTTAAACATATCCTGCTCCACCCCGGGGAGTTTCACATTCAGGCGGCTGCCGTCGGCGTTGCGATAGGAGCCGAAGTGGGTCACGTTGACGGGCCCGGTGTTGCTATACCAGTTGAGTTCGGCGGCAAAGAGGGCGCAGTTGAATGAGAAATTGAAGTTGGAGCGCTTGTCGCTCACGCCGTGGAGCCAGCGGTTGACGTTCCACATGTAGCTCAGCGACACGGCCATGAAGTTGAGCGTCAGGCCGGCGTCGGCATTTAGTTTGGAGTGGAAGCGCACCTGTTGGTCGTTAGCAATGTCGAAGATGTAGGCGTAGGTTTGGAGCCAGTTGTATGACTTGCCGTAGAATTTCCAGTTTTTGCCGGTGCCCACCACGTAGGCGGTGTCGTAGCTGTTGAAGGTGTGGTCGCCCCAGTTGTAGACTTTGCGCAAGAAGTTGGCAAAGCGGGGATAGTGGATGCGAGGGTCGTTGATGCGAAAATTCGTGGCCATGAGTTGCTGCACCCAGTTGCCGCGCAGGGGCTGCAGGGTGTCAGAGGGACAGAGGGCTATGGTGTCGGTCTCGACGGGCGCAGAGATGCTGTCGTCGGCGTGGGCCGGCGAGGCGTAGAGCAGGCAGATGATGGTGAGCGTCAGTAGTCGGAGAGCACGAGTCATTTAGGCATTAACGTAGGCAAGAGTTTTTTCTATAAATTCAGGGTCATCGTGGTCAATCCAATGAATGTGGTGGCCACGTCGCTCCATGCCGCGAAACCATGTCATCTGGCGTTTGGCAAACTGATGGATGGCTATTTCGAGCTGCTGCAGCATCTCGCTGCGGGTGAGTCGGCCAATGACGTGGAGCGTGAGATATTTGTATTCCAGACCATAATAAATCAGGTCGTCTGGGGCGATGCCGCTCTCAATCAGGCGGCGCACTTCGTCGATCATTCCGGCATCCACGCGCGCTTGCAGGCGTTGGGAGATGCGCCGGCGGCGCTCTTCGCGACTGATGTTCACGCCAATGATGCGGGCGTCGGTGAGCGGATGGGGGGTGGCCGCCGATGCTGCCTCGGGGTGAAGTTGATAGTAGCTATGGATTTCGATGGCTCGGATGGCGCGGGCGGCGGTGTCGACGTCGGTGGTGTTGTGGAGCTGCTTCATCGAGGCGAGGATAGCGGTGAGCTCCTCAAGCGATTTGCCGCGCAGCGAAGCGCGCAATTCGGGATTTTCGGGCACCGGGGGCAACTGCAATCCGTTGACGACGGACTCCACGTAGAGCCCCGTGCCGCCGCAGAGGATGGGCCTATTGCCGCGAGCGCGAATCTGCTCGAAGGCCTCGGCGGAGTCGCGCAGAAACTCAAAAAGATTGTATTTGCTGCCGGCCTCGGCAATGTCGATGAGATGATAGGCCACGGAGCCGTATTCGTCGAGGTCTTTGCCCGTGCCGAGGTCCATGCCGCGGTAGACTTGGCGCGAGTCGGCACTCACAATTTCGGCATTGCCCAAGGCCAAAGCAAGCTCCACGGCGCGTCGGGTCTTTCCCGAGGCTGTGGGGCCTGTCACCACTATCAGAGGGGCTTCGTTGCGTTTATTCTCCACTTGCACTGATTTTGCGCCACAGTCGGCGAAGGCCAAACAGCGGCATATCTTCATTGTTGGTGGCCACTTGGAGCCACACGGGGTCGTCAAATTCCACATCCCACGCGGCCACGTCGACCAGACGCACCGTGGGGCGATAGTCTTTTATTGCATAACGGCGGCGGCCGTTGCGATGATAGGTCTTCCAGGTGCGGCCCACCAGGTAGATGCGCTTGAGCTCGGAGACCAGTCGCGGAGCCACTTCGCCGCGGGCAATCATCTGCTGCAGAGCGTCGAGGTCAACCCATTGGGCATCAAGTCCGGCGGGGAGGTCTGCGGTGTGGGCCACGGCAATGTAGTGCAACACGTTGCACTCGGCCTGAAAGTTGGGGCTGCCGTAGAGGAAGCGCACCGAGCAGCCGCGGAGCGCTGTTTTCTCGAGAAACATTGCCTTGGCGCGAGGGGTGCGCACCATGTCGCTGCGCTCCACGCGCAGCGCGGCGGGGGTGTCAAATCTGCCGTCGTCGCCACGCATCAGCAGGATGTTCTGCTCGTTGACCACAATGAAGCGAAGCACGCTGAATTCGGCTTGCGCCACCTTGGTGGGGTCGATTTTGCGCAGATAGAAGCGGCGCACGGCCAGATATTGCAAATAGGCGGCCACCACCTCTAAGGCAAAGGCCAGAGTGGGCACCCCGGAGAACACGAGCGTGTCCATGCGGTTGATGTTGACGGCCACAAATCGCCAGAAGAAGTGGAGATAGGCGGCCAGAGCAATGAGCAGCGAAAAGGCCATCATCACGTAGAGCTGACGCACCACCTCCACCCTGTAGAGCTCGCCAAGAAATGAGTGGGCGCAGTCGAAGTCTTGGCGGAAGCGGCAGGAGCGGCATTGGGCGGTGAGGCCGTGGCGCACGCGATAGACGGCGGTGACCAGCAGAGTGACGGGCGCCACAATCAGGGTGCTCACCACGGGGAAGTGGCGGTCGGTGCCGAGCAGGGCGTTGACGGTGTTGGTCTGCACGAGGTTAAGCAGCAACATCACCACGGAGCTGATGAGCACGGCCTGCGCCGCCACCACAATGATGAGATAGCAGCCGCTGGGGGCCTCGGTGGCGGTGTAGCGTTTGCTCTGCACGTAGTGGCGCAACAGCAGAAAGAGCACCAGCCCCACAAAGGGTGTCCACAGCTGATTCATCAGCGTGGAGAGCGCGCATAGCAGCGTGAGGCTACCCGTGGCGATGATCCATCCCCACAGGAGCGAGGCTATGCCTCGAAGGTTTGCTTTGGTGCGGCTAAGTGCTGTCACGGCGTTGGCGGCTCAGAGTGAGAGTTATTTGTTTTTGAGATGAGAGTCGAAGAAGGCGAGCATACGCTTGTAGACAAGGGCACGCGTGTTGCAGCCGTTGATCGAGTGGTTCATGTTGGGGAATAGGAGCATATCGGCCCAACGGCCTTCTTGCTCGAGGCGAGATATATATTCGATGGTGTTGGCCATGTGGACATTGTCGTCGGCGGTGCCGCTAATCATCAGCAGCGGACATGAGAGGCCGTCGGTGTGGTCCACGGGGGCTGAGGCGGTGTAGCCTGCGGCGTTTTGCTGCGGGGTGCTCATATAGCGCTCGGCGTAGATGGTGTCGTAGTAGCGCCAGGAGGTGACGGGGGCCACGGCCACGGCGGCGGCATAGGGGGCGCCTGATTGGGCGGCCATCAGGGTTTCGTAGCCGCCGTAGCTCCAACCGTAGATGCCCACGGCTTCGGGGTTGATCCACGAGAGGGAGCGCAGATGCGAGAGCAGGGCGTTTTGGTCGATGGTTTCGTAGTGACCGAGGTTTTTGTAGGTGATTTGCTCGAAGGCGCGACCGCGGGCACCGGTGCCGCGACCGTCAACGCAGGCAATCACGTAGCCTTGGGTGGCGAAATATTGCGCCCAGTCCATGCTCCAGCGATTGGTCACCTCTTGCGAGCCGGGGCCGCTATACTGATAGATGATGGCGGGATAGCGGCGCGAGGCGTCGAAATCGGCGGGTTTAATCATCCAGCCGTTGAGGGTGACGCCGTCGGCGGTGGTGAAGGTGAAAAATTCCTTTTTTGGGGCCGAGGCAAAGCGCGAGGCGTAGGTGGCATTGTCTTGCAGGGTGCGCAGGGTGCGATTTTTGTCGGTGCTCACCAGAGTGTAGACGGGCGGCGTTTGGGCCGTGGAGTAGTTCAGCAGATAGTAGGCCAGGCCGGGGGCAAAGGTGGCGGAGGCCCAACCTTCGGCGGGGGTGAGGTCGGTGGCGGTGCCTTTGCGATTGACCAGGGTGACGACGCGATTGATGGCGCCGTGGGCCGCGCTCTGATAGGCATAGGAGCCGTCGGCGGCGGTGCCGTAATAGGCCGTCACGTCGTATTGTCCGGAGGTGAGTGTGGCCATCAGAGCACCGGCGTAGCTATAGCGATAGAGGTGGTTGAAGCCGGTGCGCGAGGAGTTGACCACGAAGCTGCCATGCTCGAAGGCGAGGTCGGTGTAGCATTCGGGGGTGATCCACTTGTCGGAGCGGTCCACGTAGATGGAGCGCGAGGTGGTGGAACGCGGGTTGACGCTGTAGAGCTCCAGGCGATTTTGCTCGCGGTTGAGGGTGGCGGCAATCAGCACGTCGGCCGTGGGACCATAGTGGATGCGGGGGATATATTCGATGGTGGCGTCGGGCAGAGTGATATCCTTGGTTTTGCGGGTCTCCACGTCGTAGGAGTGGATGCTCACCACGGAGTTTTTCTCGCCGGCCACAGGATATTTGTAGTCAAACTGCCCGGGATAGAGCGCATATTGGTCTTTGGGATCGCAAGCGCCCTGATAGAGGGCAAAGCTATACATGGGCACTTGGCTCTCGTCGTATTTCAGATAGCTCAGGGCGGAGTTGTCGGGCGCCCAAGCCATGGAGCCGTAGGTCTCAAATTCTTCTTGATAGGTCCAGTCGGGCACGCCGTTGATCACGGCGTTGACGCAGCCGTCGGTGGTGACGGCCACTTCGGTGCCATAGTCGAGTTTCGAGAGGTAGATGTTGTTGTCATCAGCCATGAAGGCCACCATGCGGCCGTCGGGCGAGAATGTGGGGGCCTGCTGGCGGGGATGCTCGGTGGAGAGGGGCTTCAGGGTGTTGCGCTTGATGTCGAACACATACCATGTGGCCCAAAACGAGTGGCGATAGATGGGGGTGCTGCCGTTGTAGATGAGCAGTTTGCTGCCGTCGGGGCTGACGATGTAGTCGCTGAGGGCTTCGAGCTTGGAGTCGCCGCGGGTGTGGCTGAGATCGAGCAGGGTTTCGCTGACGCGGCCCGAGGCGAGGTCGGTTCGCACCACGGTGTTGCCGCCGTCGCCGATGCTCAGAGCCGACGTGCCGTCGGCAGCAAAGCTGATGGAGGCCGAAGCGGCGCGGTTGAGAGGATATACGAAGCCTTCGAGCGAGCCGTCACCCGGAGTGGCAGCTTGCACGGCAATGGCGGAGAGAGCGAGCAGGAGATAAGTGTGTAGTTGTTTCTTCATGTAGGAAGCTTTTCAAATATAAAACATACACGAAGGCCAAAATGTTTAACCCATCGGCCTTTTTTTTGAGTTTTTTTGTTCGCAGAAGTTTAACCCGCTGTGATTCAGGGGCAACGGGGTGCTCAGAAGAGCAGGGGCTGATTGTCGTCGGCAGCGGCGTAGGCCGACTTCTTGGCCGGCTGATAGCCGAACTCGGGGTCGGAGACTTGCTGAGGCTGCGAGGAGGCGGTGTCCAAGCCGGGCAACAACCAGTCGACGGAGTTGGCCAATTCGGAGGCGGAGTCGTCGACGTCGTTGAACGCGCCCGACACCTCCTCGGCCACGGGATTTTTGCGCGGACGGCCGCGGCGGCGCTTGGGGGCACGCTGCTGCGGCTCGGCCTCGCCTTCGGGGTTGAGCATACGCTGACGCTCGGCCAGAAGGGCATCGAGGGCGGCAGGCGCAGTGGCCTCGGAGAGGCGATTTTGCAAGTCGGCAATCTCGGCATCTTTGGCGGAGATGGTGGCCTGCATGGCGTCGATGGCCGAGGTGTCGGTCAGGCGAGCCTGAAGGGTGGCTATGGTGTTGTTTAGCGATTCTATTTCGGCAGCGCGGTCGCTCTTGGCAAGTTTCTGCTCAAGTTCGGCCACGGTGGCGCGGAGCTGACGCGACTTGAGCAATTCGGCATCAACCTGCGCCTTAAATTCGGCCTCATGGATGCGCGACGTCTGCAATTCGTTGGCCATCGGCTCCACCTGCGCCAAGCGCGCGGTGAGCTCTTCGATGCGCGCGGTGAGTTCGGTCACCTTCTGCTCCGAGGCCTGAAGTTTTTCGGCGGTCTCAGTGTCAACCACCGCGGCAGGTGCGGGAGCTGCTGAGGCAACCTCGCCGCCTGCTTCGGCCACGCGAAGTTTGTTCATCAGCGATTTCAATTCCAATTCATACTGCTCGCGCTCGGCCTCATAGGTGGCCTCTTTGGCCTCCAAGGCACGCACGCGCTCGGTGAGGGCGCGGCGCTGGCGCTGCTCGGCCAGAAGTTGGCCGCTCTGCTCCTCGCGTTTGGAGTCGAGGCGCTGACGCTCCTGGCGCAGGGCGTCGACCTCCTGTTGGAGCTTGTCGCGGTCGCCGGCGGTGCTGCTCAGGGCCGCAGAGCGAGTCTCAGCGGCAATGCGAGCCACGTAGCCGCTCATGGCCGGGGTCATCACCTCGAGCAATTTCCGACGCTGAGCGTCGCGGTCAATGCAGTCGCGCACAAACGGGGGCAGGGCCTCATCCACAATGTCGATGACGGCATCGGCCACCTCCACGGGCATGTCTCCGGGGGCGCCGAGAGGCATCTCGGTGTTGGCCACCGACTTCACATCGGTGGCGGGTTGCAGCACGGGCACTCCGGGGAGGGCCTGCACACTTTCGTTCAACGAGGCTTCGATATCTCCATCAAACTCCTCGTCGGTGGTCGACATGCCGAAGAAGTTCTTCAGCGACGCAAGGATGGCCATGGTTCGTTGCGATAATAGAATGGGTTAGAATTTCTGCAAAAATACAAAAAAATCTCAGCATATCCAACCCCCACCCCACCAATTTCCGGATTTTATGTTCAATTACCGCCATTCAACAAGTAGGAGCAATATTTGCTGAGAATGGCGGAGATGGGAATATCTCCTCGTTGCAGGCGCTCGGCATCGAGTGGCAGCAAGCGCTCGCGCACTGCAGTTGTTCCCTTAAACT
>CAZJWM010000013.1:0-28743 GCA_964549975.1 uncultured Bacteroides sp. | reverse complement strand
GATAGCTGTCGCCAATGGGTATGTCGATGTCGCCAATGTGGACATATTGCTTGCCGATGTGGGTCAAGCGGTCGGTATTGACGATGAAGCTACGATGAACGCGCATGAAGTTACCCAGCTCCAACAGGCGATGCTCCAGAGCTCGCATTGAGCTCAGTGTCATCACTGAGTGGCCATCCTCGAGGCAAATTTTCACGTAGTCTTTATAGCCCTCCACGTAGACAATGTCGCGGGCGTCGATGCGCTCCAGCCGGCGATTGTTTTTCAGGAGCAGCGACGTGTCGGGGATGACGGGAGCGGAGGTCCCGGCCGAGGTCACGGCAGTGCCCTGACGGAGATTATACGTTTCCAAGGCGCGGAGTGCAGCCTCGGTGAATTGCTCGAAGCTGACGGGTTTGAGCAGGTAGCCAACGGCTCGCACTTTGAACGCATCCACGGCATAGTTGTCGTAAGCCGTGATGAAGATCACTTGCGTGTGGCGAGGCACCAAACGCGAAAATTCCACGCCGTTGAGTTGCGGCATATTGATGTCGAGAAACACCAAATCAAACTCGCCGCTCACCACGGCTTTCACTGCCTCGGCAGCGTTGCCGTAAACTCCGCAGAGTTCCAGAAACGGCGTCTTCTTGACGTAGGATGCAATAAGTTCGGCGGCCAAAGGCTCGTCGTCGATGACACAGACTTTCATTGTAGTTTTAGGGTTAATTCAGCTGCAAATTTAACATCACTTTGCGAGATTACCAAATTTGCATTCTCGCCATAGAGCAAATCCAGACGACGACGCAGGTTGGCCAGGCCAACGCCACCGACTGTGCCGCGCTTTGAATTGGGCACAAAGTCGTTGACCACCTGACACCTGACAGAATCATCGGCAGCTGTGATATGAATAAGGATCTCGGCACCGGCCACTCCGGTGTTGCCATGTTTGAAAGCATTCTCCACCAGGGTGATGAAGAGCATGGGAGCGACTTGCACGTCGGCCATGTCGCCAACGTCAAGTTTCACGTCTAAACGCATAGCGGAACCCATCCGCATAGCCATTAGACTCACATAGTGTTCAATAAAATCGAGTTCGCTCTTGAGCGGCACCAGCGGCTTGTCGGCCTCGTAGAGCACGTAGCGCAACAGTTGGCTCAGCGTGTGAGTGGCTGCACGTGCTCGCTTGGCGTCGATTTCCGTCAAGGCGTAGATGGTGTTGAGAGAGTTGAAAAGGAAGTGAGGATTGAGTTGGTTTTTCAGCTGCTTTAGCTCCTCGGTGCGACGCGCCTCTTTGGCTTGCGCTTCGCGTCGCTCAATTTCCGTGAGATGAGTGCTCATCTTCAGAGCGTAGCTCAGAGCAAACGTCAGAGCCACCATGACCACCTCACGAATCATCATGGACCACACCGGCGGATGATGCTCGGCGGGACGTCCTGTAGGTTGCATGCATAGCAGGCCGTAGAGGGCGGCGAGAGAAGCGGCCATCACCACGACGCTGCCAATCAAGAAGCGTCGGCGCTGAAACGGGCTGCGCAGGGCCAGATAATATTCTCCATAGAAGGTGAGAACGTAGACCGCAGCCTTGGCATAGAAAATCCATGCCATAGGCTGCGGGTGACGTGAGCTCACACTCATCATCACCTCCGGCAACACGAAGATGATAGCCAGAAGGCAGATGTGGATGAGTGTTTTGCTGACGGTTTTATTCATAGCGGATAGCTTCGATGGGATCGAGGTTTGAAGCCTTCATGGCGGGCACCCATCCGAAGAAGATGCCGGTGAAGGTGCAGACGCCGAAGCTCAACACAATCGACGAAGCAACAATGTTGACGGGCCAAGCGGCGAAGGTCTTCACGCACCATGTGGCACCCCAACCAACGAAGATGCCCAAGATGCCACCAACCACGGAGATGATCACCGCTTCGATGAGGAATTGCATCATGATGTCGAAACCACGCGCGCCGATTGACATACGCAGACCGATTTCGCGGGTGCGCTCGGTGACCGACACATACATCATGTTCATGATGCCGATGCCGCCCACAATCAGCGAGATGAAGGCGATGCAGGTCAGCAGGATTGTCATCATGTCTGACGTGGAGTTGAGCATTTCGCTCAATTCCTGTTGCGAGCGAATCTCGAAGTCATCGTTGTCGCTCTCTGCCAGCTTATGGTTGGTGCGAAGGATTTCCGTGATTTCTTCCGTTGCCTGATCGGTCATATCCTCGCTCAGAGCCGAGCAGATGATTGAGCCAAGATAGTCAACGGCAAGAATACGCTTCATTACGGTGGTGTAAGGAGCCAAAACCACGTCATCTTGGTCCATGCCCATGGAGTTGGTGCCCTTGCTTTCGAGCACGCCGATGATGGTGAAGGGGATTTTGCCGAAGCGGATTACCTTGCCGATGGGTTCTTCGCCGTTGGTGAAGAGGTTGTCGATGACGGTTTTACCCACGAGGCAAACCTTGGCGGCAGAGCGAATGTCGGCCTCGGTGAACATCTCACCGTCTTCCACGTTGACCATACGGATGTCGGTGTATTCGGGAGTGACGCCATAGATGGAGCTGGGCCAGTTGTTGTTGCCGTAGACCAGTTGGCCGGAACTTGACACCTGGGGTGTCACAGCCTTGAGGTAGGTTGCGCGGTCGCGCAAAGCCTCATAGTCGGCCACCTTGAGCTTCTGCATGTCGTCGGCACTTTGGCTCACACCGCCACGACGGTCGGCATTGGGATGAATCATAATCATGTTCGACCCCATTTGCGAAATCTGAGCCTTGATGCTGTCTTTGGAGCCTTGACCAATGGCCAGCATGGTGATCACAGCCGCGATGCCGATGATGATGCCGAGCATGGTGAGCACGGCGCGCAGCTTGTTGCGGTTGAGCGCCGTCAGAGCAATTTTCAGCAGATTAAAAAAGTTCATATATTAATCGTCGTTTTCAGCGGGCAGCGAGGCAAGCATTTCGCGAGCCGACTGCGGATTGGGGTTAAGGGTGTCGGAGATGATGCGGCCGTCGCGCAGCACGATGTTGCGCGAACTGAAGGCTGCCAACTCCGGGTTGTGGGTCACAAAGATGATGGTGCGGCCGCGAGCATAGAGCTCTTGGAAGAGCACCAACACGCTGAAGGAGGTGCGGGTGTCCAAGTTACCGGTGGCCTCGTCGGCGAGGATGATCACCGGGTCGTTGACAAGTGCGCGAGCAATGGCCACACGTTGCTGCTGACCGCCGCTCATCTGATTGCTTTTGTGGGTCAAGCGATCTTGCAGACCCACAGCGGTTAGGGCCTTGATGGCGCGTTCGCGACGTTCCTTGGCCGAGACTCCGGAATTGTAGAGCAAGGGGAGCTCGACGTTTTCGATGGAAGTGGTCTTGGGCAAGAGGTTGTAGTTTTGAAACACGAACCCAATCTTGCGATTGCGCAGCTTGGCTCGTTCGTTCTTGCTCATGGTGCGCACCTTGGCTCCGTCGAGGATATACTCGCCGGAGGTGGGTGTGTCGAGGCAGCCCAGAGTGTTGAGCAGCGTCGACTTACCCGAACCGGATGTGCCCATGATGGTCACGAACTCCCCTTCGTAGATGGTGAACGACACACCGCGCAGCGCGTGCACCGTTTCACCACCCACTTCGAAGTTGCGGCGCAAGTCCTCCACCTTGATTATTTCACGTTTTGACATAGTGGATATCAATTATGATGTGTGGGAGGGTTGCCTATTTACTTTTTGTTTTTTCCCGGAGGTGTGGGAGTGAAGGGGCTGGAGGCTGTTTCTTCAGAGGTTTCTTCCTCAACAGCTTCAACGGAATATTCCGTAGCCACCTTTTGGCCGGGCTTCAGACCGCTAACCACCTCGTAGGCGGTGCCATTGTTGGCGCCAACGGTGATAACCACGGATTTCAGAGTGTTGCCGTCAAGCACCCAAACGCGCTTCTGAGTTTCATCGTCGGAGGTGAAGGGATTGATGTCGGCACCGGCTTCGGGCTGAGGCAGTTTGGCATCAGCATCGCCATAGCTGTGAGGATTGAAGCGTGTGGCCTTCAGGGGCACGAGCACGGCATTGTCCAGACGAGTCATGTAAATGGTGAGGTTGGCGGTGAGGCCGGGGATGAGTTTGTGGTCGGGGTTTTCAGCCGACACGAGCACTTCGTAGGTCACGACGTTGCTCTCGGTGGTGGGGCTGATACGCTTTTGAGTAACCACACCGTTGAACACTTCGTTGGGATATGCATCAACGGTGAAGGTGACTTGCTGACCCTCTTTCACTTGGCCTATATCGGCTTCGTCAACGTTGGCCACAACGCGCATGTGGTCGAGGTCGGCAATGGTGAAGAGGTTAGCTACGGTCATTGATGACACCACGGTTTGACCCACTTCCACGTCGCGGGAGATGACGGTGCCGTCGATGGGCGAGTAGATCTCGGCGTAGTTCACGTTTTTGGCAGCCTTCACGCGGTCGGCGATTGCCTTCTCATAGGAGTTTTTGGCCACGAGATAGTCCTTCTTGGAGGTTTCATACTCGTAGTCGCTGATCAAGCCCTGCTCGTGGAGCTGGGTGTCGCGCTTATAGTTGGTTTGAGCGTATTCATAAGAAGCCTTGGTGCTGGCCACATTGGCTTCGGCAGAGGTGAGTTCGCTCTGGAGAAGCACCTTTTCGATTTCGGCAATAAGCTGACCCTTCTTAACTTCGGAGTTGAAGTCTACGTAGATGTCGCTGATGATGCCGGTGACCTGCGTACCCACATCAACCGAAGTCACTGACTCCAGGGTGCCGGTGGCGGTGACCGACTCGCTGATATCGCCTGTGGCGATGGTTTCCGTCACCAGGCTGATGTTTTCTTTCTTGCCGCAAGCGGAGAGAGCCAACAGAGCCGCTGCGACCATCAATGATTTGAATTTCATATCTTGTGATGAATTATAAAGTTACTTGTTGAGTGCGCAGATACTCCACCATCTTGCGGGCGAGCACTGCCATATATTTGGCTTGGAGTTGTTCGTGGCGAGCGGCAGTGAGGGTGTTGTGGCCCTGCAGCATTTCGGTCACTTCCACGTAGCCGAGCTCAAAGCGTTTGGTAATGAGGTCGTTGCTAAGCTCGGCGGCATCAACTTGCTGGCCGGCAGCTTTGAAGCGGGTTTGGGCCGACTGCATGTCGGTGTACCAGCCTTCGAGGGTTTGCGAGATTTCGGTTTCGCGAGCTTCGATGTCGAGCTGGCTGTTGAGCTTGCTGATGCGAGCTTGAGCCACGGCCGTGGAGGTCTTTTTGCGGTCGAAGATGGGCACTGTGACGCTCACGCCCACGTTTTCGTTGAAGGCCTGCTTCATCTGTTCGCCCCAACTGCCGGAGTTGGTGGTGTAGTAGCCTGTGCCCACGCCTGCCGAGAGGGCTATCTGAGGATAGCGCGACGACTTGGCGATGGCGATGTCTTGGTCGGCCACTTCGGTGGAGAGTTGGTTATATTTGAGTTGAGCATCGGTGGCCACGGCCATGCTATAGCTCTCGGCGATGTCGGGCAGCGGAGCTGTCACTTCGTCGTCGGAGAATTGCACGGTTTGGATATCAATGTCGTTGTCGTAGCGAAGCTCCAGAAGTTTCTTGAGTTGCTGGATTTGCGATGCACGCGAGGCCTCGGAGGAAACCACGGAATAGGCATCTTGTTCGGCCTGGGCTTGGAGTTGAGCCAAATCCACCTTGGATGTGCGGCCGGTGGCCTCCATCTGAGCGGCACGCTCAGCCTGAGCCTTGCTCACGGCGGCAGCGCTGCGATTGAGTTCAATGGCCTCGGTGGAATAGAGGATGTTGATGTAGAGCGAGAGGATTTCGGTCTCAATGTTTCGACGGATGTTGTCGGTGGCATACTGCGAGCGTTCCACTTCGGTGGATGCGCGCTTGATGCTTGCCGAACGAGAGCCGCCGTCCCACACTGTCCACGATGCATTAAGCCCGTAGTTGGAGGTGTAGGCGTTTTTGGTGCCCTTGGCCCAGGGCTGGTTGCTGTAGCCCTGCGTGGTGGAGAAGTCGAGCGAAGGCTGCCACTGACCTTTGGCCGATTCCAGGGAGTAGGCCGTGGATTCGCCGGAGAGGACAGACTGCTGCAACTCGATGTTGTGTTCGCGGGCATAGTTGACACAGTCGGCATAGCTCCAAAGGGTGGCGGAAGACGTCTGAGCCATGAGTGCCATTGAACAGCCCAAAGCACAACAGGTCGGAATTATTCTAAAAAACTTCATCTTTAAGAAATATGATTTGTTGTCGTATCTAATTTCATCTGCAAAGGTATGAATTATAGCATATATGCTAAAACTTTTTAGACATTTATGCCAATTTTTCCGACTAAAAACCACCCTATTAACAAACCTAAACAAAAGAGGCGACCCGTGGGGCCGCCTCATGCACTTCATGTTTTGGAATAATCGCAGAATCAATGCCATAAGGCCTCATAACTAGCCAGCATATCATCCCAGAGTGTTTCAATGTCAACCAACGAATTATTATTGAAAATCTTGAGGTATTCACATGTGCTGTGGTCGCGCATGAAGGTCATGATGGGCTGCACATGCCAATAGTTGGTGCGGGTGCCCACCACGGGGAGCCAGGTGACGCTGCCGCGCAGGCGGGAGGTGCCTTTGTAGTAGAGATCGGTCACCACGATGGAGTTGACCACTGAGGCAGCATCGGTGGCATAGTTTTGAGCCGTGCCATCTTCGTCGCGGTCGAAGTCGAGTGCCGACACCAGTGCGGGCATCGAGCCGTCGATTTTCGACTTAAACTGCATGTTGCCAAGGAGGTCTACCGACGAGGTGGCGTCGGTGAAGAGGCTGTAGAGGCGCTCTTTGCTTTCAAGCGACAGAATGCTGGTCATCAGTGAGCGGTTGGCCAAGTTGGAGCCTTCGCTTTGCACTGAAGAGGAAACAAGTTTGGTGGAGCCAACGAAAACGTCAACGTTGTGTGATGTGAGATTGTCGAGCGCTGATATCTTTGAGACTACGTTAAGTGAGCCGATTTTCACGTCGACGTCTACAGTGGCTTTTGTGCCTTCGACAAAGTCGGAGGTCACGTCAGCTTCGGCCAGGATTTCAAGGCCTTGCTTGATGGTGATGTGGATTGAGGCGGGTATGGAATAGCCGGTCTTGAGGGCTGACGGTTCGGCACAAATTTCACAGAGTTCGCCGTTGGAGTCGGTGAAGCGGAGTGTGGAGTTGGCCGATTCTTTGACCACCTCCCATGCAATGTGGCCGTCTTGAGGTGCACATTCGCCTGCGAAGAAGGGATAGGCATAGAGGAATGTCATGTAGGCACTGCTCAAGCCATAGAAGTCACCATTGTTCAGAGAACTTTGGAGTTGAAGCATCAGGCGTGCTGCGGGATGCTTCGTGTAGGTGCTGCCTCTCATCGACTTTGGCAAGCAATACTTACCATAGTGGGCCACGAAATCGTTGGCCAGCGCGAGAAGCGCATCGTCTTTGTCGACCGATTGAACTTGATTGAGAAACTCGGTCGCGGTTTCTTCAATGAACGATTTGTCGTTGGCAACGTCGTCGTAGTCGCTGTCACCGCTCTCGGTGACTGTTGTGCCGACTTGATTAGCGGCTTTGTCTTCGGCATTAGGTTCGTCTGAGCATGACACTGTCATGAAACCCAGAAATATTGCGAACATCACGCTTCGCAATACAGGATACTTTGCGCCCATAATAAATATGGATTAAATGTTGTGTAAGGATATACTTCTTAAATAATTGGTAATACTTTTGTGCGGCAAAGATAATGCATTTTTCAAGCAAATGCAACAAAAAAACAAAGGAAATGTGCGGGAGATTTTCCCACACATTTCCTTTTTATCCTATTGATGGGCGTTTTATAGCGAATCGTAGGCCGGGGAGAAGGTGTCTCCGCGGTTCACGTCGCCTGTGGTGGCGCCGAGCTTCAGCCACTTAACTCGCTGATCACTACGGCCGTGATTGAACGTTTCGGGCACGGCGTAGCCTTGGGCCTGCTTTTGCAGATAGTCGTCGCCAATCTTCGAGGCGGCATTCAAGCCCTCTTCAATGTCACCGTCTTCGAGCGAGCCAAACATCTCATTGTCGTGATAGGCCCACACTCCGGCATAGAAGTCGGCCTGCAGCTCAATGCGCACACTGATTTTGTTGGCTTCCGAAGAGGAGAGCTTGGCCATCTTGGCGTGAGCTTCCTGCAGGTCGCCGAGAAGATATTGCACGTGGTGGCCCACCTCATGGGCTATCACGTAGGCGTAGGCAAAGTCACCGCCGGCGCTCATCTGATTTTCCATCTCCTCGAAAAAGGATAGGTCGATATAGACGGTCTGATCGGCCGAACAGTAAAACGGGCCGGTTTGCGAGGTGGCGCCGCCGCAGCCCGACTGCACGCTGCCGGTGAACATCACCAGTTTCGGGGGTTCATAGGTGAGGCCCATCTTCTTGAACTCAGCGGTCCACACATCCTCGGTGCCGGCAAGCACCTGCGAGGCAAACGTGGCCAACTCCTGTTCATGCTCCGTGGGGGTGTAGTTGGGGTCTGACGACACGATGCTGCTCGTGTCCATCATACCCAAATTGCGCGCCACGTCGGTGAGGTCGCCGCCCGAAAGCAGCGTCACCACTACGGCAATAATCACACCGGCCACGCCGCCGATGCCTGCCACTCTGGTGCCGGAGCTGCCACGTCGGTCGTCAACGTTTGAGCTCAGGCGTCTTCCCGTCATTCTCATAGTTATATATTGTTGGTTTGTTTGGAGATACAAAGTTACGAAATTTCCATGAGTTGGCAAAGCGTTGAATTTCTCGGAAATTATTCGTAACTTTGCACCCTGAAAAAGTTACAGAGTAATTGACAAATATGCAGAAAATCAGAAACATTGCCATCATAGCTCACGTCGACCACGGCAAGACCACCGTCGTTGACAAAATGCTTATGGCCGGTCATCTGTTTCGCGACAATCAGGACGCGGGCGAACTAATCCTCGACAACAACGACTTGGAGCGCGAACGCGGTATCACAATCCTCTCCAAGAACGTCTCGATACAATACAAAGACTACAAAATCAACATCATTGACACCCCCGGACACGCCGACTTCGGCGGCGAGGTGGAGCGCGTGCTCAACATGGCCGACGGCTGCTTGCTGCTCGTCGACGCCTTCGAAGGCCCGATGCCCCAAACTCGCTTTGTGTTGGAGAAGGCCATTCAGCTCGGTCTGAAGCCGGTGGTGGTGGTCAACAAGGTTGACAAGCCCAACTGCCGCCCCGACGAGGTGCAGGAGATGGTGTTCGACTTGATGTTCAGCCTCAATGCCACCGAAGATCAGCTCGACTTCCCCACCATCTTCGGCTCGGCCAAACAGGGCTGGATGAGCACCGACTGGCAGAAACCCACCGACAACATCCTGCCGCTGCTCGATGCCATCATTGAATATATTCCCGAACCGCAGGTGCTGGAAGGCCCCGTGCAGATGCTCATCACCTCGCTCGACTTCAGCAGCTACGTTGGCCGTATCGCCATCGGCCGCGTTCACCGCGGCACCCTGCGCGAAGGCATGGACATAGTGCTGATGAAAAAGGATGGCACCAACGTGCGCCAGCGCATCAAGGAGCTCCACGTGTTTGAAGGCATGGGCCGCAAAAAAGTGACAGAAGTGAGCAGCGGCGACATCTGCGCCATCGTCGGCTTGGAAAACTTTGAAATCGGCGACACCGTTGCCGACCTCAACGAGCCGGAGGCTCTGCCCCGCATTGCCATCGACGAGCCCACAATGTCGATGACCTTCACCATCAACGACAGCCCCTTCTTCGGCAAAGACGGTAAGTTTGTCACCTCGCGCCACATTGGCGACCGCCTCACTCGCGAACTCGACCGCAACCTGGCCCTGCGTGTGGTGAAAGCCGAACACGAGGACGTGTGGTCGGTCTACGGCCGTGGCGTGCTCCACTTGAGCGTTTTGATCGAGACGATGCGTCGCGAAGGCTACGAGCTGCAAGTGGGTCAACCGCAGGTAATCATCAAAGAAATCGACGGACAGAAGTGTGAGCCTATCGAACTGCTCACCATCAACGTCACCGAAGAATATTCCAGCCGCATCATCGACATGGTGACACGTCGCAAGGGCGAAATGATCAGCATGCACGCCCAAGGCACCGACCGCGTGCACATGGAATTCCACATCCCCTCACGCGGCATCATCGGTCTGCGCAACAATGTGCTCACTGCCAGTGCCGGTGAGGCCATCATGGCCCACCGCTTCCTGGAATATCAACCCTGGAAAGGCGAAATCGAACGCCGCACCAACGGCTCACTCATAGCCATGGAGGCCGGCACTGCATTTGCCTACGCCATCGACAAACTGCAAGACCGCGGCCGCTTCTTCATCTTCCCGCAAGAGGAGGTGTATGCCGGACAGGTTGTGGGCGAAAACGCCAAAGACAACGACATCGTGGTCAACGTCACCAAGTCGAAGAAACTCACCAACATGCGTGCCAGCGGCGCCGACGACAAAGCCCGCATCGTGCCGCCGGTGGTCTTCTCCTTGGAAGAAGCACTTGAATATATCAAAGCCGACGAATACGTTGAGGTGACCCCTCACCACATCCGCCTGCGTAAAATAATACTTGACGAACTCGAGCGCAAACGCGCCGGTAAGGCATAAAAAGCGTTAAATTAACACTTTTTACACCGCAAAGTTTGGTCACACCCACAAAAGTGGCTACCTTTGCATAGTGTTTTTCATGGTATTAGATTTAAGGTTAAATTAAGATTGATTGTCGTGAGACAGTCAATTTTTTTTGTCCTTTGTCGGATGATAAACAGCTTTGGCCTAGAAGCGTGGGAGAATTTCCCCCACTGTTAGCCGAAGAATTTCATTGTAGAACGCCAAAAAATGCGTACCTTTGCACTAAGCTTACCAGCCTTATGAACAGTCAACTATACTCACAAATCATTGAATGGCTGCGACAACTGATAGCCGGCACCAAATGGGAAGGTACCCTTTACGCCGTCGGTGGTTGTTGCCGCGACCGTTTGCTCGGACTGGAAATCAACGACTTGGACCTGGCGGTGGCGCAACCCAACGGTGGAATCAAATTTGCTCGCTGGCTCCAGCGCAATCACCACACCGTCACGCCGCCCATCCTATTCAAGAAGTTCGGAACAGCCCGTCTGAGCTTGCGCCGTTGGCCCAACGAGGAGATTGAGATTGTTCAAACACGCAAGGAGCAATACACTCGCGAAAATTCTCGTTGCCCGGAAGTGGCCTTCGGCAGCATCGACGATGACTGCTGGCGCCGCGACTTCACGGTCAACTCCCTCTACTACGACATCACCAACGGCGTGACCGTTGACATCACCGGCATGGGCGAAGCCGACATTCGCGCCGGCCGCCTGCGCACGCCCCTCGACCCCGATGAGACGTTTGAGGACGACCCGGTGCGCATCCTGCGCTGCCTGCGTTTTTCGGTGCGCTTCGATTGGGAGATTGATAAGCCGGTGTTTGACGCATTGATGCGCCACGTTGACCGTCTGCAAATCGTCAGTCGTGAACGTATGCGCAGCGAGCTGGGCAAGATGCTCACCGGCCCCCATCCGGCCCGCATGATGGAGCTGCTGCGCTCCACCGGCGCCCTACCCTACATGTTGCCGCAAATGCAGGACACGGTTGGCACCACCAATCCCGACGATACCACAGTGTGGGAAGAGTCGATGGAGATGCTCCGACGGGTGGAAAATCTGGGCGGACACGACCTGCCGCAACGCATGGCCGCACTGTTTGCCAACATTGGCAAGGTGCGCACTCGCATTGTGGACAAATATGGCCGCGTGCGCTTCCCACGCCACGAAATCGTGGGCGCCGACATGACAGCAAAGATTCTGCGCGCAGCCAAATTTGAAAGCGGTGTGATCGACGACGTGGTGATGATGATGCGCCGTCTGCACGATTCCGATTCGTGGGGCGATTACGGCGAGGATATGACCGACAAGGCCCTGCGTCGTCTGCAATTCAATTGCGGCGACCAACGACGCTTCAACCAAGTGTTGGGACTGATGACAGCTGCCGCTATGCCCGAGGCACGCATCACACGCATCCGCCGCCGCACCACCGAAATGATCAGCGAAGGCACCGACATGTTCAGTTTCCGTCTGGAGAGTTCCGGCGAACGTCCGCGTCTGGAGAGCAATATCGACAAGGCTTGCGCCAATCCTCAGCGCCCGTCATCGGACTACACACCCGAGGAGAGCACCGCGCAAAAAAGCGAGGAAGCACCTGCACCGCGCCGGCGTCGTCGCCGTAGCCGCGGCCGCTCACGTCGCCGCAAGTCGTCGGGTGCAACGCCGCAGGCCGAAGCCTAATCAAAAGTTTTTATTTAGCACAATGTGAGTGAACGCTCCGGAGCCACTGCCATACGTTCGGCAGCGGCACGAAGTTGTTGTGGAGTGATGGCATTAATCAGCTCCACCGTGCGCGAAAATCGGGGCAAATCCAAGCCATGAAGCAGAGCTCGTCCGGTGGAGATGGCCACATTCTCTTTGTTGTCGTGGCCAAGGGTGACTTGTCCGAGATATTGACGCTTAAACTGCTCCAATTTTGCCACCGGGAGGGTGTCGCCGGCCAGACGTTGCAATTGTTCGCTGCAAAGTTTTGCGCAGAGCGCTTGATCTTCGTGGTCGCAACCGAAATAGATATTCATCATACCGCCATCGGTGAAGAGCGCGGTTGAGGCATCCACGGAATAGACCAATCCGCGCTTCTCGCGCAGAGCCACGTTGAGCCACGAGTTCATGCCCGGGCCGCCGAGGATATTCACAGCCAACGCCGTGACATAGCGGTCCGGCGACGTGATGCCCGGAATGGGGGCGGCCATGACGGTGTGGCTCTGATGCGCATTGCGGTCAATCACCTTTTGCTGCGCAGGCGCCAGACGCATGGGCTCCACAGGGGCTGTCGGTGCCGCCGTGGGCAACATGGCAAAAGCCTTTTCAGCAATGGCAAATACCTGCTTCGGCGGAGTGGGCCCAAGGTAGAAATAAACCATGTTGGGCGAGGAGAAACGGGTGTGCAAAAACTCCGTGCACTTGTCGGCCGTGATTGCGGCCACGCTCTCCTTCGTGCCGAGAATATTGTGGGCCATGGGATGACCGGCAAAGGCCATCTCATCAAAGAGGTCGTAGACGGCCTCCGAGGGGGTGTCGAGATATGAGTCAATTTCGTCGGCAATCACCTCGCGCTCGCGGTCAACCGGGCGTTGCGGAAAGGAGGATTCGATGACCAATTCGGCCATCAGCTCCGTGGCGCGGCGCACATTTCCGGCAGGCATTGCCGAATAGAGCGTAATCTCCTCTTTGGTGGTGAAAGCATTGATTTCGCCGCCTACAGCCTCCATGCGGTTAATCACGTAGGCCGGCGAGCGGCGCGGAGTGCCCTTGAAGATGGTGTGCTCCACAAAGTGGGCCAGGCCATATTGCTCCGTAGTGAGTTCAAAGCGAGAACCGGCCAGAGCCGTCACACCGCAAAACTCGGTATGTCCGGGCACGTAGCGGTGCACCATGCGCAAGCCATTGGCGGCAACGTGGGTGGTTAGTTCGGGAGTTTCCAATCGCCGTTTTCTTTTATGAGGTTAATCAGATGGTCGATGGCCTCCTCTTGGGGGATGTTTTTGGCCACGCACTGACGGCGGCGGTATAGGCTCACTTTGCCCACACCGGCACCGACGTAGCCATAGTCGGCATCAGCCATTTCACCGGGACCGTTGACGATGCAACCCATCACACCGATTTTCAGTCCGGTGAGATGTCCGGTGGCGGCTTTGATGGCACGGAGCGTGGTCTGCAGGTCAAACATTGTGCGGCCACAGCTCGGGCAACTGATAAACTCGGTCTTGGTGATGCGTGTGCGAGTGGCTTGCAGAATGTTGAGAGCAAGCTGAGTGGTGTCGGCGCCCACCACGTGGATATCAATGCCGTCAACAGCGCCGTTGAGGAGCAGCGCTCCGAAATCGGCGGCAGCAGCGATGGCATCAACCTGAGGATAGTCAATGCGGGCAATAACCGGATTCACCACGCCTTGACGCACCATGCGATGGCGCGCGGCCTGAATCTCGCCCGGAGCATTCAGATGGCGTGACGTGAGCACCACCACGGCCGATTCATCCAGGCCGGAGAAATCCTCTGTGGCAGCATCTACTTCCACCACAGGAGCGCTGATTGCATCGAGGCCGACAACCACAGGAAGATTGTCGCCGCCAACGGCGCCGATGGTGCGCGAAGGCAGACGCGTGGGGTTGATGGGGTCATAGCCCTCTGCATATTCAAAGTCAATGTGGGGAGCCGCAGCACGGCGTGCCACGTGGGCAAGCAGCTGACGGGCCACGGGCACTTCCAGTTCAGGGTCTTCGCTCAACGACACGCGAATGGTGTCGCCGATGCCTTGCAACAGGAGTGTGCCAATGCCAACGGCACTCTTCACGCGGCCATCCTCGCCATCGCCGGCTTCGGTGACGCCGAGGTGAAGCGGATATTCCAGGCCTTCGCGCTGCATGGTTTGCGCCAGCAAACGCACGGTGCGAACCATCACCACGGTGTTGCTCGCCTTGATGCTCACCACCACTTGGTGGAAATCCCGGGCGGCACACACGCGTATAAACTCCATGGCGCTCTCAACCATACCCTCCGGGGTGTCGCCAAACTGCTCCATGATGCGCGGCGAAAGCGAACCGTGGTTCACGCCGATACGCAGCGCCGTGCCGTGGGCACGACACACGTCGAGCAGCGGCACCAGGGCCTCTTCAACGCTTACACCCGGGCGGCAGAAGTTGCCCGGATTGACGCGCACCTTGTCGACCACGGCTGCGGCGGCCATAGCTGCAGCCGGATTGAAATGGATGTCGGCCACAAGGGGCACATCCACCTGACAGCGCATCTGACCGATAGCCTCGGCTTCGCGCACGCCCTGCGCCGTGAGTCTCACAAGCGAGGCTCCGGCAGCGGCAATGCGCTGAATTTGTGCTACGGATGCAGGGATGTCGGTGGTGGTGGTCGAGGTCATGCTCTGCACCACCACAGGATTTCCGTCGCCCATCTTCACGGTGCCGCCAATTGTGACTTGGCGACACTGACGGCGGCTATAGTTAATTATATCCACAGAGTTAATGCGTAAATCAATTTGTCTTATACGTGTATTTCACCTCGCGGAGTTCGGCGTTGGCCTTCACAATCTTGTCGCTCAGCGACGTGCGATAGGCGTTGAAACGCTCGGCCAGAGCGGCATCGCTCAGCGAGAGGATTTGCACAGCGAGAATAGCGGCATTGAGTCCGCCGTTGATACCCACTGTGGCTACGGCCACACCCGGAGGCATCTGCACGATTGAGAGCAGGGCATCGCGGCCGTGGAGTGTAGAATTAATGGGCACGCCAATCACCGGCACGGGGGTCATGGCGGCAATCACACCGGGGAGAGCGGCTGCCATGCCGGCAGCGGCAATAATCACCTTGAGACCGCGAGGGGCGGCATTGCGCGCAAATTCCTCCACTTGTGCCGGGGTGCGGTGGGCACTCAGAGCATTCATTTCAAAGGGCACCTGCATCGACTCCAGAAAGTCGGCGGCTTTGCGCAGAATGGGCAGGTCGGATGTGCTGCCCATGATGATACTAACTTGGGGGTTCATCATTTATAGTGTTTGGGGGAGAATTGTCATACAAAAAAGGCGCCTGCGAGAGGCGCCGATTTTCTTACTTTGCCAGAGCTGCTTGCTCGGAGGCTTTCAGGCGACGCTCTTTGATGCGAGCCTTCTTGCCGGTGAGATTGCGCAGGTAGTACAATTTGGCGCGACGCACCTTACCGTACTTGTTGACCTCGATGGCATCGATGAACGGAGATTGGATTGGGAAGATACGTTCCACGCCGATGTTGTCGCTCATCTTGCGAACGGTGAAGCGCTTGTTGTCGCCTTCGCCGGAAATTTTGATGACCACACCGCGATATTGCTGGATACGCTCCTTGTTACCTTCCTTGATGCGGTAAGATACGGTGATGGTGTCGCCCGGTTGGAAACGGGGGTAGGTCTTGTTCTGAGCAAAAGCCTGCTCTGCTACCTTGATTAAGTCCATTGTTAATGGTTGATTAATAGGGTTTTACATTCGTTCGCAACATAAACGCGCACCTCTTCGTCGCGCCAGCGATTGCGAAATCCGCCACAAAGTTACGATTTTTTTCGCAAATGGCAATAAATCTGCGCATATTATTTTACGAGAGAAACCTTTACACGCTTTCCTTTGATGCGCATGGCCTGCAATGCGGTCAGGGCATCGGCTGCGCGCTGAGCATCAACGGCGGCAAGCACACGATGGTCGTGAGCGGTGATGACGCCGACGGCCTCTTTGGGCAAACCGGCGCCGGCCATCAGCGCTCCGGCCACGTCGCCCTTCGACAGTTTCTCTTTGCGCCCGGCATGAAAATAGAGTGTGAGCATGGTGCGCCGCCACGGTTGCGACTGCGCTTGCGGCAGGTATTCATCCACTCCATCCGGGGCTGTTTCGCTTGGCGAGATGATATAGTAGACGTCGCCGGGGGCCCCCATGCGCCCGGCCCTGCCGTTGCGATGCGTTCCGGCTTCGGGCGATGGCGGCAGATGATAGTGAATCACCGACTGCACGCGGGGTATATCCAGTCCGCGTGCCGCCAAGTCGGTGGCCACGAGTATCGGGCAGGTGCCGTTGGTGAAGAGGTCCACGGCCGTTTCGCGATCTTGTTGCTCCAAGGCGCCATGATATTGCACAGCGGGAAATTTGGCCTTGACCAAATGCTGATACACCCTTTCCACGCTCTCGCGATGGTTCACAAAAACTATGGCACGTTCGCGCGGCAGCGAATTGAGCAGTTCGGCCAGTGTGTCGAGTTTGTCGTTGACGGGCGAGGCCACGGCGTGGAGCGACAGCTGCGGCACGGCTGCAGCATTGTCGGTATAGTCCAACGTCAAGGGTGTGGTCAGGCGCATAAATTCGGGCAATTCGCGCGGCATGGTGGCCGAGGTGAGCACGGTGAACTTCACTGCGCGCATTGCGGCAATCAGTCGACTCATCTCCCCTTGAAAACCGAGTTCAAGCGATTTGTCGTATTCGTCGAGCACGAGAGTGGCCACGCGGCGCACGTCGAGCGAGCGACGGTGGATATGGTCGAGCAGACGGCCGGGTGTGCCCACCACCACGTCGGGCGGTGCGCCCTGCAGCGAGCGCGTTTCGTCGGTCATGGGATGACCGCCATACACGGCAGTGACCCTCAGTTCGCGGGCCAGAGCCGAAGTGACCTTGGTGATTTGCATCACCAGCTCTCGCGACGGAGCCACCACCACGGCCTGCAGCCGGCCTTGCGGAGAAACTCGCCGCAACATTGCCAGCGCAAAAGCCAGAGTCTTGCCGGAACCGGTGGGTGCCAGCAACACCACCGACGAGACGTCGGCCTTGAGGTCGGCCATGCGGCTCTGCATCGGCGTCAACGCTTCGACGTTGAGGCGCTCGCGGGCCGCAGATATGATTGATTTAACATCCATATTTAATGAGTAAGAAGTGGAAACAAACGGGTAGATGTGGGCTATTCGCAGTTGTCGGATTTGGGTCGCAGAAGCGAAAGCTGCAGAGCCACGGCCACAGCCACAGCGGCGCCCATCAGAGCGAAGCCCAGACCGAGGTGGCCGTCGTTGGCCCATGCGCCCAATGCTTGCGTCACCACGGCGCCCATAAAGACGCCGACGGTGTTCATCAGGCCATAGGCGGTGGCGCGGCGATGTTGCGGCACAAATTGGCAAAGTATCGGCATATTGTTTGCGTCAAACATGCCATAGCCCACGCCAAAGAGCAGCGCGGCGGCCACGGCAGCCACCACACCGTGGCAGAGCCCGATGATCACCAATGCGGGAATCATCAGCGACATGCCTATGGCGCTGGTGTAGATGCGGCCTCTCACGTTGGTGCGCACCCAGCGGTCGCTCAGCGGGCCGCCAATCATCACGCCCACAAACGAGGAGGCGGCGATGGTCGACGTGGCGAGTATGCCGGCACTTTCGGGCGAGAGATTCAGACTTTCGGCAAAGAGCGTGGGCAACCAGTTCTTTGTGCCCCACCCCGGCAGCGACGAAGTGGCGAAGAAGAAGAGAATCACCCAGAAGGCCATGTTGCTGAAAATCATTGCAAACGAACGCGCCACGCTTTCGCCTGACTTCTCGGGCTGTTGCTGCACACGCGGCTGACGCGGCTTATCCTTCAGCGCCACGGCCAAAACCAAGGCATAGGCCACACCAATCAGACCGAACCAATGGAATGTGCTCTGCCACGACCAATGCGACGCCATCGTTGCGCCGAAGCCGCCGAGCGCCTGCCCCATATAGAGGCCGGTCATGTGGATGCCTATGGCCAGCGAACGAGATGACCCGGTGAACCAGTCGGCAATCAGCGCCAACCCGGCCGGAATATAGAGCGCCTCGCTCACGCCCATAAGGCCGCGAAGCCAATATATTTGATTATATGTGTGGCAATAGGCCATCAGCAGCGTCACCAGCGACCACACGCCGAGCGAACCGACGATGAGCCACTTGCGACTGATGCGGTCGGCCACCGACCCGGCAAACGGGCTAACGCAACCATATATCCAAAGAAATATTGCGAGCAGCGCGCCATAGCGGCGCGAGTCAAGCACGTCGGGGATGGTCACCCCAATGGAATGTTGCATCGTGGAGAGCATCTGTCGATCCATATAATTCAACAGAGCCACCACCCAGAGCAACCCTACGAGCACCCACGGATAGATGCTCTTGATTTTTTCATTCATCAGTTTTTTTTGGTTTTAGAGGTATTTATAGACCACAAAGTTACCAAATTTTGGGCAAAAAGGGTTGAGAAAAGTGGCAAAAACAAGAAAATGATAGTCAAAAAGCAATTTTTTTGAGTCAACGTGGTGATTATGTGAAAAAAAAAGCTGATATTTGCACTCGCAAAACCGACGATGGCTATCCCCGGCCATCCGTTTTTGTGAAAAAACTCAGAAAATAAATCAACTTTATAAACTTATTAGCAATATCCCTGATTATGACTAAAGCAGATATCGTTAGCGAAATCGCAAAGACCACCGGTCTGGATCGTGCCAACGTGCTCACCACAGTGGAGAAGTTCATGGACGTCGTGAAGGACTCGCTGATCAGCGGTGAAAATGTGTATCTCCGTGGCTTCGGCAGCTTCATCATCAAAGTTCGTTCCGAAAAGACCGCACGCAACATTTCCAAGAACACCACTATCATCATCCCCGAACACAAAATCCCCGCTTTCAAGCCTGCGAAAGTGTTCATGGAAGAAGTGAAGAAGTAATCACCGATCAATAGCAAACATATTTTATAACCCCCTAAAGCAGTTAATTATGCCCAGCGGAAAAAAACGTAAAGGCCACAAGATGGCCACGCACAAACGCAAAAAGCGTCTGCGCAAGAATCGTCACAAGAAGAAGTAAGCCTTAGGCCATCGCCATAGCAAACTTCAATTCACACTAAAGAAACCAACAAACTTTTGAGTCGGGGACACTCACCAAAGAGACCTTTATCCTTGCTCAAAAGTTTGTGTTTTTTTGTAACCTAACCAACCCGGTTCAAGCAACAATCATCTTTACACTAATCATCAATCATCCACCACGTAAATGAAGAGCGAACTCATCGTCGACGTGCATGCAGGTGAGGCCCGCATAGCCTTACTTGAGGACTCGCGCCTTGTGCAACTGCAACGCGAATCCACCACCGGCACCTCTTACAGCGTGGGCGACATCTACTTGGCAAAAGTCAAAAAACTGATGCCCGGACTGAATGCCGCTTTCGTCAATGTGGGTTATGAGAAAGATGCATTCCTCCACTACCTTGACCTGGGTCCCAACTTTGCAACCTACGCAGAGGTCATCGCCCAAACTCTCGACGAGAAAAAGCCCCTGCCGGAAATCGACAAAATCCAATCCAAACCCGAGATTGACAAACATGGCACCATCCCCGACCAACTCCAACCCGGCCAGGAACTGCTGGTGCAGATAGTCAAAGAACCGATTTCATCCAAAGGACCACGCCTCACCACCGAAGTCACCTTCACCGGCCGCAACCTCGTGCTCGTGCCGTTTGCCAACAAGATTTCGGTGTCACAAAAAATCAGCACCGCCGCCGAAAAAGTGCGCCTGCGTCGCACCATCGAAACCATCAAGCCCGACAATTTCGGTGTGATTATCCGCACCTCGGCCGAAGGCAAAAAGGCGGCAGAGCTCAACCGCGAAATGCGTATGCTCCTGAAGCGCTGGTCCGACACCCTGGCTGCCGCCCGCAAGGCCTCAGCCCCCACACTGGTTCACCAAGAAGAGGGTCGCGCCGTGGGAGTGCTTCGCGACGTGTTCAACGACACGTTTGAAGCAATCCACGTCAACGACAACGACACCCACGCCCAAGTGGTAGACTACCTCAGCATGATCTCCCCGGAGAAAGCTGAAATCGTGAAACTCTACACCGGCGAAATCCCCATCTTCGACCACTTCAACGTGACCAAACAAATTAAATCGTCGTTTGGAAAAACCGTGTCGTTCCGCTCCGGCGCTTACATCATCATCGAGCACACCGAAGCGCTCCACGTCATCGACGTCAACTCCGGCAACCGTTCGCGAGTGAGCACCGACCAAGAAAACAATGCGCTGGAGGTGAACCTCCGAGCTGCCGACGAGATTGCCCGCCAGCTGCGCCTGCGCGACATGGGCGGCATCATTGTGATCGACTTCATCGACATGGCCAAGCCCGAAAATCGCCAAAAGCTCTTCGAGCATATGCGCCAGCTCATGGACAACGACCGTGCCCGCCACAACATTCTGCAGCTCAGCAAATTCGGCCTGATGCAAATCACCCGTCAGCGCGTGCGCCCCGACCTGGAAATAGAAACCACCGAGAAGTGTCCCTCATGCGGCGGCAAAGGCGAAGTGGCCCCGTCGCTACTGTTCACCGACACTCTGCACGACAAGCTCGACTATTGCATCAACGTGCTCAAGCGAATGGGTTTCACCATGTATGTGCACCCCTACGTCGACGCCTTCATCAAAAAAGGTTTCTTCAGCTCGCTCTATCGCACCTGGCGCAGCGAATTCGGCCGCTCCAAGTTCAAGATTGTGCCCGACCAGTCGTTGGGCTACTTGGAATACAAAGTGATTGGTGCCGACGGCATAGCAATTGACCTGCGCGAAGAGAAAGACATCGCTTCATCGGCCACCAAAAACAAACGCAAAGTGAAGACCCGCAACGAAGTATCCACAACGGAGGATACTGCTTCGGCTCAAACTCCCGCAAACACCGACGCCAAGGCCTAACATCACCCGGCTCACCGACGTCAACAACCTATTCCCGGAAGCGGCACCTGCTCAGGCATGGCGCCGCTTCTGCGTTAAAGTTGGTTAAAGTTCATCGCATTAAGCATTTAATTTGCTATTTTTGCATCGCACTTACCAATATCTACATCTTACCTTTTTCACTACACTCTTAATGAAAATTCTTTACATACTCTCCATCCCAATGATGCTGCTCGCGAGTGTTCCATCACTCTGGGGTGACGTGCCATCTAAAGTGGCACCTCTCGAATCTGCGCCTACACATAAAGTTCGCCACACACCACACCCCTCTCCCGACTCATCAACCGGCGTGATTCATCAGCCGCAAGGCAACGCCAAACAATATGTCGGTTCCAATATGACCTACATGAAATACTATTATTGGACCTACAGCTACGCCGACGCCGGAATCGCCTCTGAGATAGTCTTTGACCAAGACAGCCAAAACGTCTACATCAAAGACCCCATATCCGCCGTCATCACAAACACCTACATCAGCGGCACCTACACCAACAGCAAAATGTCGTTCACCTTCCCGCAAACCATCATCGAAGACAACGGCTCGCCATACTATGTGCATCGCATGGTCTACGACGAGCAGAGCTCTCACACCGACGACCCAGTCTACACCATCGACGACTCACAGCCCGTCACCTTCAACATTGCCGCCGACGGCACAATCACCTGCAGCCTCACCGACGAAAAAGTGATCATCGGCATGACCGATGGAAACGACGAATGGCTCGGCTATGGCAACTACAACATGCGCTATGAGCCGTTTGAAAAAGAGTTGCTCCGCATCACCGACATGCCCGCCGACTTCGCCTCAACGCTTCAAAATTGGTGTATCATCGGCAAAACGAGCCAAGACGTGAAAGTGTCGCACTACGGCGACAAATGCTACATAGCCGGATTGGACTCCGACAACGAAGATGCACTGGTGGTTGGCACCATCGACGGCAACACCGTCACCATCGAATCGGGCCAATATCTTGGCATCGACCCCGACTACAACTACTATAAATACTTCTACGGCTTCACTGTAGAGTCGAGCGACGTGTTCTTTGGCAGCACATATAAGTTCGACCCGATTGTGACCTTCACCTTGAACGACGACCGCGATATGCTCACGTGTGAAAACGACGGTTTCGGCATTTTCGGCGGCAACCTCAACGACCAGGATATGGTGGAATCCTACAGCATCCACGAGGGCTCTCGCATACAGCTAATTCCCGACAACATATCCCTGCAACCCAAACCGGCCTACGACCTGGAGTTTTACTCCGAAGACGGCATCTCGATGCTCTACTTCTCATTTGACGCGCAAAACATCGACGGTTGGACACTCAACCCCAACTACCTCTACTATCGCGTGTATCTCGGCGACGACATCTTCACCCTCACCCCCGACACCTATTGCGGCATCGACAGCGAACTCACCGACATAGGCTATTCGCAAGAGATTCTTGACGCCGACGGCGCCTACGACGTTTCGGCCGAGGAGACGCGATATATCTACTTCTATTCTCCGGTGGAAAACCCCGGCATTCAGACCGTCTACAAATACAACGACGAAGAATACGTGTCGCGCATCGTCTATGCCAACGGCCAGACCGCCCTGCGCGCAATAGCCGCAGCGGAGCGCGCCGAAGCGACCTATACCGACCTTATGGGCCGACCGATTGCCAATCCCTCTCACGGCATCTATCTGCGCTCAGTGCGCATGGCCAACGGCACCATCAAAACCGACAAAATTATGTTGTGATAACCTACACTCATATTCACCCTGAAAAAGCGGTCCCACGGGGCCGCTTTTTGTGTCGGCCAATCTTGCATGAGAGCGGAAAAATTGCTAACTTTACACCATCAAACAAAACAACGAAGTGTAAGAACTATGCAACGACAATGGACCCCCATCAAAGAGTATTCCGACATACTCTTTGAGTTTTACAACGGTATAGCCAAAATCACAATAAATCGCCCGGAGGTGTACAACGCCTTCCGCCCGCAAACCAACGCCCAAATGCTTGAAGCAATGGACTATTGCCGCCGCCGTCCGGAGGTGAAGGTGGTGGTGCTCACCGGCATCGGCGACAAAGCATTCTGCTCCGGCGGCGACCAAAACTACAAGAGCCGCGGCGGCTATCGCGACGACGACGGCACCCCGCGCCTCAACGTGTTGGAGCTCCACAAGGCCATCCGCTCCATTCCCAAGCCGGTGATTGCCATGGTGAATGGCTACGCCATTGGCGGCGGCAACGTGTTAAACGTGGTTTGCGACCTATCCATCGCCTCCGAAAACGCCCGTTTCGGCCAGACAGGCCCGAAGGTGGGCAGCTTTGACGCCGGATTCGGCTCATCGTATCTTGCCCGCTGCGTCGGCCAGAAGAAAGCCCGCGAAATCTGGTATCTCTGTCGCCAATACACCGCCCAAGAGGCCCTGGAAATGGGCATGGTCAACAAGGTTGTCCCCTTAGAGAAACTTGAAGACGAGGTGGTTGACTGGTGCGAAACCATCATGAAGCGTTCGCCGTTTGCCATCCGCATGATCAAACGCGCCCTCAACGCCGAACTCGACGGCCAAGCCGGACTGATGGAATTTGCCGGCGACGCCACTCTCATGTACTATCTCATGGACGAGGCCCAAGAAGGCAAAAACGCATTCCTCGAAAAGCGCGACCCCAACTTCGACCAATTCCCCCAATTCCCGGGTTAATGATGCTGCGTGCACAATGGTGGCCACATCGGCTGACGTTCAAGCAGCCGGCCGTGACCTCGCGCGAAGTGTTGCTCCACAAGGCGACCTACTTTGTGGAGCTGACCGACGGCAGCGTCTCCGCCATTGGCGAGGCGCCGCTGTTCGACAGTCTGACGCCGCAGGTAAGTCGCACGCTGTTTGAGCAGAAGCTTGATGAATTTTGCGCCAACCCCACAGTGATCCCGGCGGATGCTCCATCGGGTCTGATTTTCGGCGTGGAGACCGCGCGAATGTCGCTCGCTCAGGGCGGCAGCATGAAGCTCTTTGCCGACGACGTGTGGACTTCGGGCAACGAAGGCATCACCATCAACGGCTTGGTGTGGATGGGCAACATCGCTCAAATGCGCCAACGCGTGGCCGAAAAACTCGACGCCGGATTCAGCTGCATCAAACTGAAAATCGGCGCACAACTCTTTGCCGACGAATTGGCCATCGTCGCCGCGTTGCGCCGAGAGTTCAGCGAGTCGGTATTGCAAATTCGCGTCGACGCCAACGGTGCATTTTCGCGCCAAGATGCCGAGGAAAAGCTCGCGCAACTTGCCCGACTCAATGTCCACTCCATTGAGCAACCGCTGCCGGCCAACGACGTCGAAGGCCTGAAGCATCTTTGCGCCAAGGAGATTATGCCGATAGCCCTCGATGAGTCGCTGATGAATCACCCCACCCCGACCGCCGCCATCGCAACGATTGAGGCAATTGCACCGCAATATCTGGTGCTGAAGCCATCGCTCACCGGCGGTTTTGCTGCCACGCACGAGCTGATTGAATATGCCAAGGCAAAGAATATCGGTTGGTGGGTCACCTCGGCTCTGGAGTCAAACGTCGGCCTCAACGCATTGGCGCAGTTCACCCATCGCGAGGTTGCCGACCGCTCTTTTGCGCAAGGACTTGGCACAGGCAATCTCTACACCAACAACATCATTTCGCCACTGCGTCAGCGCGGCGAAAAACTATATTATGACCCGCAAGGCAACTGGGAATTGCCGTCGAAGCCGTGACCGTCGATGAATTTATTGCCCAATGGCACGACGCAAGCGACTACGTGGTGGCCCACACATCGGGCTCTACGGGTGCGCCCAAAGAGATTCGTCTGAAAAAGGAGGCCATGCGTCAGTCTGCCATGGCCACGAATGCATTCTTCCATCTCACAGAGAGGTCACACTACGTGTGCCCGCTGTCGCCCGACTATATAGCCGGGAAGATGATGGTGGTGCGCTCGCTGATGTCCGGCGGTTCGCTGGAGATGCTTGCACCGTCAAACAGCGTCAGGCTCACTCGCCGCGCCGATTTGCTGGCCATTGTCCCCTCGCAGGTGGAGAGCATCCTGCCGCAGGCTGAAATGTGTGGCGCAGTGATTGTGGGCGGTGCTGCCCTATCCGCGCAAAGCCGACAGCGGCTGATTGATGCCGGAATCAACGCATGGGAAAGCTACGGAATGACCGAAACCTGTAGCCACGTGGCCTTGCGCCGCGTTGGCACCGACCTCTTCTGCGCACTGCCCGGCATCCGTTTCGCCACAGATTCGCGCGGATGCCTGATCATTGACGCACCGAAACTGGTTAGCTCGCCATTGGTCACCAACGACGTGGTGGAGCTGATTTCCGACAGTCAATTTCGCTGGCTGGGCCGCGCCGACCATGTGATCAATTCCGGCGGCATAAAAATCCATCCCGAGCAACTCGAAGCGGAGATTGCCAAAGCAATCCCCGAAATGCCTGAATTTTACATCGTCGGGGAGCCCGACGACAAATGGGGCAATGTCCCCGTGTTGGTGCACGAAGGCACCGCCCCACTCGACCTCGCCACTCGTCTGGCCGATAGTCTTGACCATCGCCGACTGCCGCGCAAGGTCGTGGCAGTGGAGTCGCTACCTCGCACCTCCAACGGCAAAATCCTACGTAAACGTATTGAATGACAACAACTGAACAACCTTCACACGTGATGCGTGACCTCTTTCTCACCTTCGCCAAAATCGGTGCATTCACCTTTGGCGGCGGGTGGGCTATGATTTCAATCATGCAACGCGAAATAGTGGACCGCCACCAATGGCTCTCCAAAGATGAATTTCTCGATTCGCTGGCTGTGGCCCAATCAATGCCCGGCATCTTGGCCGTGAATATCTCCGTGGCCGTAGGCGACAAAATACGCGGCACCCGCGGCAGCGTCACCGCCGCTTTGGGCACCATCATGCCGTCGTTTCTGATAATTCTGGCCATAGCCACATTCTTCACGCCCGACCTAATCAAAAACAATCCGGTGATAAACCGAATATTTCTGGGAATCCGTCCGGCCGTGGTGGCCCTGATTATCGCCCCGGTTATCACCACCGCACGCTCCGCAAAAATCAAATGGTCGACGGCTTGGATACCCATTGCCTCCGCCCTGTTGATTTGGTCTGACCTCCCCTACGTGAGCAACCCCATCCTCTACGTGATGCTCGGCGCCGTGGGTGGCTATCTTTGGTATGGTAAACAATTTGCTAAAAAGAAACAGTCATGATATATCTACGTCTCATCTGGTCGTATCTGAAAATAGGCCTCTTCGGCTTCGGCGGCGGCTACGCTATGCTCTCGCTGATTGAACGCGAGGTGGTCAATTCCGGTTGGATCACCTCCACCATGTTCACCGACATCGTGGCCATCTCGCAAATGACGCCCGGCCCCATCGGCATCAACTCCGCCACCTACATTGGCTACGTCACCCCCGGCACGGTCGACCCTGCCTTCAGCGGCATCGGTTGGAGTCTGCTTGGCTCGATTCTATGCACTCTGGTGGTGGTAGTCCCCTCGTTTCTGCTGGTGCTCTACACGTCGCACTACATCTCGCGCCACCGCAACAGCGCCGCCATCTCCGGCATCATGGCCGGGCTGCGTCCCATCACGGTGGGCTTGATAGCCTCGGCGGCTCTGCTGCTGATGAACGGCGAAAACTTCGGCACCACCGAGCCTCACATCATCAAGAGCATCTGCATCTGCGCGGCTGCCTTCTGCGCCGTCTATTTTGCAAAAATCCATCCCATATTCGTGATTATAGCCGCCGGAGTGGTTGGCTTCTTCATATTCTAATGCAATGACCTACGACGAAACAATTCATTACCTCTTCACTCAAACGCCGATGTTTCAGCGCGACGGCGCCTCGGCCTACAAACCGGGGTTGGACACCATTCTCACGCTCTGTCACCTCTGCGACGACCCGCAACTGAAATTTCCAAAATCCATACATATTGCAGGCACCAACGGCAAAGGCTCAACGGCCCACACCTTAGCCGCCATCTGCCAGGCCGCAGGTATGCGCACCGGACTGTTCACATCGCCACATCTGGTGGACTTCCGCGAGCGCATCCGCGTGGATGGTGAGATGGTGTCGAAGGAGTTCGTGGTCGACTTTGTGCAACGCTTCATCGACGCCCAAAGCGGCCTGCATCCTTCGTTCTTCGAACTCACCACGGCCATGGCTTTCAGCTGGTTTGCCAAGGAAGGCGTTGACATGGCGGTGATTGAGGTTGGCCTCGGCGGCCGACTCGACAGCACCAACATCATCACGCCGAGCCTGAGCATCATCACCAACATATCAATGGACCACACCGCCCTATTGGGCGACACGCTCCCTGCCATTGCCGCAGAGAAGGCCGGCATCATCAAACCGGGCGTTCCGGTGGTGATAGGCGAAGCCACGGGCGAAGTGCTTGAGGTGTTTATCCGTCGCGCTGCCGAAGTGGGCGCCCCACTCTATCAAGCAGAGCCAATCGACGCTACCCCCTGTGCAACAGGCGGTTGGGATTATTGCCACGGCAAAATCCACGGCGAACTCAGTGGCGAATTTCAGCCACGCAACGCCGCCACCATCCTCACCGCCGCACGTCTGCTCCAACTGCCCGATGAGGCCGTCGCCCAAGGGATGGCCCGGGTGTGTGAAATGACCGGACTGCGCGGCCGACTGACCACACTCTGCTCCGACCCCTACACGCTGGTCTACGACACCGGCCACAACCCCGGCGCCTGGCAATATCTCGGGCCATATCTCGCCTCTGTGAAAGCACGGCAACTGACCGTGGTGATCGGTTTTGCCGCCGACAAGGATGTGGACGGCATTCTCGGCATGATGCCGCGCACGGCCCGCTACATCTTCACCCGCCCCTCCGGCAATCGCGGCATGGCGGCCGAACAGCTGGCACAATTGGCCGCAGCCCAGGGCCTGCAAGGCACGGTGATACCCACCGTAGCCGAAGCTGTCACCGCCGCCCGCAATGCCGCTCAACCCGGCGATTTCATCTACGTTGGCGGCAGCAATTTTGTTATCGCCGACATGTTGCAAATCTCTTGAAATATCATTACATTTGCAATGCCTAAAAGAAAGCCTAATTAATTATGAGCAACGAAATGAAAGTATATTGCAAGAACCTGCGCACCTATCTGCCCGTGGTTGGCGGAGAAACGCTGGTCGACTTGCTCAAAAACATATCGGACCGTCTGGACTTTGAGCCCATCTGCGCTCACGTCAACAACAAAAACGAATCTCTGACCTATCCGGTGTTCTCGCCCAAAATGGTGGAGTTTCTCCCGGCCACGCACCCAAGTGGTTGGCGCGTGTATGTGCGCTCGCTTTGCATGATGCTCTATTGCGCCGTGGCTCGCT
>CAZJWM010000012.1:5739-30130 GCA_964549975.1 uncultured Bacteroides sp. | reverse complement strand
ATCCAGATGGTCTTCAGCGCGTAGTTGCGTTCCAGGATTTCGTTAACGTGGGCGCAGAGCAGGCTCAGCAGTTCCGATTCCTTGGTGGTGAGCTTGGTGGTCTTGTCGTCGATGAGCAGGGTCTGCTTTTGGGTGTCGAAAGTGAAGCGACCGAGTTTATACATGGTCACCTTCTTCTCCTTCTTGCCCTTGACGCGGCGCAGGATAGCCTCGATGCGCAGCACGAGTTCCTCCATGCTGAAGGGTTTGGTGATGTAGTCGTCGGCACCAATCTTGAAGCCCGAAAGGATATCCTCCTTCAGCGAGCGAGCTGACAGGAAGATTACGGGGATGGTGGGGTTGACGGTGCGAATTTCTTGTGCAACGGTGAAGCCGTCTTTCTTGGGCATCATCACGTCGAGCACCACGAGGTCGTATTTGCCTTTCACGAATGCCTTGTAGCCGGCATCGCCATCGGCATAGAGGTCGGCGTTGTATCCCTTGGCTTGGAGATACTCGCGGAGCAGCATGCCCATGTTTTCGTCGTCCTCACAGAGGAGTATTCTGATTTTTTCTTCCATGATTGTGAAGTATTTAAGTAGTTATTAATTGTTATTGCTTGTCGAGAGGAGGAGAGATTATTCGCCGCTGCCTTCTGCCAGCGGCAATGTTATCAGGAATTTCGTGCCTACGCCAAATTCGGATTCCACCGTGATGGAGCCCTGAAATTCGCTCACCATTTTGCGCACGTAGGCCAAGCCGAGACCAAAGCCTTTCACGTCGTGGCGGGCGCCGGTCGACACTCGATAGAACTTGTCGAAAATCTTGCGCAAATCGTCTTTGCGGATGCCGCGACCGTTGTCGCTCACCACTATGCGCAGCTGGTGGTTGCCAATGTCGGCGGTCGACACCTTCAGCAACAGCGGACGCTCTTCGCTGCGATATTTCACTGCGTTGTCAAGCAGGTTGAATATCACGTTGGTGAAGTGCATCTCGTCGACGTTGACTATGGTGTGGGGTGCGGTGAGTTCCGAAGAGATGCTGCCGCCGAACTTCTCCACTTTCAGTTTGAAATTGTGGACAATATTCGAAATGGCCTTGTTGGCATCGACGTCCACGATGTGGAGCGCGGCCTTCTGATTATAGTAGAGCGACGTTTGCAGCACCTTCTCCACGAGGAATTGCAGACGCTTGGTTTCGTCGGTGATCACCTCGGTGATGTGTCGCATCATTGTTTCCGATTTGCGCACCGAGGGGTCGGAGAGCATTTGGCCGGCCAAAGAGATGGAGCTGATGGGGGTCTTCAACTCGTGGGTCATGTTGTTGATGAAGTCGTTTTTCATCTCGTTGACCCTCTTCTGGCGGAAAGCCACCACCACACAATATATAAATATCAGCATCAAAATCAGCGTGAACGCCATGGCCGGAAGCATGAAGCGAATCGACGAGAAGATGTAGCTCTGTTTGGTGGGGAAATAGACATTGAGGAAGTAGAGCTTGTTGGCCGGGTCGTTGGGGAAAATCGTCTGTGTGTAGACTGCCGGATTTGACGACAGCGCGCGCCACGATTCGCGCGGGAAACCGCTGCTGCGATAGATTACGGCATTGCTGCGGTTGGTGATGGCAAACTCAAAGGGGATGCGCAGGCCGTTGTTGTCCAATTCGTAGCGCAGGAATTTGCTCACGCTGGCTGAGTCGGCTCGGTCGGTGATGGGACGATTCACACTGTGGGTCATGATGTTGAGCACCACCTCGTCGACCAGTCGCTTCTGATACATATATTGGCCGTTGAGCTGCGCTTGCAGCGGGCGACGCAGCAGCGGATTGTCGCTGTGGGTGGCCACTGTGGAGAGTTGCCCCGGTTCCCCTTCCAGGGTGAGGTCGCCGCGCAGGCCGCTTTGGGTGGTGAACGACATCGACATCACCTCGGTGGACTGCTCGGTGGCTTGTGGTTCGGAGGTTTGCACGTTCATGATGCTCTCCTTGAGGAAGTGGCGAGCTTCCTCCTGTTCGAGCATTGTGGAAACGGCATACAGAGAGTGGCGTGCGCCTTCGTCAAACTGATCGTTGCGCATGCTCACCATACGAGTCATATATAGAAACTGCACATAAATGAGACCTGAGAAAGTCAGGGTCATGATAATTACGAGCAACCAGATGGTCTGTTTCTTCATTGCCTAAATCTTATCGGCTGTTAAATGTTATTTTAATTTTATAACACTTGAACCCTGCTTTTGGTTTGATGCCCATGTAGGAGATTTTGCAACACCCAAAAGTCGCAATCCAAATATCAACTGCAAAATTAACTAAAATTCCTCAGAATGCAAGTTTTTTCTTAAATATTTTTTATATTTTGCATAGAATTGTGGAAAAAAGCCGATATTTCAGTAATTTTCCGTACCTTTGTAGTCACAAACACTTACCTCACAAACGAACATCATATTTATGGCAGATTCAAATTTCATCGACTACGTGAAAATTCAGTGTCGCTCCGGCAAAGGCGGAGCCGGCTCTCGCCACTATCATCGCGCCAAGTATGTGCCCAAAGGCGGGCCCGACGGCGGTGACGGCGGCCGAGGCGGTCACATCATCCTGCGAGGCAACCGCAACATGTGGACACTGCTGCCGCTAAAATATCAGCGCCACGTCTTTGCCACGAACGGCCAGAGCGGTGGCGCCGGACGCTCCTTCGGCAAGGATGGCGAAGACAGAATCATCGAAGTGCCGTGTGGCACGGTGGTCTTCGACGCCGAAACAGGCGAATACCTCACCGAAGTGACCGACGACGGTCAGGAAATCTATCTGCTTCGCGGCGGCCGTGGTGGCTTGGGCAACTGGCATTTTGCCACGTCGACCAATCGCACTCCGCGCTATGCGCAGCCCGGCGAACCCGCCGTGGAGCGCACCGTCATCCTCGAGCTGAAACTTCTTGCCGACGTAGGCCTCGTTGGTTTTCCCAACGCCGGCAAGTCTACCCTACTCTCTTCGGTGAGCGCTGCCAAACCCAAGATTGCCGACTACCCCTTCACCACCATGGAGCCGCAGCTTGGCATCGTGAGCTATCGCGACAATCGTTCGTTTGTGATGGCCGACATTCCCGGCATTATCGAGGGCGCCAGTGAAGGGCGCGGATTGGGCTTGCGCTTCCTGCGCCACATTGAGCGCAACGCAGTGTTGCTCTTCCTCGTCCCGGCCGATGCCAACGACATCAAAGCGGAATATGAGATTCTGCTCAACGAGCTCCGCGAATTCAACCCCGACCTAATGGACAAACCTCGCGTTTTGGCAGTGAGCAAAAGCGACATGCTCGACGACGAACTCATTGCCGAAATCGAGCAAACGCTCCCCGAGGATCTTCCCCACGTGTTTCTCTCATCCGTCACCGGTCAAGGCGTCACTGCCCTGAAGGATATCCTTTGGCGTGAAATCACCTCCGAAGAAAATCAACTCGCCTCCGCCACCATCACCCACCGTCCGCTCGACGGGCATCATCGCGTGGCCGAAGAAGATGAGTTTATCTTCGAACCCTCTCCCATCAAGGAGGACACCTTTGACGACCTGGATTGGGATGACGTCTACGACGAAGACGACTGGGATGACGACGAAGTGTAGTCACCCCCATCCGCGCGTAAAATATCCGCAAATCATGTCGTGAAACCCGCGATTTTTTCGTAACTTTGTAGCCACTTTTCAACGAATTATACTTTATTATGGTAAATAGAGTTTTAATCAGACTCAAGGTAGTGCAGATGCTCTACGGCTATCTGCTCTCACAAAGCGAATTCAAGATCGAATCACCCGTCGAGACCTCTTCGCCCGACCGCCGTTATTCCTTTGAGGCTTACGCACAGCTGCTGTTGTTGATGCTCGAAATGTCGGGCCACAACGTTGTGCGCAATCGCACCACGCCCGCTTCGGTGAGGGCCGCAGTGGCCGATGCTCCCTATTACGAAAGTCGCACTTCCGCAGCCTTGATGGCCAACGATGAAGTGCAGCAACTCATCAACCAATATGGCGAAACCATGTCGGCATTCGACAGGGCCGTGCCCGAACTTGCCATCCGTTTGCAAAACACGTCGGCCTATCGCGAATTTCGCAAGATTCGCAAGCCTGAAGCCGGCGACGAAATTGCATTCTGGACTCAGGTGATTCGCAATGTGGTGATTAAAACTCCCGAGGTGGTGGCCGCTCTGCGCCAGAGCGAGCGCTTCACCGTGCGTGGCATGGAGCTCGCTGCCAAGATGCTCACCGACACCCTCTCGGACTATAGCGACACTCGCAACGTGTTTGCCGATTCGCGCCGCGACCTCGAAGCTTCGCTCGACAAAGCCTTCGAACTCTATCACGCGCTGCTATGGCTCCCCGTGGCCCTCACCCGTGCACAGGCTCAGCGCCTCGAAGCCGGCAAGGAGAAGCTGCTCCCCACCCCCGACGACCTCAACCCCGACATGCGTTTTGCCGAAAACGGTCTAGCGCACTTCATAGAGGAAAACGAGGAGATGCAGCAGTATCTCAAAGAGAACCCCGCCATTTGGTGGGAAGATGATCCCATCTTGCTGCAAGCCCTGCTCGACCGAGTGCTCCAATCCAACGCCTACAAAGCCTACATGGAAGCTCCCGGCGACAAAACTCTTGCCGAGGATTGCGAACTCTGGCGTTCGCTGCTGAAAAATGTGATTATCCCCTGTGATGACTTCGTGGATGCCCTCGAAGCCAAGTCGATTTTCTGGAACGACGACGTGGAGGTGATGGGTTCATTTGCCATGAAGACCATCAAGCAAATCGGTCGCGGTGTGGACAACTTGCACCTCTGCACCCAATATAAAGATGCAGAAGACGCCAACTTCGGCACGTCGCTCTTTGGTCAGGCCGTGGCCCATCGCGGCGAATATCGCCAACTGCTCGACGAGTTTATCAACGCGGGCAAGTGGGACACCGAGCGCCTGGCGCTGATGGACATTGCCATCATCATCACAGCTTTGGCCGAAATCATCAACTTCCCGAACATTCCGCTCACAGTGAGCGTCAATGAATATGTGGAGATTGCCAACCGCTATTCCAATCCTCGCAGCGGCGCGTTCATCAACGGCATCATCGCCGCCATTGCTCGCAAACTGCGCGCCGAAGGCAAGCTCCTCAAAGAATTCTCAGATAAATAACCAATTCCACTATTAATACCGACAACATTATGATTTTCCTCCAAGCCGCAGCCGCCACGGCTCAGCAACCCAGCGCATGGTCAAGCTGGGGCATGATCATCCTCTTGATCGTCATATTCTATTTCTTCATGATTCGCCCTCAACAGAAGCGTCAGAAGGAAACCCGCAAATTTCGCGACTCTCTGACCAAGGGTTCCAAGGTGATCACCGCAGGTGGCATCTATGGCACCATCGTGGAGATTTCCGGCCAAAACACCAGCGTGTTGCTGGAAATCGCCCCCGGCGTTAAGATTCGCATCGAAAAGACGATGATTTATCCCTCCACTGCCGATGCTCAGTCCGACATGGCAAACGTGGTGAATGAATCTCAAAAGTAAAAAACTCAAGGAAATCGCAGTGCGGCTACGCGCCGTGCTGCGTTCTTCCAAGGGAAGAGATGCTATGCTCTTCCTGCTTTTTGTGTGCATTAGCGGACTGTTTTGGCTGATGCTCACACTCGACGACGAGATGCAGCACGACATCGACTTGCCCCTCGTCATCAAAGATGTCCCCCCGGAGGTGACATTCATCTCCAATGTGCCCTCCACCGTGCAAGTCAGCCTGCGCGACCGCGGCACCTCGCTGATAGAATACGTTTGGGGCAGCACCCCCACCATCTCTGTCAGCTACGACAAACTCCACCGCGACAAACACACCAATCGCATCACCATGTCGGCTGCCGAACTTACTGCTGCCGTGCGCTCGGTGATAGCTTCCGGCTCTCGCATACAATCCCTGCGCCCCGACTCGCTCAGCATTGTCTACACCACTCGCCCCGGCCGCAAAATGCCTGTCAGCGCCGTGGTCGACGTGACGCCATCGCTTCAGTGCGTCATCTCCGGAAAGGTGAAAGTTGAACCGGAGTCGGTGATGGTCTATTCGGCCAATCCACTGCCCCACACTCTCAAGGCAATCCCCACCAACACCCTCTCGCGCAGCGAGGCTGCTGACACTGTGATTGCCAACGTGTCGCTGCGGCATATCGACGGCGTGCGTTTCCTGCCCGAGTCGGTCACCATCACCGTGCCCGTCGAACCGCTCATCACCAAGCATCGTAGCGTTGGCATCAACGTGATGAATGCCCCGGCCGGAGTGAGCGTTATCACCTTCCCCTCGCAGGTGAATGTCACCTATCTCGTGGCCATGAGTCTCTATAATCGCGAGAACGGCACATTCAGCGTCAAGGCCGACTATTCGCGCCGCTCCTCTTCGGGCCGAATGCCGCTGACCATCACCTCCACACCGGAATTTGCCAATTCTCCGTCGCTCGACGTAGACAGTGTGGAATTTATTGTGGAGCAATCTCCGGTTCAAACGAAATGAAAACTTCCAAAATAATTGCCATCACGGGCGGCATCGGTTCCGGCAAATCAGTTGTGAGCCGAGTGTTGCGTGTGATGGGTTATCCTGTCTACGATTGCGACTCTCGCGCGAGAGCTCTGATGGACTCCGACGCTGAGATGAGGCAACGCATTGCCGACGAAATTTCGCCGATGGCACTTTGCGCCGACGGATCGCTCAACCGTCCGGCCTTGGCCCAAGTGGTCTTCTCCACGCCGCAGAAGCTTGCCCGACTCAATGCCATAGTTCACGGCGCTGTGACGGCCGACTGTCGCGCATGGGCTCAGCAGTCGAAGAGCCCGGTTGTCTTCGTGGAAACCGCCATACTCTACGCCTCACGGATGGACGCGCTCATGAGCGACGTGTGGGAAGTGACAGCTCCCGAGGAGCTGCGCATTCAGCGCGTGATGGCTCGCAACTGTCTCACACGCGAGCAAGTGGCCGAGCGTATTGCCTCGCAAAAAAACGAATTCTCTCACCCCTCTCACAAGATTATTGTCAACGACACCTCCACCCCGGTCGTGCCTCAGATTATTTCACTCTTACAGATATATGGAACTATTGCATGACGCATGGGATCGTCAGCACCTGTGGCATCCCTACACATCAACAATTGATCCTCTCCCCACCTACCTCGTTGACCACGCCGAAGGCGCGCACATCTATCTTGCCGACGGAACATGCTTGATTGACGGCATGTCGAGTTGGTGGTGTGTGATCCACGGCTATAACAATCCTCGCATAAATGCCGCAATTGAGCGTCAGCTCAAGAGCATGAGCCACGTGATGTTTGGCGGCCTTACCCACCGTCCGGCCATTGAACTCGGCAAACTCCTGCTTAGCATGGCGCCGCCGAGCATGAACAATATTTTCTATGCCGATTCCGGCTCCGTGGCCACTGAGGTGGCTCTGAAAATGGCGGTGCAGGCAGCAGTGAGCCGCAGTGGCAACAACCATCGCAAAACCAATTTTGCCACAATCCGCTCGGGCTATCACGGCGACACGTGGAATGCCATGAGCGTCTGCGACCCCGTCACAGGCATGCACGGCGCGTTCGGCTCGGCCCTGCCTGTGCGTCTGTTTGCCCCGGCTCCGCAGACTCCGTTCGACGGCCAGTGGGATCCTGCCGATTTTCAGCCGATGGAGACTCTGTTGCGTGAACATGTCGACGAACTGGCCGGCGTGATTCTTGAACCGATTGTGCAGGGCGCCGGCGGAATGCGCTTCTATCATCCGCAATATCTTCGCGAACTGCGTCGCGTGTGCAACGAGTTGGGCCTCTATCTGATTTTCGACGAAATTGCCACCGGTTTCTGGCGCTCGGGCAAATGCTTTGCTTGGGAACATGCCGGTGTGGAACCCGACATCATGTGTATCGGCAAAGGCCTGACGGCCGGATATATGACCATGAGCGCCGTGCTCACCACGGCAGAAGTGGCCGACACCATCTCGCGCGGCGAAGCCGGTGTGATGATGCATGGCCCCACGTTTATGGGCAACCCGTTGGCGTGTGCCGTGGCTATTGAATCGCTCACCATGCTCAACGAGCAGCCGATGCAGGAGATTGTCCGGCATCTGCAGACGCAGATGAAGCAACTGCTGGCTCCGGCAGCCACGTGGGAGAATGTGGCCGATGTGCGCTGTCTGGGCTCAATCGGCGTTGTGGAGATGAAAGAGCCGGTGGATGTGGGCGAATTTCAGAAGGAGTGCGTCAAGCGCGGCATCTGGGTGCGTCCTTTCGGCCGCAATGTTTACATCATGCCGCCTTACGTCATTTCCGATGAGGATTTGCAACGTCTGGCCCACGAAATGCTCGAAATTATCCGCCCGCGATGAACAGCTACGAAGAAACCCTCAGCCAACTTGATGCCGCAGGAAATCTGCGACACATTCCGGGCGACACCACCGGCAAGCCACTCATAGACCTCTCGAGCAACGACTATCTCGGTTTGGCTGCCGACAAGGCTTTGCGCGAGTCGTTTAGCAGCGATGCGATGTTCACCTCGTCGGCCTCGCGCCTGCTTTCGGCCCGACAGAGCGAATTTTCGCAACTCGAAGATATGCTCCGTCAGCTTTATGGCGGTCGCCACGTGTTGATGTTCAACAGCGGCTACCATGCCAACACGGGTTGCATCAGTTCGCTCGCTTCGGAGGGCACGTTGATTGTGGCCGACAAACTGGTTCACGCCAGCATCATCGACGGCATTGTGTTGAGTCGCGCGCCATTTGAACGTTTTCGCCACAACGACGTGGAGCACCTTAAGCGCATCATGCAACGCCGCGCTGCGGAGTTTCAACGCGTGCTCATAGTCACGGAGTCGGTCTTCAGCATGGACGGTGACGTGGCTCCACTGCAGGAGATAGCCGAGGTGAAACGTGCCTACCCCAATGCGCTGCTCTATGTAGACGAAGCTCACGCCTTTGGCGTGTTGGGCAGTCAGGGCCTCGGCCTGTGTCAGCAGATGGATGATGTAGACGTGATTATGTGCACCCTGGGCAAAGCCGCCGCTTCGATGGGCGCCTTCGTTGCGGTGAAGCAGGGTGCTGTCAGGGAATATCTGGTCAATAAAGCTCGCTCGTTTATCTTCTCCACGGCCATTCCTCCCATCAACTGCGCATGGAGCCGCCATGTCATCTCCAAGATAATCACCATGGATGCGGAGCGCGAGCGCTTGCAGCGCCTGGGTCTCTTGCTGCAAAAGGCCACCGGCGCGGCCCACAGCGGACACATTCAGCCGCTGGTCACGGGGTCGTCGAAAAGCGCAATTGAGCTGTCGCAGCGACTGCTGGAAATAGGCTATAAAGTGCTGCCGATACGCACACCCACCGTGCCGCCCGGCACGGAGCGCTTGCGCTTCAGCCTAAGCTTGGAAATCACCGAAGAACAACTCACTGCTCTGATTGACGCAGATATTCTTCGCAGACAAGCTTGAGTTCGTCATACCACTCCTGACCGAAATATTCAATCAGCGGATCTTTCAAAAATTGATATAGGCGGATGCCCAAACGGCGTCCGTTGATGCGCGCCTGCTTGCACACGTCCCAGCGATGATAGTTCACGGCTGTGAACGCCTTAAATTCGGTGAGTCGCAGCGGGTAGAGTGCGCACGATGCCGGTTTACGCCAAGAGGTGAGTCCCTGTCGGAAGGCGCTGTCGAGCGCACACAGACACACTCCCCCCTTGTCGTAGCAGGTGAATGCGCAGTTGCGGCCGTCCAACAGCGTGGTCACCAGGTCGCCCTCTTCGTCGACGTAGCTCACGCCGTTGCGTTCCACTTCTTCCACGGCGCGCGGCATCATCAGCGGTTTCACAATGGGTAAGACTTTTTCGATTTCGCGACATTCGGCTTCCGTGACCGGAGCGCCTGCGTCGCCTTCTATGCAACATTCCCCTTTGCATGCGTCTAAGTCGCAGCAAAAGAATTCTTCAGCCAAATCAAGGCTGACCAAAGTGTTTTGAATTTCAAACATATTATCTCTTATTGTCCGGAATAGACCACGGCGGTGCCGATCAGGCGGTCGTAGCGAGCGCCGGGTGCGCGGTGGTAGAGCAGAATTGTGTATTCGTTGACTGTTTCGTAGTAGTTGCCCTCAATCGGAGCGGGCGAACCGTCGGCGGTGACGTAGCGATAGTTGTAGAGTCCCTGCTTTAGCAGCAGAGTTTTGTAGTAGACGCCTCGGTCGGCATCGTAGGCCATGCGAGAGTCCATGTCCAAGCGGCGTCCGGTGAGGTCGCCTTCAAGGAATAGCGGTTCTGCAAGTTCCACCGATTGCAGTTCGAAATGGGTGATCACGTAGTCTGCTTGAATGGATGGGTCGGTGGAGTTGATTTCGTTGATGAAGAATTTGCCGTTTTGATCTTGGTCATACTCGTAGCGACCGCCCGAGCGTTTTTCGTCGGTCCGGAGTATGGCGTGATAGAATGGCTCGATAAATTCGTAGTGGTCCACGCCTCGCAACGGAAAGTGCACCGTGGTGATCTCCATACGGCGATATTCGTTTCCGGCGGGGAAAATCAGCGGATGTTGGTGCTCCCACACGGCGCGATTCATTGAGGTGCGCATCGGCTTCTCCAGGGTGTGGGTCTGGCCGGGTGCACCGTTTTGCACAATCACCAGGCGCAGGTCGTTGAACGGGTCTTGCACACGCGCGCCTTCAAGGTCGGCTGTCACCGTGAGCTGCTGGTGGCGCGAGTTGTAGTCCACGTCGGTGCGCGAACTGATTCTCACGGCAGGCGATGCGGTCTCTTCGCTCACCATCAGTCGGGTTTGCAGCAGGATGCGGTCGGGCTCGTCGCTGTCGTAGACCTGCAGCAGATAGTTGCCGCTCAGGCGCGGGGTCAGGTCGGCCGAGGGCACCGTGATGCGATAGTTCACGTAGTGGGTAAACACCTGTTCGGAGTAGGCATAGTCCGTCACGTCGGCTTGGTTAAACCCATCGAGATATTCTGTCTCCACCAAAGCCGAAGGGTTCCAATCTGAGTTGCAGTGGATGAGCTGGTAGCGCAGATAGCGGCGACTTTCGGCCAAGTCGTCGAACTCCACTGTGAGGTAGTTGTTGCCGTTGAGTTGGAGAATCGGTTGAGCGAGCAAGCCTTCGGAATTGCTGATGCGCAGCGACTTAAATTCCGGGTCGAAGATGCCGCTATCGGTGTCGATGGCGGCGGCCGAGCCGGAGGCTAAGAGCGCAATGAGCAACGCCGAGGCGATATGTCGTTTAGCCGATGACATTCTTGTTGTGGAGCAGTGTGACGGCCTCTTCGATTAGGGTCATGCATGGTTTGCGACCGGGCACACGCAGTTGGCGGCAGTCGGTCAGTCCGTTGTTGGCGGCGGCAAACTTTGCCACCAGCGCCGCGCCGTCGGCATACACGCGGCCTTTGTCGGCCGGATTGGAGTAGCCGCCAATGGCGTTAACCATGGTCATGGCGGAAACGGCTCCGCAGATGTGGCCGGTGCCGCACACTCCGCCGCCGAGGGCCGCGGCAGCGGCTGTGAGCGTGGGGTCGTCGACAAAACAGAGCATGACGCATTGCGCGCAGTTGTAGCCCTGTCGATGCAGTTCGCGGGCGTGCTGTAGACGTTGTTCCAGAGTTACCATATTATCGGGGTGATGTTGTGTTGCGTTAGATATTCGTTTGCTTTTGAGAAATGCTTGCAGCCAAAGAATCCGCGATAGGCACTCAGCGGCGAGGGGTGCGGCGCGCGAAGAATCAGGTGCTTTCCGGCGTCGATGAGTTGCGCTTTCTTTGCGGCATGTGAGCCCCAAAGCATAAACACGATGTTGCTGCGCTGCGAACTCAGGCGACCGATGGCCGTGTCGGTGAGCAGTTCCCACCCCAGTCCGGAGTGCGACGCGGGGCGATGGGCTTCCACCGTCAACGAGGAGTTGAGCAACAACACGCCCTGGCGGGCCCAGCGGCTCAGGTCGCCGTCGGATGGGATGGCGGCGCCGGTGTCGGCATTGACCTCCTTGAAGATGTTGAGCAGCGACGGCGGAAACGGCACACCCGGGGCCACCGAGAAACTCAGGCCGTTGGCCTGGCCCGGCCCGTGATACGGGTCTTGACCGATAATCACCACTTTCACTTGCTCAAAGGGGCACGCATCCATAGCGGCAAAGATTTTTGCCGCCGGTGGATAGATGGTCTTTGTGGCATATTCGTGGTGCACAAATTGCGAGAGTCGGGCAAATTCTGCCGACTGCCACACCGAAGCCAGTTGCTCCTTCCATTGGGGTTCGATTCTCACGTCCATGCCACAAAGTTACGAAGAATTATTGATTTATCGCATCTTCTAACGCCCTGATTTTTCAACCACCGAGCCGGCGGGGTCGTCGGCAGTGGGATTGCTCATCCAGCGGCGTATGGAGGCCATGCGCGGAATCAGACGCGTCACCTTGGTGCGATAGCTGCTCATCATGATTATCAACACCACGATGATGCCGAAGATGGTCAACAAGCCGAAACACTCCTTCAGCGACAGCATAACGCTCTGACGCGACACCTCTGTGAGGGTTTCGCTCCACGAGGGCATATCGAAGGGCAGCGTGGTGCCGTCGATGTTTTCGGCTGCAGTGGTGGCGTTTTTCGCTGCCGACCAGTTGTAGAGTCGTTGCACTATGGCTGTGGCCGCGGTGTTGCCGATGCCGCAACGCGAATAGCCTATGGCGCTGAGTCCGCAGAAGAAGTATGTGAAGGGCACGCATTGCGATAGGTAGCAGTTGGAAATCGAACCAATCATCACTTCCGAAATACCCACGGCCACCATGGGCAGATAGAATGCCTCCTTGTTGGTGGAGCCGTCAATCAGGAAATACATCGAGGCCACGTAGAAAATCAGCATACCAAAGGAGACCACGAGATAGAGCTTGGTGCTCCATCCCCATTTGGCTTTGGTGTAGAACGCCAACAGTGCGCCCAACACCACTCCGTAGAGCATGGGGAAATTTAGCGAAATCACATTCAGAGAGTCGTAGCCCAACACGGCGTTGAGATAGATTGACTGCAGCAGGCGTGGGGCCGACTGCAAGATGGCGGCGGCAAAGAGCCAGAGGATGATTTTCCACACGGCCTTAAACGAGAATATCGTCAGGTCGAGATATGGCTTGTCGTGAAAGCGCGAACGGCTCCATGCGGCGATGAAAAAGACCATGCTAATCATCGACGCTATCCAAATCGGGCGACTGCGCCACCATTCGTAGTGTTCGCCGTAGCTGAACACCCACATCCCCGAGAGGATGAATCCACACCAGAGGATAAAACCCGGGTAGTCGATGCCTTTGAGCGACATATAAGGCCCGGGGCGGTGGTCGGGTTTCATCAAAAAGTAGACCAACCCGATGTGAATCATCAGCAAAGCGATGACAAAGAGGTTCATCAAGCGCCAGTTGCCGTAGTAGGTGAGATAAGCCGTGGTCAAACCGGAGAGATACACTCCGCCCACCACCAAGAAGTAGACCACGGGAAAGAAGACGTAGTAGTTGCGCGAGGGGGTGACACACATGCGGAAGTTGCTCGTGCAGCCAAACATCCCCATCATTTTGAAGAAGCCGGCGGCAAAACTGGCGCTCCACACCACCCACGGCACGTTGACGTTCATGGTGATGGCCGTGCAAAACATCAGGCCTATGGCGGCAATGAAGAAGAGTTGCCGGCTATAGAGCGCAAACTTCAAGCGATACATCACCGGGAAACATACCGTGATGCCAGCCAACATGCAGTTGCCGGCCATCTGCACATCTTCGTTCATGCAGGAGATTTCGCTCACCATCTGACTCATCGACGACAGATTGATGCTTCCGGCATATTGATAGAGGAAACCGAAGGCCAGCAGCAGCCACACGCGCACGCGGCGCGGCACACCGTCGCGATACATCAGCAACTGGCGTGTGCGAATCACGGAGTTGCCGGTACGGTAGACAGCGCTCCCCATCAATCAGCCATTTCGCATTCAACGTTCAGGCCGGCACGCAGCAAGCTCACGTCGGCGGCGCTGTTGTCTTCGGTGAAGCGAATTTTCACCGGCAGACGTTGCTCCACTTTCACGAAGTTGCCCGTGGCATTGTCTTGCGGCACGAGCGAATATTGCGCACCGGTGGCATTGGAGATCGCTTCGATGCGGCCGATGTATGTCTTGCCCGGCACGGCATCAACGTGGATTTTCACTTTGTCGCCAATCTTCATGTGAGAGGTCTGGCTCTCCTTGTAGTTGGCAATGACCCACACGTCGTTCTCATCGACGATTGAGAGCAGAGTCTGCCCTGGTTGCACCAGTTGGCCCACCTGCAGGTTGCGGCGCGAGGTGTAGCCGTCGGCCGGTGCGGTGATCACCGTGTAGGAGAGGTTGAGTTTTGCCAATTCCACGCTTGCCAGAGCCAATTCAATGCTTGCGTCGTGCTGGCCAAGCTGAGTGGCTTTTTCATCCTTGCTCAGCGCGGTTGACTGCTTTTGGCGGCAGAGCATCTCATATTTGGCTTTGAGTGTTTCGTATTTGGTGCGCGCGTCGTCATATTGTTTGGGCGTGACGGCTTTGTCGTTGAGCAGCGACTCATAGCGTTCCACGTCGCGTGCGGCGTTTTCCATCTCCACGCGGGTGCCCTCAATCGAGGCTTCGCTCACGCTGATTTGGCTTGCTGTGGTGGTGATGGCGGCGCTCACGGCAGATTTGCCCGAACGGGCATTTTGCACCTGCGCATTTGCTTGAGCCAGAGCCAGCGTGTATTCCGTGTCGTCGAGAACGATTAGTGTGTCGCCTTTGTGCACAAATGTGTATTCATCGAAGCGAATCTCCTTGATGAAGCCTTGCACGCGTGCGTTGATCGGCACAATCTGACGGCGCACCTGTGCGTTGTCGGTGAAGGTGGAAACGTTGAACTTGATAAACTCGGCGGCGATCCACCAGAGGCCAACGGCCAAGACGCCGAGCGCGAATATGTTTTGAACGAGTCTTCTTGTTTTGCGATTCATCATTGCAGCTTAAATTTTACCTGACAGATATTTGAGTTCGAAATAGTGGTAGAGCACGTCAACCCGGGCGTTGACCAAACGAGTTTCGGCGTCGAGTTTCGAGGCCGAAGCGTCGAGCATGTCGGTCAGCAGCGATAGGTCGTTATTGTAGCGGCGCTCTACGATTCGATAGTTTTCCGAGGCCAATTCCACGTTTTTCTTCTGTGTGGCCACGTGTTCAATTGCTTCGGTGTAGCTTTTGTAGGCGCGGTCGAGGTTGCGGTCTATGGCCTCTTCCTGCACCATGCGCGCCTCCTCAATTCGTTGGCTCTCCATGCGCACGGCTTGCAGCTTGTGATTGCTCTTATAGAAGGCCGACGGGGTGAACTTCACGTTCAGCCCCACATACCATTTGGCCAAGTTTTTGTCGAGCACGGGAGTGTGGGTGGTGATAGGCGCTGCCACCGAGCCGGCGGCATTTAGTCCCACTTTGGGCAGACGTTCGCTGCGAATCAACTGCTCATTGGCTTCGTTTTCGTTGCCCAGCAGGTCGAAGCGTCGGAGCGAGGGCGACTCTTGTCGGCTGTCGGCCATCCAATCGGCCAGCGGCGCTGCCGAGAAGTTGATGCGCTCAAAGTCTATCGTGGGGATGATTGAATCCACCTGCTCCATGTGAAGATAGCTCAGCAGGCTGTAGTTGAGATTCTTGATGGTGTTGACCACAGTGAGGCGGTCGTAGGTCAGATTCGAGAGGTTCAGGTCGTAGCGAATCACGTCGTTGGCCAACACCAGCCCTTGGTCGGCACGTGCACGCATTTCGCCGAGGAGTTCGCGAGTGATGCGAATATTTTCGTCGTAGACGCTCAACAGGTTGCGATTTTTGAACAGATCCAGATAGCATTTCACAATCCGGAGTTTCATATCGTCCGTCACCATCTCGACATTGTTTTCGGCGAGGGCGGTCTGCGCACCGGCTCGGCGCATTTTTGCCGTCAGTTCGCCGCCGGTGTATAGCGGCTGTTGCACCGACAGGGCCAAAGTGTTGCCCCAATGGGTCATCGGAGAGCGCGTGGCATTCGAAAAATCTCTGTCGAGCACAAACACATTGCCGATATAGTCGCCTTCGAGCGATACCCCGATGTCGGGCAATCGGCCGTCTCGTTCCGCCTTTTCGCGCATTGAGGCTATTGCTACATCTTTTCCGGCGAGAATCACTTCGCTGTTGGCGTTCTCCACCTGTTGGAAAAGTTCTTCGATAGATAGCGTAACCACTTGAGCATCACCTGCTAAATGGCATCCGGCGAATAACACTACCGCAGCACAAAATTTATCCCAATAATTCATTACTACTAAAAATCCTTTGTTTTAACGAGTGCAAAGTTACGAAAAAATTTGCAAACGCCCCACCCTCTTTGCAATCACCATACCTCTTGGATAAATTATTTTAAAAAGTTGATAAAATTTGCGTGAGTTGTTGTCGGGAATCAAAAAAAATCGTAAATTTGCGGCGATTGAGAAGCGTCTCGATCACATATTCATAAAAAGCGTTACTAGCTTGTTCTATCGTTGGAAATCGCCAAAATTCTAAAGCACGGACAAAGCTGGCCATAACGCCTATGCGTGTCGTATATTGCGCTGTTCACCATGGCGCACAATATATAGGCAGTGCGTGGGGTGGCTGCTTATTGTGCTCGCGGTGTTTGGCGATACCTCAACGATGATAAGCGCGTATCGTCCCACGCTTTTTGCATCAAGATTACAAATGCGCATCTATGGACGAGATTGTGCAATTAAACCCCACCTACAAAAATAAGGAAAAGACACAGCAACAAACACAACGATCAAACAAATCGGCTATTCAAGCCTGACAAAACACTAACAATCAATTCATTTCATTCAACTAATACAATTTTTACCTAATGAAAAATCATTTCTTTTATCTACCGGCACTCGTGGCTATGTCCATGTGTGTAGGGCTGACAGCCTGCGGCGATGATGGCCCGGACGACGGCACCGGCAACGGCGGAACACCCACCGGCACAACCGCAACCTCTACACAAGCCATGTCTCCCAAAGAGCAGAAGGCCTATCTCGACGAAGTGGCCCAAGAATTCCTTAACCAGCTCCCCGCCGACGAATTCACTCAGCTCAGCGACTTGGCAAACTATATCTCGGAAACATATTTCGATGATTATAACTGGAACAACGTAGAGACCTGGGGCCGTGACATTCTGGATAATCTCACCAAGAGTATGAACAAAAAGACCTCCTATAAGGACGATTGGGGTACTATTTTCTATGACAACTACTCTTGCGAATTGGTAGCATCAAATTTTACCGGACATTTCACTGCCAAAAATGGCAAGTGGGTCTATAGTGATGCTTCTGACTTGCAGTTCATCTTCACTGACAAGAAGAAGCAGGAGTGTGTGCTCTCCGTGACAACTTCCGGAAACGTTGTCAAAGTCCATGCCTTCAATCTTGACATTACCACCGACTACGACTGGTATAACGACGAAGAATATAAGGATCGCACACAATACACCATTGGCGTGCCTGAAAAGATTATCATCACTCTGACTCAAGGCGGAAACCAAGTTTTCAAAAACACGGTCACTACAAACATCAGCTCGTTGACCGCAGGTCAAGAATTCGATATCGCTGCCTCCAAGTGTAGTGTGACCGAAAAGATTGAACTCAACAACGGCTATACTCTCAACGTGAGCAAAGCTTCGTATTCATCCACCTCTGCCTCAGCAGTTGCCACAATGACAAAGAACGGCACCACCCTGTTCACAGCGTCTGCTTCCTCCGACCTGAGCAAAATTCCTTCGGTTAATGCCAGCGCATTCACCGCAGATTTCGATGAGGATGAATATGACTTTGATGATGCAAACGTGTCAAACACCTACGTTAAACTCGACATTCTGGGCAAGGTGCAAATGCAAGGCTCCATCAGCGATGTCACCAAGTTTAGCGACTATCTGGACAAGGCTGACGACAACGACGAAAACGAAGGCAGCTACAAGTCGTATATCGGTCAGGCTAATGGCCTGATGAGCGTGTTCCTCTACTACAAGAATTCCGATGTCAAGCAAGCTCGGGTTACTTTGGAACCGTTTGAAGAACGCGGCTACAGCTATTCGTATTGGACCTATGAGCCGATTCTGAACTTCTTCGACGGTTCGACCTACAGCACATTTGAAGCTTTCTTTAATGACACTGATTTCAAGGCTCTGATTGATCTTTTTGAAGACCTTGTTGACGATTACGACAAATTAATCGACTAATTCGCATTTTGCGTAACACTTTATCATTCTGTATATTGCTCTGCGCCATCTCTTCGAGTGCCCAATACCCGACTGCAGGAGATGACGCAGAGCACACTTTGTTGGATTCGGTAGTGGTGGTGGCACGTCGAAGCCCGGCATCGGTGGTTCGTATGCAATCTGGCGCACTCTCGCTGCGTATGGATGCTCTGGCAAAACTGCCGCAAATCTTAGGCGCAGCCGACCCGATTCACTATGCGCAAATGTTGCCTGGCGTGCAGACCAATAGCGAGTATGAAAGCGGCACACACATTCAGGGATGTGAAAATTCGCATAACTTCTTGTCGATTGACGGAGTAGCGGTGTATAATGCCAACCATTTTCTCGGTTTTTTCTCAACGTTCAATCCCACACATTTTCAATCGTTCGAGTTACACAAGTCTCCATCTGTGGGTGAGGCCCCTAATCGTATTGGCGGCCTATTGAATGTGACCCTTCCGGCCACGGTGAGCGATAGCCTAAAGGTTGATTTCTCCGTCGGCCTTATATCTTCGCAGGCCACAGCCGAAATTCCATTAAACAAGAAAACATCAATCCGTTTATCCGGCAGACTTTCATATATAAATTTGCTATATAGCAATTGGCTAAAGTCTGATGACAATACGATTAAATATGGCTTCTATGATATTAACGCCACTGCGGTGCATCGGCTCTCTGATCAAGATGCATTGTTGCTGAACTTCTACGTAGGAGCCGATCATGCAAAGCAGGAGCAGGGCAGCTCGCGATACTTGTCTGACGTGTCCGACGGATGGGGCAACATCATAGGATCGGCAAAATGGCAGCATCGCGGCTACGACATGACGTTGCTCACCACCATCTATGCAACCTCATCAACCAATAAGTTTAGGATTACGATGCCTGATTTCAGGTTTAATCTCCCATCCTCCATTTCAGAGTATGGAGCAATGACAACAGGCGCGATTGACCGCTGGAACTTTGGCGGGAAAATAGCCTATTATTCCATCAAGCCTCAAACGCCCTCATTGGTCTCCGACCTTACTTCTTACGATGACCTTTCGTATGACACACGCAACGCCGAGATTTCGGCATTTGGCAATTACACGCTTCCGCTGTCGATGCAACAGAGTGTGTCAATTGGTGCGAGCGGTGCGATGTTTTATAGCAAGACTCGCACATTTTATGCCATTGACCCATCGGTGGTATGGCATTTTGTGACAAATAAAATCACCCTTGCCGCGGAATACGCCATCAGGCATCAATATCTTTTTCAAGCCGGATTTGCCGGACTGGGCTTGCCCACGGAATATTGGTTTGCCGCTGATAAAAACTATCCGGCACAGTGGGCTCACAATTGCAGTGCGTCAGCCTCGTGGAAGTTGCCCGTTTACGGACTTGAGCTATCCGCAGAGGCCTACTATAAGAAACTCTATAATCAGGTGGAATATTCAGGGTCGGTATTGGATTTTACCAACCAGGAATATAATCCTTTAGAACATCTGATTTCGGGCCATGGCTACAACTATGGCATCAACGTGATGCTCAACAGAAGTGTCGGAGCTCTGGTTGGCTGGGTGAGCTACAGCTATAGTCGAGCCATTCGTTATTTTCAGGCGCTTTCGTCAACCAAAAGTTTCCCTGCCAACCACGATAGACCGCATGAGGTAAATGCCGTTTTAACATATAAACTAAACAATCATTGGAGCGTGGGCGGCACCTACGTCTACGCCTCAGGCTATCCGTTCACCGCACCAAAGTCATTCTATATGATGAACGGGAGCATCATCAGTGAATTTAACGAGCATAATGCCAATAGATTGAAGGCCTACTCTAAATTAGACGTTTCGGTTAACTATCAGTGGCATTCGCGATTGTTTAAGCAGCAGGGAGTGAATCTATCTATCTACAACGTGCTCTGCCGCAAAAACACGCTCTACTACAGACTGAAAACGTATAAGACCGGTGAGTTTGCCTACAAGCCGGTTTCGTTTATTCTACCCTTTCTTCCGTCAATAAGCTACTATGCGAATTTCTAAGCCTTTAATGATTCTGTCAATGCCGCTGCTGTTGATGACGTCGTCATGCGATGCCGACTATCTGATTACCGCTGAGCCCCAACTTGTGGTTGAGGGCTGGATTGATGACGGAGAGTTCCCTGTGGTGCTCCTAACCTATTCGATTCCATTGTCGGAGGAGCCGAATGACTTGAGCGATTGGAAATCGTTGTTGGTGAGATACGCAGTAGTGAAAGTTTCCGACGGCGACACGGAGGTTACGCTGACCGGGAAATACGATTCTCGCTATATGCCGCCCTATGTCTATACCACCGGGCGGTTGCGCGGACAGGCCGGCAAGACGTATCATCTCACTGTGGATTACGACGACCTCCATGCCGAAGCTGTTACCGAGATTCCGATGCCGCCAAAGTCTGTGGAATATAGCGTGGCTCCGGTTTCCTCAGACAGTTCATTGTATAAAATCACTGCTACCTTTGACGAGGACACGACCACCACAGACTATTACAACCTGCGTTGCTTAGCCAATGGGGAGTCCAGGCAATATATGGCTTGCTATATGGGCACGGCTGCCGACAATGTGATGACCGGCAAGCAAAATCTGCCTGTGTATCGTCCGCATAAATTTGGCCTGAAAGATTACACGCCCTATTTTGAATATCTCGACACGGTTGACGTAAAGTTTTCGCGCATCGGATATCGGGAATATCTTTTTTGGGATAGCTATTTGAAGTCGCTATCCACCGCCTCCGACATGTTTATGAGCACAGGCGCAAACATTGTTGGCAACGTTAGCGGTGCGTATGGCTATTGGTGTGGTTATGGCTCAATAACCTCGCGCATTATCGTGAAATAGAATAAGAGCGGGCGCCCGTGTGGGGCGCCCGTGGAGTTTAGAATGCGATGCTGAGGAAGAATCGCGTGGATGCGATTTTGTGTTTTATCTTGTCGCCGCCGCTGAAGTCGCTGTCGAAGGAGATGGATTCCATCTTGCCGTTGCCCCAGTTGCCTTCAATGCCAAGGGAGATGAAGCGATAGTTGATGGTGCCGCCGAAGTCAAACATGTTGTAGAATCCGTGTGACACTTCCACGTCGTCGTCTTCGCAGTAGAGGTAGCCGGTGTACGACGGACGATAGTGGAAATAGAGCGAGGCTTTCAGGTAGCGCGCTTTGTTGTTGAAGGAGCTGAAGGGAGCCACGGTGACGCGCGGGCCGATACCCATGCCGGCGGTGATGACATATTCGCCGATGTTGGGGAGTTCGATTGTTTCATCGTCGTCGGGGTCTGTGGCGGTGCGGTCAATTGTCGACGACCATTCCGATTGGTCGAAGCCTTTCAGTTTGCTTGCTTGGATATCAAACCAGCGAACATCGAGACCAATTTTGACGAGGCCGGCCATGGGGTGGCGCGGAAAATTGTAGGTTGTGCCTTTGCTGATGAAGAAGCTCCATTTGCTGCGTGTGGGCGATTCGCCTTCGGGGGCGAAGTCGGTGATGGCATAGCCGAGGTTGGTGTAGCGGCCTTTGCCCCAGATAGCTTTTTCGCGTTTTTGAAGTTCTTGTTTGTCGAGGATGTTTTGCAGCGAGTCGCGCTGAGCAATCAGGGTGGAGTCGCTATAGGTTTGAGCTGAAGCAGCGATGGCGGAGATGGCCACAACTGCGAGAGTGAGTAGACGTTTCATAGTTGGGCCTCCTTATTTTTTCTTGAACATGAATTGTGCTTTGTGTTTTGCTTGAGCTGCGCCGGCCTGAGCTGCGGAGTCGTCGGTGGCGGTGTTGGCAGTGGATGCGCTCTTCACGTTTTTGTAGTGATAGGTGTAGGTGCTCACAAAGGCATCTTCTTCGTCGTAGACCTTTTCGCTTTGGATGAATCCTGCGGCGTTGAGCTTATAGGAGAGTTGCACTGTGTTGCCGTCTTCAGTCATGGAGCTGAGCAGGTGGGCGGGAGCCACGCCAAAATATCCGCTTTGGAACTCAATGCCCCAGCATTGCCAGAAAAGGCTCCATTGGCCGCGGGAGTTTTCGGTGTCGCTATATGTGATTGAGGCATCTTCCGAGCCATAGCCCCAGTCGTTCCAGCTGATCATGTTGTCGTTGTTGTCCCAATTGAACGTTGTGCGGTCGTCGAGGTTGTTGGGCGAGTCGTAGCGCACCTCTGCCAGCTGATTCTTGCTGTTGTAGGTGAAATATGCGGGATAGGTGTCGCTGTTGACGCTGTTGCTCCAATAGTTGTAATCCTCATCGAGCATTGTGCACTTGGTGATGTAGCCGGCGGAGTTGTATTCCATGTTGGAGAGTACGGAACGCTCGCTCACGTAGCGAATCACGGTTTCTTTGTCGGTGTCGTCATCCCATTGATATTGCTCATCATAGACGATGCCTTCGATGGTGAGCGGGTCGTAGGTGATGTTGAGCTCGGTGTCGCTCAAAGGCGAACTGATTTTTGTGAGTCGACCTTGAGAGTCGTAGTCGTAGGTCACTGCCTTTGCACCGTAAACGGAGATGTAGCTCAGGCGAGAGTTGTCGCCGGCCGACTTCGAATCCTCCGGATCATCCAGCGTGCAAGCTGTCAGAGCCAATGCGGCAAGCATGGCCGCAGTGCACTTCATTGCATTGATGGTCATAATGATAGGTTTTGTGTTTTTGTGAAAAATGTGATAATTATTGAATTTTCCACAAAATTACGAAAAATCTATCATTTGTGCAATTTATTTTTGCGGTCGTGGCGATGTGCAGGCATAGAGAGCAGCAGCGACATCAGCGGGGAGAGGTAGTTGAAGATGCAGAAGGGCAGATAGGTGAGTGTGGCCACGCCGAGCACCGTGCTCTGGGTCACGCCGCAGGAGTTCCATGGAAAGAGCACGGATGTGACTGAAATTGAGTCTTCGAGTGTGCGGCTCAGGAGTTTGGGACGAAGATGGAAGTCGTGGTAGACGTCGCGATACATGTTGCTGCCTATGATGATTGAGAGATATTGGTCGGCAGTGGTGGCGTTGAGAAAGAGGCCGCTGCCCACTGTGGCGCCCACAATCGAGCGTCGATGATGCAGGCGGTGGGTGAAGCTGTTGGCTATGGTGCGCAGCATCCCAGTGCCGAGCATTGCGCCGCCGAAGGTCATGGCGCAAAGGATGAGTTCGATGGTGGGGAGCATGCCGAGAATGCCGCCGGTGGTGAGCAAAGAGTCGATTTCGCCGAGCCCGGTGGACAGCGCGGTTTCGCTCCAAAGCATAAGCGCAATTCCGCGCGGTGCTATCTGCCCCAACAGATGGCTCTGAAACAGGAATATGCCGCCCAGGCCAAGGGCCGAACTGATGGCGAGGGTGAGCAGTGTGTTATGCTTGCGAGCAATTAGGATGCCCGTGAGCACCGGGATGATCAATAGCCACGGCGTGAGGTTGAAGGTCTCCTCCAGTGCGCCCACCAAAGGCGAATCTGCGGCATTGAAATCGCGTGCCGAGGTGAGAAAACCATCGAGGGTGAACACCGCCAGCGCAATGGCCATGGCCGGGCCGGAGGTGTACATCATATAGCGTATATGCTCAAAGAGGTCGACCCCGCAGCTCGATGAGGCAATGACGGTGGTGTCGCTCAGCGGCGAGACTTTGTCGCCGAAATATGCCCCGGAGATGATTGCCCCGGCAATCCAGCCGTCGCTGAAGCCCATCACGCGACCGATGCCCATAAACGCCACGCCGATGGTGGCGATGGTGGTCCATGAACTGCCGGTGAGCACTGAGATGAAGGCACACACCAGGCAGGTGATGGTCAGGAAGAAACGTGGATTGAGTATGCGCAGACCGTAGTCAATCAGCAGCGGCACCACCCCGGAAAACATCCACGTGGTGGCAATCAGTGAAATCAGCAGCAACAGCGGCACGGCCGGGAGTATCTGCGAGGCGCTGCGACGAAATCCCTGATAGAATTGCGGGCGAGTGTAGCTGCGCGTGGCCGTGGCCAGCACCACGGCCACTATGGCCGAGCTGAGCAGCGTCAGCGAGCTATATTCCGAGATGGAGTCGGCGCCCCGCGCAATGAGCAGCGTGAGCAACACCGCCAGCAGCATTGCCACCGGCACGATGGAGATGATGAGCGACGGGGTGCGCTCATCGTTGATTTCTTTTG
>CAZJWM010000012.1:0-5639 GCA_964549975.1 uncultured Bacteroides sp. | reverse complement strand
CGCAAAGTTACGCAAAATATTTGAATTACAGACACAAAAAACGCGGACCGAGAGTCGAGGCTCCGAGTCCGCGTTCTATCTTAATGCGTAAATTGGGCGGCTTATTGATGACCGGAAACGGCAACGCTGCGGTCGATTTTGCCAACGAGGCCTTGGAGCACTTTGCCGGGGCCCATTTCGATGAATTCGGTTGCACCGTCGGCAATCATGTTCTGAACGGTCTGAGTCCAACGCACGGGGGCGGTGAGCTGAGCCACGAGGTTGGCCTTGATTTCGTTGGGGCAGGTGTGGGGTTTGGCGTCAACGTTTTGGTAGACGGGGCAAACGGGAGCGTGGAATTCGGTGGCTTCGATTGCGGCAGCGAGTTCAGCGCGAGCGGGCTCCATGCAGGGAGAGTGGAATGCACCGCCCACGGGGAGCTTCAGTGCGCGTTTTGCGCCGGCGGCAAGAGCTTTTTCGCAAGCGGCGTCGATGGCTTCGATTTCGCCGGAGATCACCAGCTGGCCGGGGCAGTTGTAGTTGGCGCATACCACCACACCGGGCACTTCTGCGCAAATGGCCTCAACCTTTTCGTCGGGGAGAGCCAACACGGCAGCCATGGTGGAGGGCTTCAGTTCGCATGCCTTTTGCATGGCTTTTGCGCGAGCCGACACCAAGCGAACGCCATCCTCAAAGTTGAGAGCGCCGCTCACAACGAGTGCGGAAAATTCGCCAAGCGAGTGGCCGGCCACCATGTCGGGGGCGATGCCCAGCGACTTGGCCATGATTACGGAGTGAAGGAATACGGCGGGCTGAGTCACAGCAGTTTGCTTGAGGTCTTCGGCAGTGCCTTCAAACATCAGGTCTGTGATGCGGAAACCGAGAATATCATTTGCTTTCTCAAAGAGAGCGCGTGCCTCTTCGTTGGTGTCGTAAAGTTCCTTGCCCATACCCACAAACTGTGAGCCTTGGCCGGGGAATACTAATGCTTTCATTATAAAAATTTACAGTGTTAGGTTGGTTTACGGCTGCAAAATTACGGAAAAAAATCCGTAATTGCACAATAATCGTAGAAATTTTGTAACTTTGGTGCATTAAAGACAAAAACATAGAAACCATAACATACAGTAAATGACCTATTTCAGTAAACTTTCCGCGATAGTTGCAATGTCGGCAGCAGCAGTTAGCCCGCTCGCTGTCAGTGCAGCTACGTCGGTGACGCAGTTAAATGCCCACACCGTGGAAGTGGCTTTTGATTCAGGCAACACCATGCTGGTCGACTTCTATTCGCCCGACATTGTGCGCTTGTTCATGGACCCTGCCGGCGGCATTATGCGCGATCCACAGGCCAATCCCCCGGCCAAGATCCTTGTGGACAATCCTCGCACAAAAGTAGATGGTTTGACCATCAACACCAACGGCCCCGACGGCACCATCATCGTGCAAGCCAAGGGCTCCGACACCAAACTGACCATCAAGAAATCGGCCGAGACGTTCACCCTCACCCGTGGTTCGTCGAAGGCGGATTTCAATGCTCCCATAGCCTTTGCCGGCGGTAAGACCACAGTGGAACTCGCGGCTCAGCCCAATGAGTATTTCTATGGTGGCGGCGTGCAAAACGGTCGATTCTCCCACCGCGGCAAGACCATCGACATTGTCAACACCAACTCCTGGACCGACGGCGGCGTGGCTTCGCCTGCTCCCTTCTATTGGAGCACCGGCGGCTACGGCGTGCTCTGGAACACATTCGCTCCCGGCGCATACGATTTCGGCGCAACCAAAGAGGGCGAAGTGTCGCTCACGCATGAAACCCCCTACCTCGACATCTTCGTGATGCTCGGCGAGAAGGGCGACATCTCCATGCTTCAGCCCTACTATCAGCTCACCGGCCGCCCTGCCCTGCTGCCTAAGTTCGGTCTCTACGAAGGCCACCTCAATGCCTACAACCGCGACTACTGGTTGGAAACCACCGACAAAGATCGCGGCGTGCTCTTTGAAGACGGCAAATATTATCGCGAAAGCCAGACCGACAACGGCGGCATCCATGAGAGCCTCAACGGCGAACTCCCCGGCAACTATCAATTCAGCGCTCGCGCGGTGGTTGACCGCTATGCGGCCCACGATCTTCCGCTTGGTTGGATTCTCCCCAACGACGGTTATGGCGCAGGCTATGGCCAAACATCCTCGCTGAGCGGCAACGTGAAGAACCTTCGCGAATTTGGCGAATATGCCCGCAATCACGGTGTGGAAATCGGCCTTTGGACTCAGAGCGACCTTCATCCCAAGGATGGCATTGAACCGCTGCTTCAGCGCGACATCGTGGCCGAGGTGCGCGATGCCGGTGTGCGTGTGCTCAAAACCGACGTTGCTTGGGTGGGCGCAGGCTACTCCTTCGGCTTGAACGGCGTGGCCGACGTCGGCCAGATCATGCCCTACTATGGCAACGAAGCTCGCCCCTTCACCATCACCCTCGACGGCTGGGCCGGCACTCAGCGCTATGCCGGAGTGTGGACCGGTGACCAAACCGGCGGCGAATGGGAATACATCCGTTTCCACGTGCCCACCTACATCGGCTCCGGCCTCTCGGGTATGCCTTACATCGGCTCGGATATGGACGGCATCTTCGGCGGCAAAAATCTTGCCGTCAACGTGCGCGACTATCAGTGGAAAACCTTCACTCCGCTGCAGCTCAACATGGATGGTTGGGGTTCAAATCCCAAATATCCTCATGCGTTGGGCAAACAAGCCGAGACCTTCAATCGCGCATACCTCAAACTCAAGAGCGAACTCATGCCCTATGCCTATCAGGTGGCCCACGAGGCCGTGGTTGGCGAGCCTATGATTCGCGCTATGTTCATCGACTATCCCAACGACTACACCCTCGGCTCGGCCACCAAATATCAATATATGTATGGTCCGTCGTTGCTGATTGCCCCCATCTATCAGGCCACAGCTGCCGATGCCGAAGGCAACGACCTGCGCAACGGCATCTATCTGCCCGAAGGCACTTGGTTTGACTACTTCACCGGCCAGGCCTACACCGGCGGCGTTGTGCTCAACAACTTCGACGCTCCGCTCTGGAAACTCCCCGTGTTTGTGAAGGCCGACGCCATCATCCCCATGGCCAACCCCAACAACAACCCCAACCAGATTGATTGCACTCAGCGCATCATTGAATTCTGGCCGCAGACCAACGGTGCCTACACCGACTACGATGACGACGGCACAACCCAAGCCTACCTTTATGGCAGCTATGCCACCACCGACATCAAATCATCTGTCGACGCCAAAAAGAAAGACCTCACCATCAACATCGCTCCCACTCAAGGCACATTCGACGGTTTCCAGCCTATGAAGACCACCGAACTGCGTGTGAACGTCAGCGCCGAGCCCAAGCAAGTGGCCGTGAAAGTTGGCGGCAAGAGCGTTTCTCTCACCAAGGTTTCGTCGTTGGCCGAATTCAACGCCTCTGCCGGCAACGTTTGGTGGGTGAACGAAACGGCCAACCGCCTCTCGCAATGGGGCGTTGAAGAAGCCCCCTCTTGCGGATTGCAAGTGTGGGTAAAGGTAGCCAAAACAGACATCAGCGCAAACGGCATCGAGCTCGCCGTGAAAGGCTTTGAGTTCACCCCCTCCGCACCTGCCATGACCGCCATCACCGCTCCCGCAGCTCCCGTGGTGGCTCTTGCCGACGATGCCGTTCAGCCCTATTCGCTGAATGTGGCTTGGCAGCCCCAGGCAGATGCAGCATCCGTGGAAATTGAGCACAATGGTATGCTCTACACCAATTGCGGCACATCCGAAGGTAACCACTCGCTGCTCTTCGAAGACCTGCAACCGCAGACCGCCTACAACTTCCGTCTGCGTGCCGTCAATCCCGCCGGCGCTTCCGATTGGACCGACCTGCAGCTTACCACTGCCAATAATCCTCTCGAATTTGCCGTGCACGTGGCCCACGCCGAATGTTCGGCTGCCGATCAAGACGGCTTCAACATCGATCGCCTCTTCGACTTCGAAGAACGCGGCGACATCTGGCACACCGACTACCGCGGCGGCGCAGTGCCCTTCACCGTCACCATGGACCTCGGCTCCTTCAACCGCCTCGACCGCTTCGACTATCTGCCTCGCTTGGATGCCGGCAACGGCACCCTGCTCCACGGCACCGTGGCCGTCAGCGAAAACGGCAAAGACTGGACCGAAGCAGGCGAATTCACCTGGAAGCGCAACTCCGACACCAAGTCGTTTAAGTTCGACGGCAATCCTCTGGCTCGCTACATCCGCCTGAGCGTTGACCAAGCCATCGGCAACTTCGGTTCCGGCCGCGAACTCTACGTCTTCAAGGTGCCCGGCTCGAGCAGCTATATCCCCGGCGACATCAACAATGACGGCAAAATCGACGAAAACGACCTGACCAGCTACACCAACTATACCGGTCTGCGTCGCGGCGACGGCGACTTCGACTACGTGAGCATGGGCGACGTGAACCGCAATGGCCTGATTGACGCCTTCGACATCTCCAACGTGGCCACTCGCCTCGGCGACGGCATCAGTCCCTACGATGAATCAGCCAAAATCTCCGGCTCCATCGCTGTGACCGCCAATAAGCGCAGCTATGCCGCCGGCGAAGAGGTGATTCTCACCGTCAAAGGCAAAGACCTCACCGGCCTCAACGCCATGAGCTTTGCCCTGCCCTACGACGCCACTCACTTTGAGTATGTGGGCATTGAAGCCGCAGCCCTCTCAGGCATGGAGAATCTCACCTACGACCGTCTGCACACCGCCGGCGACAAGGTGCTCTATCCCACCTTCGTCAACATCGGCGACAAGCCCGTGGTGGAAGGCTCCGAAACCCTGTGCACCATCAAATTCCGTGCACGTCGTGCAGGTGCCTTCACTGTGGCTCCCGCCTCAGTGGTGCTCGTTGACAAACATTTGAATCAACTCTAATCCTCATCAGCAACCTTCTATTGGCCCAATTGGTCTAATGCCTCATCATTAGCCGATTGGGTCAATTGTTTTCTCCCTTCTTATGGCAAAACAAGATTACATCCTCAAAAACCGCCAATGGCTCGTCGACAAAGCGCAGGAGCCCGGCGTGAAACCGATTGACAAGGGCATCTACTACAAAGCGCTGAAATCAGGTCGCGCAGATGGCCCGCGGCCCAATCGCAACAGCGTGGTCACCGTCCACTATGTGGGCAAAACCATCAATGGTAAGACCTTCGACAGCAGTCGCGGCGGCACGGCTCCGGCCTTCCGCCTGCGCGAGCTGATTCCCGGATGGATCATCGCACTCCAATTGATGCACCCCGGCGACAAATGGGAAGTCTACATTCCGGCAGAGCAGGCCTACGGTTCGCGAAGCCAGCCCGGCATCCCCGGAGGCTCCACCCTCATATTTGAGATTGAGCTTATCGCCTTTGCCTGATTCAGCCACAGCTTTCGCAAAATTTCTATCCACTAATTCGCCTGCGCAATCGGGTGATTTAGTGGATATTTTTTGGCCGAAAGGAGAAAAAATTATAAATTTGCGGCTACATCTAACACTCATTGCAATAGCATTTCGTGAAATCATTCTCAAAAACATACCCAAAAACAGTTATGAATCTAAGACTAAAAAGTTTGGTCGGAGCTATCCTTATGCTGGGCGCTGCCGCAGG
>CAZJWM010000011.1:0-30326 GCA_964549975.1 uncultured Bacteroides sp. | reverse complement strand
AGAGCTGATAGACTTTGCCGGGGTTGACACGAAACTCCACAGAGGCCGTCAGGTTGGAGCGCAGCTGCAAGGGCGTGCCGCCAATGTTGCTGGAAATCACCTTGGTGCCATCCTCATTATAGAGGGCATAGTAGAGTATATCGGTCTCAGTGCCTTGGCCGGCAAGGGTGCGGGTCAGAGTCAGGGAATCGGCAGGGAGCTCCGCCACGTAGCGCACCGTGATCAGCTCATCGGTGTCAGCGTCGGCGTCGGGCAAAAGCTCATCGTCGGCATCTGTGCAGCCGATAAGGGCGGTGGATGTCGTGGCCATGGTGACTGCCAAGAGCAGCCGCCACAGGCGGGAGATGGTGTCGGTTCTTTGCATGGGTCTGTTACGGGATTACTAAGTTATAGTCGGGATCGTCAAACGAGGGGTCTACACCCACACCGCCGCCGGTGGCTGTGAAGAAGGCGCCGCGCACAATGGTCAACTGACCTTGCATCATGGGCACGGTGAAGGGGTCGGTCTGGGCCACCAATGCACCGCTTGCGCGATTGTAGACCGCCACGGCTATGCTCACGGAGCCGCCGCCGGTGTTGGTGAACACGTAGTCGCCGCCAAGGTAGACTTCGTTGTTGTTTTCTTCGGAGTTCATCATCGCCAGGGTGGAGAAGTTGGTGCCGCCCTTGGAGTCGGAGTTGAAGTCGTTGACCAGCTGATAGGCGCAGGGCATAAAGCCGGAGTAGGAGATGACGGTGTAGTAGTTGCCGGCACGCACGGCTGCTGCGGCTGAGGCTTCACCCAGGTCGTCGATCTGATCCACGTCGGTGGCGTAGACAATGAATTTGCCCACGGGGCGACGCATCTCCACGATGAATTCTTGTTCTTCGCCGCCCGAGGTCTCCTGAATGGAGATTTCGCGCTTGCCGCGATAGCAGTCGCGGAAGTCGTTGTTGCCTTCGTGGTCAACGGCGGTGTTCAAATATATTTCGGGGAAGTCCGTGGTGTCGTAGAATTTATCTTCACCGGTGTTGCGGTCCACAAAGTCGGTCCAAGCCACCACGCGATAGTCGCCGGCGGGCAGGTCGACGCTGAAACCGGCGTCGGGCAGATCGAAGTTGCGGCGAGTGAAGGTCACCACCGTGTCGGGCGTAGAGGAATATTGCGAGCCGCTGGTGCGCGGATAGATATAGGCCAAGTAGCGCACCTCGTAGTCGGTCTGCTCGGTGGATGCACGCGAGTAGGTGGTTTCGGTGTAGATGGGCATCTCGCCTTCGGGGTAGGTGAGCACTATATGCACGGTCTCCACTTCGCCGAAAGTGGCCATATCCTCAGGAAACTGGTGGACGTCGCAGGCGGCAAGCCCCAACATCAGGAGCGTTGACGCTAATATATGTGTTGCAGAGAGTTTCATTGTCATTTCAGAAAAAATCTATAAACAAACGATAGACTCACTTGATCGACAAGCAACTTGGTGGTGCGCACCTCCCCAACGAGAGGCCCGTTCTTATAGTTTTCATACTTGTCGTAATGCAGACGATAGACGCCGCCGCCGGCCGAGGCTTCGAAAAACCAGTGTCGCGAAAGCTGTTTGTGGTAGGCAATGGCCAAGCCGCCGCCCCACGCAGGCGAGGAGCCGTTGTGGTCTTGTCGACGATAGTCGCCGTTCATGCCATAGTTCCACCAAGCAAGAGTGGGGTGCAGACCCACACTCCAGTGGGAGTTGATCCAATAGCGCAGCTCGGGTTGGAACGTGAGCGTGCGGAATTTCAAACGATATGATGGCAGGTCGATGGCACCATAGTAGGCATGCAAGCCCACCGACCAGTGAGGGTTCCACTGATATTCCACGCCCAAGTTGGCGTCGGCCAGAGCCCAACCCACCAGGTTGGTCTTGACGTAGAGATTTTTCGGCGTCTTGGGCTCGGGCAGCGGCAGATCGGGCGCTGCGTGGAATTTAGGCTGGAAATCGGCCACTCCGGCCACTTCCTCCATTCGGGGCATCTGAGGGGGCACTTGCTCGCCCTGAATAGGCATCTTGCGGCGATAGACCAGAGTCATACGCGCTGCACGCATGTTGGGGAAGAATCGCGCCAACATATCTTTCCAGGGACGTCCGCCGCCCAAGCGTTTGAGTTTGCCCACGCGAGTGTCCACTTCCTGACCGTTGACAATCTCCAGCTCGTGAGGCTGATCGATGATGTCCAATGCGTCGTAGCGGTAATAGAGGTCGCGAGCATTGACCAGAGAGTCGCGCAGCTGACCCCAAGCGATGTAGCCGATGTTGCGGCTCACCAGAGAGTCGGGCACCGTGATCCATTGTTCAATCAACTTTTCGCAGGCGTCCAGACGGTTGCGCGAAAGATACATATTAAATTTGTGGCTACCTTCGGGTGATGCCGTGCCGTCGAGGTGGAGACCCAACACTTCAATGCGGGCGTCGCCACCGATTGAATCGAGGGCGGCATGAAGATCCTCGGCAACCTGTCGGTTGTTGCCGAAGTTGGGGTCAATCTCAATTCTCGACACGCGGAAATCGAAGATGACACTCAGGGTGTCGACGCTTTCTTGAGCGTCGGCAGCGGCCACGTTCATTGCACTTCCGAGTGCAAGGAAGGCCATCGCGGAGTGAAGCAGTCGTCGGAACATGGTTTCAGCCTCCTCGATTAAGCCGCTCCCAGAGGGAGGGTGTGATGGATGTTTTGTTTAGTGCCCATTTCTGTATAGGAATAAGAGCGAGTGTACTTGAAAATGATTAGGCTCATTTTCGTTGGTAATCGTTGAGATGTTTTGTTGTTTATTTTGCTGAAGTGTGACAGGCTCTCTCGTTGGATTGGCCGCGGGTAAGAACACGACCGCTATCTCCTCCCCGGGATGATTGAGGGATGATGACAGCAAGAGGAAATCACGTCTTCTGTGAATAGAATCGGATGTTAATGTCGGATTTGAGATGACCCTAAATCGAGTAGATCACGGATGGATGAAGTGGAGTGTACACCATGGCGGAATCGTGCTCATGTGATTGGATTGGTGTCGTTGCCATCGGCAGAAGTGTACGGCCCGGTGGGGATTACGGCATCAGTCTGTTTTACTATAAATTGGCGTTCGCTTTAGATGAGTGTAATAGAAACGTTGCTTTCTATGAGTGAGTCAAGTAAATCGAGTGTGATTCGGGGGATACTTCGATCTTAAAGCCGCTGCCCCACATCGGAGCAACCTGATTTCGTTTATTTTTCTGCGGCAAAGTTACAACCTTTTCACCCCTCTCTCCAAATATTTTGTGTAGGAAAATCGCCCACAACTCCCTAAAAAATTGTTAACAATCCTTTAATACCCTACCTCCCGCCCCCCAATCCGCCCAATCAGCCCAATTGGACTAATTAGCCTAATTGGACTAATTGGGCTGTCAACTGAAACCTGAAAACTAAAAACTAAAAGGACTTTCAACTTTCAACTTTCAATTTTCAATTATCAATTGCGCCATCGGTGATGGCGCTGAGGGGTAGGCGGCGGTAGACCAGGCAGTAGTCGCGGCCAAAGGTGCTCTCCTCGTAGAAGAAGCCTATGGAGCCGTCGGGCAGCTGCGTCATCGTGGAGTAGGCCGAGGGGAGTTCGCTCACCTGATAGTGGCCGTCCCATTGGGTGAGGTCGGCGGGGGTGAGCGTCGAGAGGTCGGCCGGGAGCTCACGCCAGGCTATGCCCACGTTGCGGCGGTCGGTGGCAAAAGGCATCGACTGGAGCAACACGTAGCAGTCGGCGCCGTCGGAAGTGCGGCGGCCGCTGACCACCATCACCTCGCCATTGCAGGCATTCACCTTGAAGTCCATCCCGCAGTTGGTGTTCACCGCCTCGCCCCAAGAGCCGCGAGCCTCGGCAGGGTCGCCCTCGTAGCGCCAGATGTTGAAATTGCGGCCGCCCCACTGTCCGCGAGCCGCCAGCAGCACCGAGCCGTCGGGCAGCTCCTCGGCCTTGGGTTCATCGGCCAGATGGTCCACCGGCGGCGTCATCGGATTGCCCAGAATGTGCCACGTGTGGCCAAAGTCGTCGCTGAAGAGCACCCAGTTGGCCGTGGCGCCCGTCTCGGCGTTGCGTCCGGTCATCACGGCATAGAGGCGATAGTAGCGCCCGGTCTTTATGACGCGACTCTGGCATATGCGCCCCGAGCCAAAAAACATTGAGTCGATGCGGCCCCAGGGGGTGGTGTCGTCGAAGAGCGAATAGATCTGCTCGGTGATGTTCTGGAAGTGGGTCCACGTGTCGCCGCCGTCGGTGCTATACCAGCGCGCAATCTGATTGGGATTGCTGCGCGTGGCCCGGCCATAGGGGGTGAAGCCACACACGCTCATCATCAGCAATTCGCCGGAGGTGCGGTCGCTCACAATGGCGGCGTCGCCGAATCCGGCGTCGGGATGTTGCAGCGACGTGTCGAATGAACCCTCTCCGGTGCCCTGTGCTGCGTTTTGACCCACCGAGCCAAGGAAGTGGCCGGGCGAGCTCCACGACGCGCCCAAATCGTCGCTATGGGCGTTGTAGAGGTCGATGCGTCCGAAACCCACGTCGGCGCCGCAATAGCGATAGTCGCCCACGGCAATCAGTCGGCCGGCGTGAGGCCCGGCGGCCACGGCGGTGATGGCCGGGATGCGATAGACCACGGAGTAGGCCTCGGTGGAGTCGTGGCGCATCACCACCACGGGCTCGCCGGCCCCGGGCTGCGCGGCCATGGCGGCGCAGCCTCCGGCCGCAGCCAGCGCAATGAGCAGCCGGCGCATCATAGCGAATTGGCTTTGATGAATTCGAGGATTTCGCTCAGGTGGCCGTGGGCCATGCACACTGTGGTGTCGGCGGCGCCGTAGTAGACGGTCACGCGGTCGCGCTCCTGGTCGACAAGCGCGGCGCAGGGAAACACCACGTTGGGCACGTCGCCCACAAGCTCATAGGGCGCTGCCGGGCCCAGCAGATAGGGCATGGTGCGATAGAGCACCTGCGTGGGGTCGTCGGCGTCGAGCAGCGCGGCGCCCATGGCATAGCGGAAACCGTTGCACGTGGTGATGACGCCGTGATAGAATATCAGCCAACCTTCGTCGGTGAGCACGGGCACCGAACCGGCACCAACCTTGGTGCACTGCCAAGCGCTCTGCTCAAATGGGGTGGGGGTCATCAGCAGGCGATGTTCGCCCCAATATTTCATGTCGGGGCTGAAGCTGATGTAGATGTCGCCAAAGGGGGTGTGGCCGTTGTCGCTCGGACGCGAGAGCATGGCGTAGCGGCCGCCGATGCGCGTGGGGAAGAGCACACCGTTGCGATTGAACGGCAAGAATGCGTTTTCACACTGGAAAAACTCCTTGAAGTCAAAGGTATAGCCGATGCCGATGGTGGGGCCGTGATAGCCGTTACACCAGGTGATCCAATAGCGATCTTCCAGCCACGTGACGCGCGGGTCATACTTGTAGTCGCTCTCTATCATGTCGGTGTTGCCGGCCTGAAACTCTATCGGCTCATGCTCGATGTCCCAGTGGATGCCGTCGCGGCTGAAGCCGGCAAAGATGTTCATCTGCACACGGCGATTGTCGCAACGAAACACTCCGGCATAGCCGTCGCCAAAGGGCACCACGGCGGAGTTGAACACGCTGTTTGACGTGGGGATGGCATAGCGATCGATGATGGGATTGAGGCTTGAGCGCCACATCGTGTCGGTGCAACCGGCGGGACGCTCCTCCCAAGGAAACTGTACGGGGTTTTGTGAGTCCATATTCTTTAGTTTTGCGTTTGTTCTTGTTCGTTGTCGCTGTGGGCAAAGGGGAGCACAGCCGCCAGCAGGAAAGCGGGGATGCAGAGCGCCAAGGCCAGCAGGAAGAAGTGCTCATAGCCCAGGTGCATGTAGATCCAACCGCTGGCCATGCCCGCCACCATGAAGCCAAGGTTCATAATCGCCGAGGCAAAGGCATAGTGGGCCATGGGATGGCGCCCGGGGGCCACCTGCTGCATCATGAAGAGCGACAGCCCCACGAAGCCGAAACCGTAGCAGAAATATTCCGCCACCAGTCCGGCGCCTATCACCACAATCGACTGCGGCTGCATCGACGCAAAGAGATAGTAGATGACAAAGGGCACGTTGAAGATGGCCACCAGCGACAGCAGCGTGCGCCGCAGGGTGAAGCACGCAATGTAGTAGCCGCCGAGAATCGAGCCGACGATGAACGCCAGGGTGCCCAGAGTGCCGTAGATGAGGCCTATCTGTTCGTTGCTCAGCCCCAAGCCGCCGTCGGCCGTGGAGGCCTTCAGGAAGAGCGGCACCATCTTCACGGCCAACCCTTCGGTGAGGCGATAGCAGATGATGAAGAGGATGTAGAGCAGGATATAGCGTTTGGTGAAGAAGTCGAGAATCACCTCCCACAGCGACTTCATCGCGGCCGAGAAGGTTGTGGGCGAATCGGTCTGCGTCTCGCCGCGCGGCAACACCATGTAGTGATAGGCGGCCAGAGCGCCCATCGTCACGGCGATTAGCAACATGATGATCAACCAGGCCATCACGGCGCCGTGATGCGGGTCCTCGGGATTGTTCTCCTGAAAGTGGCGCATCAGGCAACCGGCCGCATAGACCAGCAGGCCGTTAACCAACACTTTGGCGAGATTGTAGAACGCGCCCTGCCAGCCGATGTAAGTGGCCTGCGTCTTCTTGTCGAGCGCGGTGAGATAGATGCCGTCGGTGGCTATGTCGTTGGTGGCGCCGCTCAGGCCGATGACACACATCAGCGCCACAATCATGGACTGGGCGTTAGGCAGCGGCAAACACGCGGCCACAAGGCCGAAACACACGGCGCTCACCATCTGGCAGATGAGCACGAATTTCTTCTTGGTGAGATAGATCTCAAGCAGCGGACTCCAGATGAATTTCAGCGAATAGGGCAGGATGAACAGCGAAGTCCAAAAGGTGATGCGATCGGGCGACATGCCCAAATCGGCAAACATAATCACGGCGGCCAACGATATGGCCACGAAGGGGAGCCCCATGGCAAAGTAGGCCGAGGGCACCCAACTGATGGGTGATTGCGAGGTGGATGTGATTGGTTTCAATTGCGGATTAGCTTTAGGGGGGGGTATTTCAGGGTAGGTTATTCGATGATCCAGCGGTCGATGTTGCGGGTGGCGGCGGAGAAGTTCACGCCTACTTTCATCAGGCGACGGCCCGACGTCTCAAAGGGGCGGGCATAGCCTTTCTCGTTGATTTGCGCAAGGGCCTCCTCGGCGGTGCCGTCGAGCTTGAATTCCATCACGTAGACGTAGTCCAAGGTCTGCAGCACCAGGTCGATGCGCCCCTGCGAGGTGTGATATTCAGCGTTGACGTAGAGACCCATCAGTTTGGTCACAATGAACATCACGTTTTGATAGTGATTCTCCAGGTCCTTGACCAGCTCGTAGGGCGTGTCGGCAAAGAGCGACGACAGGCGCCGCATGAAGTCGTCGATGCGGCCCGACTCAATCTCCTGAACAAAGTTGCGGATATTGAAGGCCGTGGAGCTCGGGCTTATAGTCGTGTAGTTCGGCAGCAGATATTTCAAGAACCCATCTTCAACTTCTTTGTTGGGGAAACCGAGTTTGTAGGTGTTGAATCTGGGATTGTAGCCTTTGATGGTGAGGTAGCCGCTCTGGTAGATGACCGGAACGGGATCTGACGACTGCGGGTCGGTGCTCTCAATCACGTCGGCATCGCACTCCCTTGTGGCCACTTCCTCCAGATTGGAGTGATGTTTTTTGAGCAGATGAACGAGATAAGAGGGCGTGCCCGTGGCAAACCAGTAGTTGCGGAATTCGCAGTCATCAAATGCATTAAGCAGACTAAAGGGATTGTAGACGCCGGGGGAGTTTTTGCTAAAATGATAGCCATCGTAGCGCGAACGCAACTCCTCGCGGGCCTGCTCAACGGTCATGCCGTTCTTATCGGCAATGCGCTTAACGTATGCCATCAGTTTGGTGTCGATATCCTCGTCGGTGATACCGCAAATTGTGGCATAGGTCTCGCTTAAAGATATATCTTTCAGATTGTTGATGCCGCTAAACACGCTCACTTTGCTAAACTTGGTTACGCCCGTGAGCAAACAGAAACGGATATATTTGTCAAGGCTCTTCAGCGCACCATAGAATTCCTTCAACGTAGAGCGACGTGCCTCCTGAAGAGCTTCATTGTCGAGTTCCTCAAGAATAGGCTTGTCATACTCGTCTACGAGTATCACCACGAGTTGGCCGGTTTGTTGGTAGGCGCGCATGATGATGCCGCGGAAGCGTGTGCCGAACGTGTTTTCCGACGGGTCGCTGCCATATTCCTTTTCCCAGTCGCGTAGCGTGACATTCAAGATAGCATCCAAACTCACCGGATCGCCCTTTTTGATGATGTTCAAATCGAGGTGGAGCACCGGATGCTTTGTCCACGTCTTCTCCAACTTCTCAATGGCAAGCCCTTCAAATGACTCCCTATCACCCTCAAAGTAGGCTTCAAGAGTGGATATGAGCATGCTTTTGCCGAAGCGCCGAGGACGCGACAAGAAGTTAAACTGACTGGAGTTGGCCAGTTGATAGACCAAGTCGGTCTTGTCTACGTAGAGAAACCCCTGCTTGCGCAGTTTCTGAAAAGTTTGGATGCCAATGGGCAGTTTCTGCAATGTTTCCATCTCGTTTGCTTATAGCGGTTATTCGATAATCCAGCGGTCGATGTTGCGGGTGGTGGCGGAGAAGTTCACGCCTACTTTCATCAGGCGGCGGCCCGACGTCTCGAATGGGCGGGCGTAGCCTTTCTCGTTGATTTGCGCAAGGGCCTCCTCGGCGGAGCCGTCGAGTTTGAATTCCATCACGTAGACGTAGTCCGAGGTTTGCAGCACCAAGTCGATGCGGCCTTGCGAGGTATGGTATTCGGCGTTGACGTAGAGGCCCATCAGTTTGGTCACAATGAACATCACGTTTTGATAGTGATTCTCCAAGTCCTTGACCAGCTCGTAGGGCGTGTCGGCAAAGAGCGACGACAGGCGGCGCATGAAGTCGTCAATGCGGCCCGACTGAATTTCCTTAACAAAGTTGCGAATGTTGAAAGCCGTGGAGCTTGGGCTTATAGTCGTGTAGTTCGGCAGCAGATATTTCAGGAAACCGTCTTCCACCTCTTTGTTGGGAAAGCCCAGAGTGTAGACTCTAAATTCCGGGTCGAAATCTTTGATGGTGAGATAGCCGCTCTGGTAGATGACCGGAACGGGATCTGACGACTGCGGGTCGGTGCTCTCAATCACGTCGGCATCGCACTCCCTTGTGGCCACTTCCTCCAGATTGGAGTGATGTTTTTTGAGCAGATGAACGAGATAAGAGGGCGTGCCCGTGGCAAACCAGTAGTTGCGGAATTCGCAGTCATCAAATGCATTAAGCAGACTAAAGGGATTGTAGACGCCGGGGGAGTTTTTGCTAAAATGATAGCCATCGTAGCGCGAACGCAACTCCTCGCGGGCCTGCTCAACGGTCATGCCGTTCTTATCGGCAATGCGCTTAACGTATGCCATCAGTTTGGTGTCGATATCCTCGTCGGTGATACCGCAAATTGTGGCATAGGTCTCGCTTAAAGATATATCTTTCAGATTGTTGATGCCGCTAAACACGCTCACTTTGCTAAACTTGGTTACGCCCGTGAGCAAACAGAAACGGATATATTTGTCAAGGCTCTTCAATGCGCCATAGAAGCCTTTAAGCGTAGCACGATAATTCGCCTGAAGCTCTTCGTTATCAAGCGTTTCGAGAATTGGTTTGTCGTATTCATCAATGAGAATTACAACAAGTTGCCCTGTCTGCTCGTAGGCACGACAAATCACACCCGCAAAGCGGTCGCCAAGCTCCTTCTCAGTCGGATTTGCGCCATAGACAGCCTCCCATTTGCTCAGCTCGCAGCTCAGCTTATTGCGAAGCGTATCTTTCGTTTGATAATCAGCTACGTTCAAATCGAGGTGGAGCACCGGATGCTTGGTCCACTTCGTTTCCAACTTCTCAATGGCAAGCCCTTCAAATGACTCCCTATCACCCTCAAAGTAGGCTTCAAGAGTGGATATGAGCATGCTTTTGCCGAAGCGCCGAGGACGCGACAAGAAGTTAAACTGACTGGAGTTGGCCAGTTGATAGACCAAGTCGGTCTTGTCTACGTAGAGAAACCCCTGCTTGCGCAGTTTCTGAAAAGTTTGGATGCCAATGGGCAGTTTCTGCAATGTTTCCATCTCGTTTGCTTAATTGATTAGTGCAAAGATGCTAAAAGTTTCCGAGAAAACAAAATCAAAGCTCATGATTCACCCCCAAGCCAAAGAGCGCAAAGTCGAGCTTCACGGGATCGTCGGGACACACCTCGCGAAGCACGGCGGTCAACTCCACTGCCGTGCGGCGATCGGCCGCGGTGCGCGTAATCAGCCCCAGGGTGCGGGCCGTGCGCCCCACGTGGACGTCGAGCGGCACGTAGAGCTGCGCCGGAGTGAGCGACCGCCACAGACCCATGTCGACGATGCCATCGCGGCGCACGAGCCAGCGCAGGGCCATATTCAGGCGCTTCAGCGCCGTGGTGCGCAGGTTCAACGGCAGGCAACGCGAGTCGGCCTCGCCGCCGTTGGCCTCGGCCATCTCGCAGTTGAGCGCCTCGGCCAGAAGCCATGCGGGCCACTCGCTTTGGGCGGCGCCGCTGTGGCGGCAGAAGTCGTCGAGGGTTTCAAACCGCGCATAGATGCTCCGCAGGCCGCGCATCATGTGCTTGAGGTTGCGGCCAAAGAAGGTGCGATGGATGTTTTGCTCATCGGCCACGTCCTCGAAGGCGCCGGAGCGCACCCACGCCGCCGGCTGCTGCTCCATGATTTGCAGCAGGCGCTCCACGTCGCGGCGAATCAGCGTGCGATTTCCCCAGGCGAGATGGGCGGCCAATAGCGAAACAATCTCCACGTCGGCCTGACGGCTGAAACGACGAGGAAACTGCACGGGGTCGGCGGCGATAAACTCCGGAGAGTTGATCCGCGCGGCCTCGCGCAGCAAGCGTTCACGTAGGGCGTCGGTCATATCTTGAGCAGATTGCGGCGTATGGCCCAAACGTTGAAGGCGGTGACAACCGCCGTGGCGCCAACGGCCGTGAGAATCATCACCATCACGCCACCGCCGCCAAGACTCATATCCTCAAGCATCGGGCCCCACAGATGGCGGCCAAGCAGGGTGATGGCTATTGAGAGCACGCAGACTATGGCGTTGATTGTGGCCACCAGGCGGACGTAGTAGACCGACACGTCGAGGTGTGAATAGCCCAGCAACATCAGGTCGCGGAGTTTGCGACGGCTCTTTTGCAGCAGCAGGTAGATGCTCAGCATCAGTATGAAGATGGCCAACACGCAGATAATCAGACCCACGGAGGCCACCACGGTGGAGAGCACGGTGAGGAAGCGGGTGGAGCGCTCGGCAGCCGATTTGTCGCCGGCGGTTTCCCAGCCTTTCTCTTCGAGATATTTGCCAATGGCGGGTTCACCGGGATTGGTCACCTCCACCACCAGTCGCGAGGGCTCGGGCGACAGGCCCGGAGCATAGCGCCGGTTGGCCATATCCATGAAGCTCTGGGGCACGGCGATGGTGTTCAACCGCGAGGAGAAGCCCACCACGCGGCCTCGATAGAAGTCCATGTGTTCGCCGCCCTGCAAGCGCAGGTCGATGTTCACCGTGGAGATGAGGCGTTCGCTCAACTGCGGCAACCCTTGCGTGGCGGCAAAGCCGAAGTTGTAGAGCGCGAGATAGTCTTTGGAGATGATGATGGGCACTGTGGAGCCGGGCGCCGACGCATCGAAGTCTTGCCAGCCTTGCGGCTTGACGTCGATGAAGTCGTCGGGGATAGACTCGAAAAAGAGGTAGGTGCTCATGCCGCGACCGTTCATCGACACGGCGGCCAACACCTGAAACTGCGAGGCGGTGAAGCTGCCCACGCGTTTGGCCCACGGCTGCGACTCCAGGTCGGCAATTTCGTCGGCGGAGAAGGTGCTCGGCGCCATGCTCACGCCATGGACCACCTTCGACACCACCAGATAGTCGTTGGCCAAGACGGCATCTTCGGCGGCATCGCCCGTGGGGGTGGTGGCGTCGCGATAGAATTGCAAGGCGGTGAGCACTATGGTGAGGCCCACCAGATTGGCCAAGGCATAGCCTATGAGTTGGCCCGGCGCCACGTTGCGGCGCAGCAGTTGCCAAATGGGATTCTTGCTCATAACACTACGATTGAGGGGGTTTCAAGCAGCAGCGGATTGCCCACGGAGGTGGTGATGATGCCGGCTCCGCGCACTGCTGCTTCGCGCTGCACGAGTTGCGCCACTATCCTGTTGTTTTGTTGGTCGAGATGGCTCACGGGCTCGTCGAGCAACACAAAGTCGAAGGGCTGACACATGGCGCGGACTATGGCCACGCGCTGTTGTTGCCCCACGCTGAGTTTGCCGGCAGCCACATTGGCTTTGGCGGCCACGCCCAGCATTTCGAGCATCTCCATGATTTGCGACTCGGTCTTGTGGGCGGTCAGACGGTTTTTGATGTGGATATTCTCCAAGACGGTGAGCTCGGGGAAGAGGCGCATCTCTTGCGGCAGATATGCCAGCTGACGGCGACGCACGTCACACCATTGGCTGCGGCTAAGATTGGCCGTCGATTGGGTGTCGAACATGATGGTGCCGTCGAAGTCGGTGCGTGCGCCGTAGATGAAGTTGAGCAGCGACGACTTGCCGGCACCGCTCTCGGCATTGATGCACACACGGCAGCCGCGAGCGAACTGCAACGATTCTTGAAGCCAAACACCGGAGCCGGTGGGCGGTTCGTTGCGGAACACTCGCGGCAGGAGACGTTTCAGAGTGATACTCTCCATTGCACTTCAGAGGTTGAACGAGTCAGGGATCTCCACCAAGGCGTCGTCGTCATCATCAACGTCGTCGATGAAGTCGGGCTCGGCGGAGTAGGCTTGGCTTGTGAAGCTAACGTTATAGGTTTCGCAGCCTTTGGTCCAAAGGTTGCAGAATTTCACAAGATTTTCGATGAAGCCTTTGGCGCCGAAGTCGTCAAACTCCACTTCAAAGCCGTATTCGGAGGAGGTCTTGTTGTAGAACTCGGCTTCGACTTTGCCGGAGGTGATGTTCAGGTCGCGCATCAGGCTGTTGGAGGGGGTGAGGCGCAGGGCCATGCCCGAGGTCCATTCGTCCCAGTCGACGTCTTTCACCACGGCAGGCTTCTGCGCTGTGTTGACGGCGTGCGACGACACCACCAGATGATCCTGGTCGGCCACCACGTAGATGCGCTGATCGGCGCTGCCAAGCGCCACACTGAAACCGCCCTTTTCGGGGGTGCTGCCGCCTGCCAACACGGCCAGCGATTGCAGGGTGCTGACGGTCTTTTCGGCTTCGCCGGAGGCCATCTTGGCCACGATGGTGAAGGTGAGGTCGGTGGGGTCGAATTGTCCGGCCATAATTTTGGCCAACGAGGCCATGCCGTTGTTCACGCCGATGCCCACGGCCACTGTGCCGTTGATGTTGCGCAGATAGGGCTCAATCAGGGCGAGCGCTTGGGCGGCTTCGCCGGGCATGAAGCCCATTTGGTCGAGGGCCTTGTCCCATTTCATCCCCTTGAGGTTAGTGCCAAAGGCAAGCACCTCGTTTTCACCGAGATAGCGCATGGTGGCAGGATCCACATTCTTGGGGCTTGGGAGGGCTTCGCTGTAGAGGCCGATTTTCTTGCCTTTTTCATTGACAAAGCTGATGGAGCCTTTCAGGTCGTCGCCTTTGAGGTCGGAGAGAATCACCAGGGTGCTTTGGCGCATCTCCTGAGTGATGGGCAGCGCCTCGGGATATCCGCCCAAGATGTCGCTCATGGCCACGGCGCCGCAGATGTCGTGTGTGCCGAATTGCTTGGCGGCGCCGGTGGAGGCGTAGTTGTTGTCTGCAGCCTGCGAGTGCATGGTCTTGATGGCCGCTAAAGCGTCGGAGGCATCCATGGTTCGGCAGATGGCGTAGGCTATATCGTCGGCAGTGATCACGGGGAAGTTGCTGTCGGCCGCATAGGCTTTATAGTCGCCCTCGGTGGTGGATTGCTGATAGCCTTTGGCGGAGAGGGCTGCCACGAATTTATTTTCGTCGGTGATGGAGTAGACGGCCACGGCCTCATGCAAGACCGGCACGTAGGCCACCACCACGGCGCGCGGGTCGATGGCGCCGGCAAAGTCGGTCATAGAACTCAGATAGCTGTCGGTCACATAGGATGGAAGGTTCACCTTGTCGCCTTTGACGCTGCCGCCGGCGCTGGCAATCACCTCCTCAACGTTGATCACGGCCACAGCCGTGGCGTTGGCGGGAATCTTCTTCAGAAGCTTGTCGGCGGGAGAGGATGTGCACGACGCCAGAAGCATCACGAGTGCTACCATCATCAGGGTGGATAGTTTCTTCATTGTGTACGTTGTGTAAAATATGTTAGAGTGTAAATTGGTTTGCAAAAGTACGCAAATTCCGAGTCTCCTCAAAATTTGGGCGTGAGAGTGACCAACGGCACCACCATCTCCTCCAACGACACTCCGCCATGCTGGAACGTGTCGGTGTAGTATTGCACGTAGTGGTTATAGTTGTTGGGGTAGGCAAAGAAGTCGCGCCCGGTGGCGAAGATATACGCGGAGCTGACGTTGGGGCAGGGGAGCCCGAAGTCTTGCGGTCGGCGCATTTCAAACACTTGTTTGGGGTTGTAGTTGAGCATCTTGCCCACTTTGTAGCGCAGGTTGGTGGTGGTGGCTTTGTCGCCCACCACCTTCACGGGGGTGTCCACGTGGATGGAGCCGTGGTCGGTGGTCAACACTATTTTGTAGCCTTTTTCGGCTATGCGGCGAAAGAGTTCCAGGGCCGTGGAGTGGCGAAACCACGACTCGGTCAGCGAGCGATAGGCGGCATTGGTGGCCGCAAGTTCGCGAATCATCTTGGAGTCGGTGCGCGCATGGCTGAGCATGTCTATGAAGTTGAACACCACCACGTTGAGGTCGTTGCCTTCGAGGTTGGAAAATTCGCGCAGCAGGCGCTCGCCGGCGGCGTTGTCGTTGATTTTGTTGTAGCTGAATTTCACGGGGCGGCGATAGCGCTCAAAGAGGGTGGCTATCAGCGGCGACTCGTTGAGGTTTTTGCTGCGCTCGTCGTCTTCGTCAATCCAGAGGTCGGGAAACAGGCGCTCAATGTCGTTGGGCATCAGGCCGGAGAAGATGGCGTTGCGAGCATATTGTGTGGCGGTGGGGAGGATGGCGCAATAGGTGCCCTCCTCAAAGTTGAAGTGCTCGGCCAGGATGGGGCGTATGGTGGCCCACTGGTCGAGGCGGAAGTTGTCGATGAGTATGAAAAACACCTTCTCGCCGCGGTCGAGCAACGGGAACACCGACCGATGAAACACGCGCGGGCTCATCAGGGGGGCATCGTCGCCCCCCTGAAGCCAGCCGGCGTAGTTTTGTTTCACGAAGCGGGTGAAGGCGGTGTTGGCGTCGCGTTGCTGCATCAGCAGGATGTCGTCCATGTTGGTGCCGGCGCCGGTGAGTTCCAACTCCCAAAACACCAGACGCTGATAGAGCTGCTGCCAGTCGGCAAAGGTGGTGCAGCGCGCCATGGCGTCGCTGATGGCCATAAACTCCTGACGATAGTCCACGGAGGTTTTCTCGCTCACCAGCTGCTCGGAGTGGAGATGCTTTTTGATGGCAATCAATATCTGGTTGGGGTTGACGGGCTTGATGAGATAGTCGGCAATCTTTTGACCCACAGCCTGATCCATGATATTTTCCTCTTCGTTTTTGGTGATCATCACCACGGGCACGTGGGGGGCCACTTGCTTGATGCGGCTGAGGGTCTCCAGTCCGGATAGGCCGGGCATATTCTCGTCGAGAAAGATCAGGTCGGGGCGCGAGGCGGGCACCATGTCGATGGCGTCGCGGCCGTTGTTGACGGTTTCCACCTCGTAGCCTTTGGCCTTGAGGAAGAGGATGTGGGGTTTCAGAAGGTCTATTTCGTCGTCAATCCAGAGTATTTTTGCCATAAAAAAGTGTGAGTTAACAGTTTCTGAGGGTTTATCCGCAGTGGAAATATTCTTCCACCAGCTGCTTCATGTGGAGCGAGTCGGTGGCCTCATAGTTGCGGAGTTTTGCAATCTGAGCGTCGATCATTGCGGGGGAGAATACGCCGTCGGCTTCGTAGATGTCGCGGGCTTCGTCGAGGCGCACGGAGCTTTCGGCGCAGTCCACGGGCAGCGAGTCGAGTTGCTCGAGGCGGTCGGCGTTGGCAGCGTCGTGGATGTTGACGCTCACGTAGGTGCGTTCGGCAAGCAGAAGGGCCTTGTCGCCCATCTCAAAACCGCGACGCGCGGCCACGGCCAGCGAGGCCAGCAGCAGATAGATGTCGGCGGAGCCGTCGGCCGAACGGATTTCGATGGTCTGCTTGGCGGTGGGATCCACCTCCACGGGGGCCACGCCGGGGTTGGCCAGGGCACTCATGTCGGTGTGGGTGGACCATCCTAAGGGCACGCGCACCAGGGCCGAGCGGTTGCGATCGCCCCAACATACGTTGGTGGGAGCTTCCTGATGGGGCACGAGGCGGAAATAGCTCGTGGGGGTGGTGTTGCCGAAGGCGGTGATCGATGGAGCCATCTCCATCAGTCCGGCAATGAGGCGACGTGCGTCGTCGCTCAGACGTAGGTCGTTGTTTAGCATGATGTTGCGGCCGTCGCGCATCAGGCGCATGTGGATGTGCAAGCCGCTGCCGGCTTTGCCGGTGGTGATCTTCGGGGCGAAGCTCACGTCGAGGCCTTCGCGCATGGCTTGGTTGCGGATAATCCATTTGGCCAACATCAGTTGGTCGGCGGCATCTTCAGCGGGCACGGGGAGGAATTCAATCTCGTTTTGCTCGTAGAGTTTGCCGTCGAGGGTGAAGTTGCCCACTTCGCAGTGGCCATACTTGATTTTGCCGCCGGCGCGGGTGATCATGTCCATGCAGCGCACGCGGAAGTCGTTGTGTTTGGCAAAGGGGGCGCTCTCATGGTAGCCATGTTGATCCACGGCGGGGAAGTCGTTGATGGCATCAGAGACTACGTAGAATTCCAATTCGCCCATGGCCTGGAATTGCAGGCCGGTGGTGTCGGTGAAGGCTTTGCAGGCGCGATGCAGCGTGGCTTCGGGCGATTCGGCGAGTTTGTTGCCATCTTTGTCGAAGAATGAGCAGAGCATCGTCAGGGTGGGCACCGGAGCAAAGGGGTCGACGAAGGCGGTGGAGTAGCGCGGCAAGACGTAGAGGTCGCTGTTTGCACCGCTGATGAAGTTGAAGAGCGAGGAGCCGTCAACGCGCTCACCGGTGGTGAGGATTGTGTAGAGATAGTCTCGGTCGTAGACTGAGAAATTGAGCGTTTTCAGGCGACCGTCGCCTGCGGGATACATAAAGTTGACCATCACGATGTTGTGGCGGTCTACAAACTCCATTATCTCCTCGCGCGAGGAGAATTTAACCGGTTTGTTCAATTCGTTAGATTCCATGAATATTGTTTATTAAGGGGTATAGTTTTCGGCAAAGATACAACATTTTTTCAACAATTGTTCATCAATTTGCGTTTTACTGAAAAAATACCTGAAAATGATTAGACACACACTCTTGATTGCCACTGCCGCGGCCTTCTGTGCCGCGCTTTCGGCTCAAGAAATCGACTATCGGCAAGCGGCCTTCGGCGATTCGCTGTTGCAGGAATTGATGCTCAGGGCCGAGGCCGAAAACTTCTCGCTGAAGCAGGCGGCTCGCAGCGTGGCCATGTCGCAACTGACGCTGCGCTCCACCCGCGCCGGCTATTTCCCCGTCATCGGCGCAGAGGCTTCCTATGGCCGCGAACGCTCCACCAAGTGGGGCCTCACGGCCTCGGCCACGCTCTCGTGGGAGGTGGACGTCTTCGGACGCATCGCGACGCAGAGCCGAGGCGACAAGGCCTCGGTGGAGCTCAGCCGCGCCGAAGCGCGCGGGGTGATGCTCTCGCTGATGGCGGAGGTGGCCACTGACTATGTGCAGCTGCGCACGGCGCAACGCCAACTGATTGTGGCGCTGGAGCATGCCGAAAGCCAACGCTCGGCCATGGAGATTGCCCGCGCTCGCCACGAGGCCGGTCTGGCTTCGCAACTCGACGTGAGCGAGGCTGAGGCGGTCTATTTCACCACGCTGGCCGGGGTGCCTCAGTTGCAGGCCACAATTGACAAGACGCTCAACGCGCTGACGGTGTTGACCTCTGCAGCCGACACGGCGCTGATTCGCCGTCTGGCCGAGCCGCAGCCGCTTCCGGAGGCGGAGCAGCCGGTGCCGGCAGCGGTGGATATGTCGCTACTGATGGCCCGGCCCGACGTGGGGCAGGCGCTGCGCCAAATCGAGGTCTATGCGGCGCAGATGGGGGTGGAACGCAAGGCCTATCTGCCTCATCTGCAATTGAGCGGCAGCATCGGAGTGGACCGCGGCGACTTGGCCTACTCGCTGACGCCGACGCTCACGTGGACATTGTTCGACGGTCTGGCGCGGCGCTATGCGGTGGCCTCGGCTCGCGAGCAAATGCTCTCGGCCACGGATGCCTATGAGTTGACGGTGCTCACGGCGGTGGAGGAGACGCGCAGCGCCTTGGCCGACTATCGCTATACGCTCCGGCGGATTGCGGTGCTGCAAGACGCGGTCGATGCCTCGCGCCGAGCCCAGGAATTGGCCATCGAAAAATATCGCGGCGGACTGACGGCGTTTATCAACGTGGCCGACGCTCAAATCACATATCTCGAAAATCGCAACTCGCTCATCGCAGCCCGAGGCAACGCCCTGACGGCACTGATTACGCTCTGGAAGGCGGTGGGCGGCAACTTCTTATCCACCCCATGAAACGACACATTCTCGCCCTCGCAGGGCTTTGCCTGCTGAGCGGCTGCCACGGCGACTCTCATCGCGCTCACACGGCCACGCCGACGGTGGCGGTGGCCCGCGCGGAAACCGACTCGGCGGTGACGGTGTTTCGCGAATTTCCGGGCTATCTCGCGGCCATGCGCGAGGTCGACTTGGTGACGCGCATCGACGGCACTCTCACGGCCAAATCCTATCAACCGGGCTCCCGAGTGGAGCAGGGCACTCTGCTCTTCAGCATCGAGCCCGACGTCTATGTCAACGCTCTGGGCCAAGCGCGAGCCAATCTGGCCGATGCACGGGCCACGCTCGACTACAATCGGCGCAATTATGCGGCGATGCAGCAGGCCTTGGAGGCCGACGCGGTGAGCCAAATGGAGGTGCTTCAGGCCCACAGCGACGTGCTCACGTCGGAGGCCGCGGTGAAGAGCGCGGAGGCGGCCGTGCGCACTGCCGAAATCACTCTGAGCCATTGCTCTATTCGCGCTCCGTTTGCGGGCCGGGTGTCGGATTGCCCTTATTCGGCAGGAGCATATTTCAGCGGCAGCGACGACCCGGTGACACTGGCGCGTATCTTCGACGACTCGCAGATGAAGGCGCTGTTCAGCATCACGGCCGATGAGTATGCCCAATTGTTGAGCCACGGCAGCGTGGCCGATTTGACGCAGATTCCGTTGCTGTTTGACGAGGATTTTGCCGCTACCTACACGGCCGATTTCAGCTATTTCGCCCCATCGGTCGACCGCTCAACGGGCACGGTGGCGGTGACGGCGCGCGTCGACAACCCCGACGGGGAGCTGCGCAGCGGCATGTTCGTGAGGGTGGAGCTGCCGGTTCAGGTGTTGCGCCGGGCTGTGACGGTGCAGGCCGAGGCGGTGGGCCGCGATCAGCGCGGCACGTTTCTCTACACCGTCGACTCCAACAATTGCGTGGAGTATACTCCGGTGACTGTGGCAGCCACGGTGGGCGACTCGCTGAGCGTCATTGCCGAGGGGATTAGCCCGGGCACGCTCTACGTGACACGCGCGCTGCTGAAGGTGCGCCCCGGCATGATTATTAACCCGCAAATCTCCCATCCATGATATCTCGTTTTTTCATCAACCGACCGATTTTTGCCACGGTGGTGGCGCTGTTTCTGCTCCTGGCCGGCGGCTTGACGCTGCTGACGCTGCCGGTGGCGCAATATCCGGAGATTGCTCCGCCCACAGTGATGGTGTCGGCAAGCTATCCCGGAGCTGACGCTCTGACGGTGGCGCAGAGCGTGGGCCAACCGATTGAGCAGCAGGTCAACGGCGTGGAGGGAATGATGTATATGAAGTCTACGTCGTCGGCGGGAAGCTACTCGCTGACGGTGACTTTCGAGCAGGGCACCGACATCGATCAAGCGTCGGTGAAGGTGCAAAACCGCATTGCCATGGCCGATGCGTCGCTCCCTTCGGCGGTGAAGCAGCAGGGGGTGACGGTGGCGGCCCGCTCGGGCGACATTCTGCTGTTTGTGGCTCTGGAAACCGACCGTCAGGAGCTGTATGACGCGCTCTATTTGTCGAACTATGCGCAGCTCAATCTGGTTGACGACCTGGCGCGACTGCCGGGCGTGGGCTCCGTCGACGTGTTTGGCGCGGGCAACTACAGTATGCGCGTGTGGCTCGACCCGGCGCGAATGCGCGTGCGCGGCATCTCGCCGCAAGAGGTGGTCGCGGCCATTGAGAGTCAAAACATGGCGGTGAGCGCGGGCGCTGTGGGGGCGTCGCCGTCGCCCAAGGGGCAGGCGTTCGACGTCACTCTCACGGCCAATGGCCGACTGAATTCGCCGCAGGAGTTTGCCGCAATTGTTTTGCGGGCCGATTCGCTCGGCCGCGTGCTCCGTCTGGGCGATGTGGCCGAGGTGGAACTGGGCAGCGAAAGCTATGGGCAGACGTCGCGCATCAACGGCCGCGAGGCGGCGGCGCTGGCGGTGAGTCAGCGTTCGGGAGCCAATGCGCTGGAGGTGTCGCGGCAGGTGAAGGCGCGGTTGGCGGAGCTTGAGGAGTATTTTCCTCAGGGGGTACACGCTCGGGTGGTGTTGGACACCACGGAGTTTGTCGACGCGTCGATTCGCGACCTTCTCTCCACGTTTGTGATGACGGCGGCAATTGTGATGATGGTGATATGGCTTTTTCTGCAAAATCCGCGAGCCGTGGCGATTGCGATGCTGGTGATTCCGGTGTCGTTGGTGGCCACGTTTGCGGTGATGAAGTTGATGGGATTCAGCCTGAACACGCTGTCGCTCTTCGGCTTGGTGTTGGCCATAGCCATTGTGGTCGACGACGCCATTGTGGTGGTGGAGGGGTGCTCGCGGGAGCTGGAGAGGAGCAGTGCTCCGCCGCGCGAGGCCGTGTCCCGAGCCATGCGCTCGCTGCAGGGGCCCATTGTGGGCGAGGTGCTGGTGTTGATGTCGGTGTTTGTGCCCACGGCGTTCATAAGCGGCATCACAGGGCAGCTCTACAAGCAGTTTGCGCTGACCATAGCGGTGTCCACAGCCTTCTCCGGGGTGATTGCGCTGACGCTCACTCCGGCGATGTGTGCGCGCTTTTTGCGCAGCCGCAGGCGTCGCTCTCGTTGCGTGGCGTTCCGTGCGTTTAATGCGTTGTTTGAGCGCTTTTCGGCGACATTCGGCGCGCAAGCAGGGCGGATGTTGCGACGTCCTGCGCTTTGGGTGGCGGTGTTTGCGGCATTGCTTTTCGGGGCGTTTGCGGGGCTGCGACGGCTGCCCACGGAGTATGTGCCCACGGAGGATATGGGCTATTTCATGACGTCGGTGCAACTGCCGCAAGGGGCCTCGCTGGAGCGCACCGACTCGGTGATGCACCGGATTTCGCAGAAGGTGATGGAGTTTCCGCAGGTGGCAAACGTGATTTCGATTGCGGGCCATTCGTTTATGGGCGGCGGCGACGGCAGCGACGGCGGTTCGCTGTTTGTGGTGTTGCGGCCGTGGGCGCAGCGACGCGGCCCGGGGGAGTCGGTGGCGGCACTGATTGAGCGCACTGATTCGGCCACGGCATCGATTGAGGAAGCGGAGATCTATTCGCTGGCACCGCCGGCAATCCCCGGCTTGGGAATGACATCCGGCCTGGAGATGCAGATTCTCGACATCAACAGCCACGGCCCGGTGGCACTGGCCGAGGCGGTGGCGGCGATGGGCGACTCGCTGCGAGGGGCCGACGACCGGTTTGCGTCGGTGATGTCGCTCTATCGCGGAGCGGTGCCGCAACTGGCACTGAAGGTCGACCGCAACAAGGTGAAACTGATGGGCTTGACGATGGACGAGGTATATTCTACGGTGTCGGCGTTTATGGGCACTGACTATGCGGGCGATTTCGTGAAGTTTGGTCGCACTTATGAGGTGAATCTCAGCGGCTCGCCGTGGGCCCGAGCGGCGGCGGAGCGGGTGGCGCAACTGGCGGTGCGCTCGGCCGCCGGCGAGATGGTGCCGCTGGGGAGCGTGGCGGCGGTGGAGCCGTCGATGGGCGAGTCGTCGGTGAGTCGCTACAATCTCTATCGGTCGGCGAGCCTGACGGCCACGCCGCGCCATGGGGTGAGCTCCTCGCAGGGGATTGCCCTGATGGAGGAGGCGGCCCGTGAGGCGTTGGGCCGGGAGTTCGGCTATGCGTGGACGGGCGAGGCCTATCAGCAGACGCAGCCGGGTGCCACGGTGGGGTGGGTGATGCTCTTCGCCATGGTGGTGACGCTGCTGGTGCTGGCGGCGCAATATGAGTCGTGGCGCGACGCTGCGGCGGTGTTGGTAACAGCCCCGACGGCCCTGTTGGGCACGGTGATTGGCTGCACTCTGATGCGGCAAAGCGTGAGCGTCTACACGCAGATAGGCATCATTCTGCTGCTGGGCATGGCGGCGAAAAATGCGATACTGATTGTGGAATATGCCACGGAGTTCGTGCGCAGCGGTCTGGATGCAACAAGCGCCGCTCTGAGGGCGGCGCAGGTGCGTTTGAGGCCGATTATGATGACGGCGCTGGCGTTCGTTTTCGGGGTGATGCCGATGATGTTTGCCACGGGAGCCGGAGCTGAAGCTCGACGGGAGCTGGGCACGGCGGTGGTGTGGGGCATGGCGGTGAATGCACTAATGGGCACTCTGTTTGTGCCGCTGTTGTGGCGGCTGATCAGGGGGCGGTGCGGTAGGTCAGGTGGCGACGGCGACCAAGGAAGCGGTGGCGCAGGTTTGTCCAAGGCCGACGCAGCAGCATCGGAATGACCATCAGGGTGGTGGGGCGCGAGCCTATGGCGCGAAGGGTGCGTCGCCATGTGGCGCTCAGGGTTATCCATGTGGCAAGGGTGGCCACGGCTGCCACGGCGCCAAGTATCCACTCGCCGCAGAGGAAGCTCAGAGCGGCTCCGGCCACGCCGCAAAGGCAGAGCAGATAGAGCATCACCAAGCTCACGTCGAAGAGGCGATAGTGGCCGGGGGAGAGCTCCATGCGGCGCGGGCGGGTGTGAACGTAGACATCTTTTTCGCTTGGAGAGGCGTAGCGCACCATCGCTTCGGGTGAGAGCTCCACGGCCACGTTGCCGGGGGTGGCTATGCGGCGAATGTAGATGTCGTCTTCGCCATAGCGGAGGTTGAGGGCGGAGCTGAAACCGCGACTGTCGAAAAAGGTTTGCCGACGGTAGGCCAGGTTGGCACGTTCGCCGCGGGTGGTGGCGCCGCGAAGGGCGGCCGAAAGCCACTGCACGGCGTCGGCGCCGTGGGTGAATGTGCGATAGCGATTGTGCATATCTTCGGGCAGCGCACAGCCGATGACCACCTCGGTGGCAGGGTTGTTGAAGTGGGCGGCAATGCGGCTCAGCCACGTGGGGGAGGCCACTGTGCACGTTTCGTTGAGAATCACCTGCACAGGCTGACGCGAGGCTTTGATGCCCAGGGTGATGGAGAGTTTGCGATGCGACACGTTGCGCGACTCGGGCGGGGTGAAGGTGATTTTCAGATTGTCGGGACGACGCTCGTAGCGCAGGCGATCCACGGCATATTTGACGTCTTCGTTTTTGCCGTCGTTGACCACAATCACTTCAAAGGGGACGTTGATTTGCTGGTCGAGAAGCTGCGGCAGCAGGCTGCTGAGGGCCTCGGCGTCGCCACCGGAGACGACTATGACGCTGATGCCTTGGGTGGGCTCGGTGGTGGTGGCGCGCAGAGTGGCACGGCGCACTGAGTTGACCCTTCCACGATAGGCTGTGAGGAGCCATGCGGCGGTGGCCACGGAGCCGCCGGCAAGCCAGCTGCAAAGGGCTGTGAGTTCAGGATTTGGCGTCAGCATAGCGATTGGGGTAGGCAATGGTTACACGTGGGCGGCGCAGGGCTCTGACGGTGAGCCACACTCCGGCAATGACGAAGGGCAGACTCAACAGTTGGCCCATGTTGAGAAGCATGCCGGCTTCAAAGTCTTCTTGGGGATTTTTGACGAGCTCAATGAGCATTCGCGAACCGAAACAGCCAATGAAGAAGAGGCCGAGAATCAGTCCGGGGCGCTCGGCGGCGTTGCGCTTCCAGTAGAGCCACATCAGCAGGGCGAAGAGCAGCAGATAGGCACCGCCTTCGTAGAGCTGCGTTGGGTGGCAGGGCACACCGGGCCAATGAGGGTCGAGGGGGAAGTTGAAGCCCCAAGGGAGATCAGTGGGGTGTCCATAGATTTCGGAGTTGAAGAGGTTGCCCATGCGGATGAGACAGGAGACGAGCGCCGTGGGGCCGGCTATGCGGTCGAAAATCCAGAGGTAGGGACGATGAACCACGCGCCGACTGTAGATGAGCATGGCCAGAATCACACCGATGGTGCCGCCATGGGAGGCAAGGCCGCCTTCCCACACGCAAAGAATCTTGGCAGGGTGGGTGAGATAGTAGTGTGGTTCGTAGAAGAGGCAGTGGCCCAAACGGGCGCCCACAATCGTGCCGATGACGAGATAGATGAGCAGCGTGCCCATGTTCTCCTCTTTTTCACCTTCGCGTTTATACATTTTGGAGACCATCCAATAGGCCAAGGTGAAACCGATGATGAACATCATGCTATACCAGCGAATCACCACCGGCCCAAACGAGCATATCTCGCGCCCGACGGTCCATGTCACAAAGTTTTCAATCATAATGCAATTTTTTTAGCAGCCGTAAAGTTACAAATAATTTTCCAATTCTCCACCCACTTTCAACTTTCCACTAAAAACTAAAAACTCCCCACTTTCAACTTTCAACTTTCAACTTTCCACTTTCAACTTTCAATTATCAATTATCAATTTTCAATTAGCGGAGCTGGTGGGGTGGGGGAGGGGATGTGTGTCGAATTTAAGGGCAAAAATTCGGGCGGTTGGTGGGGAAGGCGCAAAAAATTGGCGGGATTTTGGGTGTTTTGGGCCGAATTTTGAGGTTAATCAGCTGATTTATTGAGCGCTGCGTGAATTTTTTCGGCTTTCTGTTTTCCAACCAATCCGGAGATTTCGTCGAGCGAGGCCTGACGCAGACGGCTGACGGAGCGGAAGTGACTGAGCAACAGCTGTTTAGTCTTCGGCCCGACGCCGGGGATTGAGTCTAATTCGCTGACAGCCTGCGACTTGCTGCGCTGATTGCGGTGGTGAGTGATGCCAAAGCGGTGGGCTTCGTCGCGCAGATGTTGCACCACTTTGAGTGTTTCGGAGTTTTTGTCGATATATAGAGGTATGCTGTCGCCGGGGAAATAGATCTCTTCAAGTCGCTTGGCGATGCCCACCACGGGGATCACTCCGCGCAGGCCAATGGAGTCGAGAGCTTCCACGGCGGCGGAGAGCTGACCTTTGCCGCCATCGACCACAATGAGCTGCGGCAGGTCGTCGGGGGCTTCGGTCATCAATCGGGTATAGCGGCGAGTGAGTATCTCTTGCATGGAGGCGAAGTCGTCGGGACCAACGACGGTTTGGATGTTGAAGTGGCGATAGTCTTTTTTCGATGGCTTGGCGTTGCGAAACACCACACACGAGGCCACGGGGTTTGTGCCCTGAATGTTTGAGTTGTCGAAACATTCAATGTGGCGCGGCAATTCTGGCAGGCGGAAGTCGGCCTGTATGCGTTGGAGTATGCGCATGGTGCGCTGCTCGGGGTTGAGTTTTTCTGCTTGTTTCTGCGCGTCGATGGCATATTGCTCGGCATTTTTGGTGGATACTTGGAGCAATTTTGCGCGGTCGCCGCGCTGAGGAATCGTGAAGGTGACGCCCTCAAATTCGGTTTCGGGGAGCTCCGGCACCACCACTTCGTGGAAGCGCGTTTGAAATCGTTCGCCTATTTCGCTGATGGCGTAGGAGAGCATCGTGGCGATGGTTTCGTCGAGGTTGCGTTTATACGTGAGGGTGAGTGCGCGCACCACGTAGCCGTTGTGCACGTGCAGATGGTTCACGTAAACGCTCTTTGCATCGGAGGCCACGCCGAAGACATCGACGTCGCCCACCACGGTGCTCACTATGGCCGATTTGCTCTGATAGCGCTCCACGGCATCGAGTTTTTGTTTGAGCACGTAGGCTTCTTCGAAGCGCATTTGCTCGGCGAGTGCAGAGATTTCGCCGCGGAGATAGGCCACGATTTCTTGCGTTTCGCCGCGTAGAATCTGGCGAATTTTGGCACACTGTTCGGCATATTCCGCTTGGTTGACCATGCCGCTGACGCAACAGCCGCCACATTTTTTCATGTGATATTCGAGGCAGAGTCGGCCTTTGCCGCGCGCAAGATAGTCGGGGGTGATGGCGTGACGACAGGTGCGCAGGGGATAGAGTTCGCGGATGAGGTCGAGCACGGCGCGCGCCGAGGCCAGGTCGGTGTAGGGCCCGAAGTAGCGCGAGCCGTCGCGCACCACGTTGCGGGTCATAAACACGCGCGGATAGTATTCGTTGGTCACTACTATCCAGGGATAGGATTTGTCGTCCTTGAGCAACACGTTGTAGCGCGGTTTGAACTCCTTGATCATGGAGTTTTCAAGGTTGAGTGCATCCTGCTCGGTGGGCACCACCACGTAGGTCATATCAGCAATAGCGCGCACCAACATGTTGGTGCGCGCAGAGGGATGATGTCGGTTGAAGTATGAACTGACGCGGCGTTTGAGATTCTTGGCTTTGCCCACATAGATCACAGCGCCGGTGGAGTCATAATAGGTGTAGACACCGGGAGTCTCCGGCAAGATGGAAATCTTGTCGTGGAGGGCCTGCGATTTGTGGTGAAGCGGCATCAGTAGGTAATCAGTGAGGTCACTTCAGCGTCGGCGGGGAGGAGGTTGCGGCCACCAAGTGCGCTGAGCTCAATGATGAAGTTGATGTAAATTTTCTTGGGGTTGAGTTGCTTGATGAGGCGATAGGCAGCGGCCATAGTGCCACCGGTGGCGAGCACGTCGTCGTGGATCACCACGATGTCGTCTTCGGTGATGGCGTCGCGGTGGATTTCGATTGTGTCGGTACCATACTCTTTGTTGTATGACTCGGAGATTGTGTCGGCAGGGAGTTTGCCGGGCTTACGTGCGGGCACAAAACCGGCACCGAGTTCGAAGGCGAGGATGCTGCCGCCGATGAAACCGCGGCTCTCGATGCCCACCACTTTGGTGACACCTTTGTCGCGATAGAGTTGGCTCAAGTCCCAGCCGATGATGTGAAGGGCGCGGGGGTCCTTGAAAACTGTTGTGAGGTCTTTGAAGACGATGCCCTTGGTGGGGAAATCGTAGACGTCGCGGATGCGTTTCTTAATGTATTCCATACTTTAGAATTTGTTGAATATTTACGATTTAGTTATGTTCCACGTGGAACATTTCACAATATTACTCATCGCCCGAGCATTAGCAGAAGCACGTTTATGTCGGCAGGGGAGATGCCGGGGATGCGCGAAGCTTGGCCCACGGTTTGGGGTTGGTGGGCGGTAAGTTTCTGGCGTGCTTCAGTGCTGAGCGCAGAGATGGAGCTGTAGTCGAGTTTGCCGGCGAGGGTCACGTGGTCGAGTTCGCCAAGGCGGTGGGCCAACTGGCGTTCGCGGTCGATATAGCCGGCGTATTTGAGTCGGATTTCAACTGCTTCGGCCACTTCAGCGGAGTAGCCTTCGGTGAGCTGCGGCAGGTAGCGACCAAAGAGGGCCATATCCACGCCGGGGCGCAGGATGAGGTCGGCGGCTCGCGAGGATTGTTTCACCGGCGCGGAACCGATGGATTCAAGCATCGGGTTGGCCACTTCGGGGCGAATCGAGGCGGCACGAAGTTGCTCGGTGAGGGCCGCAATCTGCTGCTCTTTGTCGGTGAGGATGGCCATGGCGCGATCAGAGGCAAGGCCAAATTTGTGGCCGATGGGGGTGAGGCGCGAGTCTGCGTCGTCCTGGCGCAGGAGTATGCGATATTCGGCACGCGAGGTGAACATGCGATATGGTTCGTCGACGCCTTTGGTGACGAGGTCGTCAATCAAGACGCCGATATAGGCTTGGTCGCGACCGAGGGTGAGGGGCTCTGTGTCGTGGGCCATGGAGTGGGCATTGATGCCGGCAATGAGGCCCTGACCGGCAGCCTCCTCGTATCCTGTGGTGCCGTTCACTTGGCCGGCCATAAAGAGGCCGTGGATGGCGCGGGTTTCGAGGGTGTGGCGCAACTGGGTGGGCTGGAAAAAGTCGTATTCAATGGCGTAGCCGGGGCGATAGATCTGCACGTCGCGCAGGGCCGGGATGCTCTGCAGGGCTCGCATCTGCACGTCGAAGGGCAGGGAGGAGGAGAAGCCGTTGAGATAGTATTCCGTGGTGCGGGCACCTTCGGGCTCGAGGAAGAGATGGTGTTCGGTTTTGTCGGCGAAGGTCACGATTTTTGTCTCGATGCTGGGGCAGTAGCGGGGGCCGATGCTTGTGATCTGGCCGTTGAAGAGGGGCGACTGCGGGAGGCCTTCGCGGAGAATTTCGTGGGTGCGCTCGTTGGTGCGCAGGGCGAAGCATGGGAGTTGGGGTAGGGCAGAGCGACTCTCGGGGTCGAAGGAGAAGTGGCCGCCGTCGGTGTCGCCTTCCTGGCGTTCGCAGAGGGAGAAGTCGATGGTGCGAGCATCGAGGCGCACGGGGGTGCCGGTCTTCATGCGGTCGGTGGTGAAGCCGAGGGCGCGAAGCTGCTCGGTGATGCCGGTGGCGGCAGGTTCGGCCACGCGGCCACCGCTCCATTTCACGGGGCCAACGTGCATTAGTCCGTTGAGGAATGTGCCGGCGGTGACCACCACGGCGCGAGCGGTGAAGCGGATACCCATCTGCGTGTGGACGCCTCGAACACGGTCGCCCTCAATGAGGAGTTGGTCCACGGAGTCTTGCCAGATGAAAAGGCCGGGCGTTTGCTCAAGCATCTCGCGCCAGCGGATGCTGAACTGCATACGGTCGGCCTGAGCGCGGGGGCTCCACATGGCCGGGCCTTTACTGCGGTTGAGCATTCGAAATTGGATGGTGGCGGCGTCGGTGATGCGACCCATTCCGCCACCGAGGGCGTCGACTTCGCGCACAATCTGGCCTTTGGCAATGCCACCCACGGCAGGGTTGCAGCTCATCTGCGCAATCTTGTTCATGTCGATGGTGATGAGCAGGGTGGAGCTGCCGCGCAGGGCAGCGGCACGAGCAGCCTCGCAGCCGGCGTGACCGGCACCGATAACTATGACGTCGAAATCAAATCTCATAGGGCAGACAGTTGAGGGCGGCGTCTTCGTGCGCCTCCATTATTTCACGTTCACCGGGCCCTTTGTCGTTGATGCCGCAGAGGTGGAGCAAGCCGTGGACCACCACGCGATGCATCTCGCGGTTGGGATCCTGGCCGAAGGCTTCGGCGTTGGAGAGCACCGTGTCAAGCGATATGTAGATGTCGCCCGACACCATGCCACGCTTGCTGTAGTCAAACGTGATGACGTCGGTGAAATAGTCGTGTTGCAAAAATTGGCGATTCACGAGAAGTATCCCCGGGTCGTTGGTAAGGATATAAGTAAGGATTCCCACCATCTTGTGGTGGTCGGCGGCCACCCGGGCAAGCCATTGTTGGGCGTCGGAGCGACGCACACAAGGTGGCCACTCAACGCCGTTTTCAGTTAACCAATTGATAGTCATCTAATTAGTGCGTGAGCATCGGGCAGACGCCCATTACTCCTAAGTTAATAATACCCCAAAGGTACGTAATTTTTCTGAGAAATTTTGGGAAAAGCGGGAAAATTTTCGCATATCTCTAATTTGCAGCTCTTTAGACGATAGAAACAGCAAATTAGAGCCGCCGAGAATCGAAAATTCGGCGCCGCCCTTCCGCTCCCACGGGAAAAGTCGCCGAAAAAGGGCACAAAAAAACCAGGCCACACATGGAGATGTGACCTGGCGGACAAATCAATGGTGACCCCGGAGGGGCTCGAACCCTCGACCCACTGATTAAGAGTCAGTTGCT
>CAZJWM010000010.1:0-31659 GCA_964549975.1 uncultured Bacteroides sp. | reverse complement strand
GTTGAGTTCGGCGAGTTTACCGGAGTTCCAGCGGTCGGTGGTGCCCACGAGGTAGCCGGTGATGCGCTGGAGTCGGTCGATGCTGTGGCTATGGCATTTCGGACATTCCTTCAGGCCGTCGGTGGCATCTTCGTAGCCGCAGTCCATGCAGCGGTTGCGGTTGTGGTTCACCGAGCCGTAGCCGATGTTGTAGCGGTCCATCAGGTCCACGATGTCGGCAATGGCTTGCGGATTGTGGGTGGCGTCGCCGTCGATTTCCACGTAGAAGATGTGGCCGCCGCGAGTGAGTTCGTGATAGGGAGCCTCCACTTCGGCTTTGTGGCGGGGCGAGCAGTGATAGTAGACGGGCACGTGGTTGGAGTTGGTGTAGTAGTCGCGGTCAGTGACGCCGGGGATGGAGCCGAAGCTCTTGCGGTCGCGGCGAGTGAAGCGTCCGGCGAGGCCTTCGGCCGGGGTGGCCAACACGGAGAAGTTGTGTTGATAGGTCTCGGAGTATTCGTTGGCGCGCGAGCGCATGTGGCTGACTATGCGCAGACCAAGGGCTTGGGCCTCTTCGCTTTCGCCGTGGTGCTGACCGATGAGCGCTACCAGACATTCGGCCAGGCCGATGAAACCGATGCCGAGTGTGCCTTGGTTGATGACCGATTCGATGGTGTCGGTGGGTTTCAGGGCGTCGGCGCCGTTCCACAGGCGGGTCATCAGCAGCGGGAACTGCTTGGCAAGGGCCGTTTTTTGGAAGTCGAAGCGGTCGCAAAGCTGGCGAGCCGTGATGTCGAGCACTTGGTCGAGTTTCTTGAAGAAGCATTCAATGCGTTCTTGCTTGTCTTTGATGCCCATCTGTTCGATGGCAATGCGCACAATGTTGATGGTGGAGAAGGAGAGGTTGCCGCGGCCTATCGAGGTCTTTTCGCCGTAGCGGTTTTCGAAGACGCGGGTGCGGCATCCCATGGTGGCCACTTCGTGGAGATAGCGCTTGGGGTCGTTGGCGTCCCAAAGTTCATGTTGGTTGAAGGTTGCGTCGAGGTTCACGAAGTTGGGGAAGAAACGGCGGGCCGTCACTTTGCAGGCCAACTGATAGAGGTCGTAGTTGCGGTCGGTGGGCAGGTAGCTGACGCCGCGTTTTTTCTTCCAAATCTGGATGGGGAAGATGGCGGTGGCGCCGTTGCCCACGCCCTCGTAGGTGCTCTGCAGGAGTTCGCGGATGATGCAGCGGCCTTCGGCGGAAGTGTCGGTGCCGTAGTTGATGGAACTGAACACCACCTGATTGCCGCCGCGAGAGTGGATGGTGTTCATGTTGTGGATGAACGCCTCCATGGCTTGGTGGACACGCGCGGCCGTGCGGTTGACGGCGTGCTGCAGGAAGCGCGCGTCGCCGGTCAGGCCGTCGAGCGGACGTTTGACGTAGTCGTCGATCTCGGCATTGTAGAGGTGGCTGAGGTCTTGGCCCGAAATCTGCTCCAACACTTTCACCTCTTCGATGAACGATGAGCGAACGTAGGGGGCCAGATAGAAGTCGAATGCAGGAATGGCTTGGCCGCCGTGCATTTCGTTTTGGGCTGTTTCCAGCGAGATGCAGGCAATGATGCTTGCGGTTTCAATACGTTTTGCGGGACGCGATTCGCCGTGGCCGGCCACGAAGCCGTTGGTGAGTATGCGGTCGAGCGGATGCTGCACGCAGGTGAGCGACTTTGTGGGATAGTAGTCCTTGTCGTGGATGTGCAGGTAGTTCATGCGCACGGCGTCGCGGGCCTCTTCGCTCAGCAGATAGTCGTCGACGAAGGGCTTGGTGGTCTCCGAGGCAAATTTCATCATCATGCCGGCCGGAGAGTCGGTGTTCATGTTGGCATTTTCGCGTGTGACGTCGTTGTTTTTGGTGGCAATGATTTCAAGGAAAAGGTCGCGTGTTTTTGCCTGACGAGCCACCGAACGCTGATTGCGATAGGCAATGTAGCGCTTGGCCACTTCCTTGCGGGGCGACTTCATCAGTTCCATCTCCACTTTATCCTGAATATCCTCAACCGTCATCTGCTCTGCGCCGTTGATGCCTATGCGGTCGGCTATACGCTGAATCAGCGTTTCGTCTTCGCCGGCGTCGGTGGTGAGCATCGCCTTGCGTATGGCAGCCTTGATTTTTTCTTCGTTATAGCCAACTATGCGGCCATCACGTTTCACTACGGTTTGTATCATCGTTGTTTGTGAGTTTGTTGAGAGGATTTGTGATTGTTTTTGTATGGTTTTGTTTGCAGCAAAGTTACGAAACTTTTCTAAAATCGACAACTTTTTGCAAGAAAAATACGCGCAAAATTTTCGTTTTGGAAAACTTTGCGCGTATGCAGATTAAGTTAACTGATTATATATAAAAGGAATAACGTCTGGTTTTGGGAAACTTTGTTGTGTGTTTTGTTTTTCGTGATTAATATTGATGATCGTCGGAGGTCATCTCCTCGGGCGTAATCGGCTGGCTGTCGATCTTGCGCCAAGCGTATGCAATATAGGCTATTACCACCGGGATGATGAACGACACCACCGTCATCACTCTCAGAGTGAATAGCGACGAGGAGCTGTTGCGAATCGTCAGCGACGACTGCGCGTCGATCAGCGAGGGATAGTAAGCCGTGTCGTTATATCCTGCGATGGCCAGCAGCGTGATCACCACCAGGGCCGAACCGATGCCGGTCCACCAGATGCCGCCAGTGTAGCGTCGGCCCAACACGGTGCGCAAGATGCCGTAAAGCACCATCACCACGCCGATGAGCATCACGGCGCCCCACCACCACATCTCAATCAGATTGGTGAGATATTTGCCCGGGTCGACCAACACCATGCCGTCTGCTTCCACCAGATAGCCGTCGGCGTTGATCAACTCCCACACAAACCAGAGGAAGAGCACCACGAAGATGCCGCCGTTGACCACCACGCGCTTTTGATTCTCGTGGTAGAATTTGTTGTCGCCATCAGTGTTGTTCAGGAAATAGAGCGCGGCTTGAGTGCGAGCCAGGAAGAACACTGTGAAGCCAAGCAGCAGGTTGCGCCATGAGGCTATGGCTTCGAGGCCGTGGGTTGATGACCATGTGGAGATCACGGGCGACTCGCCGTTGAGCAGATTTCCCTTGGCAACGGTGAACTCTGCACCGAAGAACATCATGGCCACGGCCACGCCCAGAAGCACGCAGCCTACGCAACCATTAATAAATAGGCAGACGTCGTAGGCGTTGGTGCCCCACACGTTGCCGGCTTTGCGACGAAATTCGTAGCTCACGGCTTGAATCACGAAGCTGATGAGGATGAGCATCCACAGCCAGTAGGCGCCGCCGAAGCTTGTGGAATAAAACAGCGGGAACGAGGCGAAGAATGCGCCGCCAAACACCACCAGCGAGGTGAACGTTAGTTCCCATTTTCGTCCGAGCGAATTGATCATCATGGTGCGGTGCATATGGTTGCGAGTGGTCAGCAACATCGATTGTCCGCCTTGCACGAAGAGCATGAACACGAGCACTCCGGCCAACACGCATATCAGCAGCCACCAATAGTTTTGCAATAGCATTATATTATTCATAGCGGTGTGGATTTATTTTTTGCGAGCTATGTAGCGCGTCATTATACTTATTTCTGCCACCAACATGGCGGTGAACACTACGGCAAACATCCAGAAGGTGGTTTTTACCTCGCCGGCCGAGATGGCGGAGATGGCTGCACGTGTGGGCATCAGGTCTTGGATGACCCAGGGCTGGCGGCCCACTTCGGCCACAATCCAGCCGCTTTCGCTGCAAATCCACACCAAGGCGATGCAGAGCACGCCAAACGCGGCCACGAATTTGTTTTCAATCCACTGCGGACGGCGATAGGCGGCAAAGAGGATGAATGCAAGATAGCAGAGCAGCAGTCCGCCCAGGGTCACCATGATGCGGAATGCGTAGAAGGTCATGCCCACGGGCGGCACCAGGTCGTTGGGGTTGTCGTAGTAGCCGTAGCCGAAATATGCAAAGTTTTCGTCGAGGGCTTTGCGGGCGTCGGCCATGCCCACGGAGTCTTCCACGGCCATGGCGATGTCGAATTGGCGCAGGGCTTCGTGAGCCTCTTTGCCGCGGGCAATGCGTTCGGCGTAGCTCACGGTGTGGATGGTGTCGCCCTCGGCGGTTAGCGCCACGCCGTCAATCAGGTCGTTGATGCCGGGCACGAAGCTGTTGAGGTCGTGGTTGGCCAGCAGCGAGAGTCCTTTGGGGATGTCTATCGACCAGAGCAGCGCGTCTTGGTCGTCGTCAACTTGCTTGGAGCAGTTGTAGATGCCCACGCCCACGAGCTCTTGGCCCACCTTGCCGTGATAGAGACCTTCCATGGCGGCGAGCTTCATCGGCTGCACGCGGGCCACGGTGACGGCGGAGCCATCGCCGGTCCACATGGTCAATGCGATGCCTATCACCCCTACCCAACCGGCCACCTTGATTGACTTCTGCGGCAGGTCGGCTTGACGTTTGTTGAAAATAAACCAACAGCTCACCCCGATGACAAACACCGATCCGAGCACCCATCCGCTTGCCACGGTGTGGCAAAACTTGTTGATGGCCACCGGCGAAAACACCACGTCGGCGAAGTTGGTCATCACGTTGCGCATCTCCTTGGGGTCGAATTCCATTCCCGCAGGATATTGCATCCATGAGTTTGCTACGAGAATCCACAGGGCCGACAGGCAGACGCCCAGAGCCGTGAGCCACGTGGCCGAGAGGTGGAATCCACGACTCACCTTCTTCCAGCCGAAAAACATCACGGCCACAAACGTCGACTCCAGAAAGAAGGCAAACAAGCCTTCGATGGCCAGCGGGGCGCCGAAGATGTCGCCCACAAACCAGCTGTAGTTGCTCCAGTTTGTGCCGAATTCAAATTCCAGAATTATGCCCGTGGCCACACCGCAGGCAAAGTTGATGCCAAACAGCGCCATCCAGAATTTGGTGATCTCTTTCCACCGGTCGCTGCCGGTGCGGTAGTAGATTGTCTCCATCACGCCCACAATCAGCGACAAGCCGATGGTGAGCGGCACGAAGAGCCAGTGATACATGGCCGTTAGTGCAAATTGCCATCTCGACCAGTCTGTAACGCTAACTAAGTCATTCATACGTTATCGATGTGATTAGATTGTTTTGAAATTGATATTAGAATATTTGTAGTGTCTATTGTGAAATATTATTAAGGATTTATTGGCGGTTTGATAAGACTGGTGCGCACGGCTTGAGCCCGCTCGGAATCGTCGGCATAGTCGCGCTGCAAAATGTCGGGGAAAAACCACATCTTGAACACCAAAAAGATGACGGCCAACTTGATTAGAATAAGCGCCCAAAGGGTGCGTCCGAGGGTCATTCCCCGGAAACCGTCGGCATAGAATCGCCATATAGTGGCGATAGCGGCCCTGCTTTTGCGTTTTGTCGTGTCCAAAACTTTTTCCATGGTCGCCGCAAATTTAGCACAAACATTCTAAACTGCAAACTTTTTCTGCGAAATAATTTGTCGCAACCCGAAATTCCCCGTTTCGCGGTATTTTCCGCACGCCGGCGAAAGCGAATGGCGCTGTGAAGCATAATTTCTCAACTTGTGGCAATTAATTGCAACGTTGTGATTTTGTTTTTGTTTTCTGAAAAATAAGCTATAAATTTGCGACAAAGAATTATCATGTTTCAAACCTTAAAAATTGCAACAATGAGAAAACTGATAATAGCTACACTCATGATTGGCACCTGCCTAAGCGGGTGTCAGACGGCACAATATGTCGCTGACGATAACACAGTTGATTTGCGTAAAATGCAGGAAGTGACCAACTTAGATGAACTTAGCCTCGTCTCCGGTGTGAAATTTGTTCACCCCGATGCTAAGGCGTTGATTGGACGGATTGATAAGGCTGTGTTGCAAGACAGCATCCTTTATCTGATGTCGCGCCAAAACCGAGAGGTCTATGTGGTCACCACTTCGGGCCGCACTCTGAAGGTAATCTCCGATTGCGGTCAGGGCGATAAGGAGTATATTGACCTGAGTGACATATTCGTCGACCCGTCAAACAAGACGCTCAATGTGGTTTCGTCGCAGTCGCGCCGCCTGATTCAATACAATGCCAAAGGTAACTTCGTGGCCGCCAAGGAACTGCCTACGCGATTCACTTCGATGATAGCCCTGGATGCCAACCACTATCTTGGCTATGCCAACAACATCGTTGACGAGCAGAACGTGCCTTATAACTTCTGCGTTGTCGACAAGGATATGAAAATTTCGGCGCGTTACGGAAAAATTCAGTCATCTACGGCCGACCACGTCTACATGTCGCACAATCCTTTCTCGGCGGCTCCGTCGGGCGCATGTACGGCCATTCACAGCGACGGATATCAATTGTCGCACTTTGCCGCCGACGATATGCAGTCTTCCACCACGCTCGATTTCGGCGATTTGGCGCTGCCGGAGCAGAGTGCCTCGATGTTGGATGACAGAGAGTTGCAGGCACAAAATGCATCGAAATATGTTTGCTCAATCAGTCGCGCTCAGGAGACGGATAAAAATCTGCTGATATTCTACATTTTTGCCGGACAAGAGCAGCTCGTGGTCTGTGATAAATCCGGGGCTAATCCCAAGCAAATCAACCTGAGCGCAACGTCGCTGAAGTCAATCTATCCGATTTCGTTTGGTGGCGTGATTGGCTCCGACCCCAAGCACATCATCACAGTAGCGCCGTTTGAGACCGTCAACAATCTGTATGTCGGCCATGATGAATATAACGATTTCGAAAAACTCTATCCGCAGCAAATCAAACACTTGCGCACTGTGGTTCCGGCTCCCGGAGATAATGACAACCCATACATTTTGATATACGATATTTGATTAACGTTATGAAATTTAGGCTATTTTTGATTTCGGCTGTGGCGGTGGCCATAGCCTCCTGTTCAAACTCGCATCACTCAGAAGACGCTGTTGAATTGTGCGCTCTTGGCAATGCTCAAGAGGGCACGATTCACGACGTGTTTTCCTCAGTGGAGGTTATCAAGCTTGAATATGGCGGGGAGGACTATCCTCGTGACGCCGGAGATTTGCGCGTGGAGGATTGTGGCGTGATTGTCGCCGATAGCCGAGGCGTTGTCCACGTGTTTGGCGCCGATGGCCACTACGTAGCAAGTTCTTCCTCTGCCATGGGTGAAGGCCCTGAAGAGTTTTCCATGATGCTGGGCTATGGTTGGAATCCATATAGCCATTGCATTGAAGTGCTTACGTCAAATTCCATGATGTCTTACACTCCTGAATTTAAGTATGTTTCAAAGTCTAAATTGCCCACCTACCTGGGAAAGCATTCTTTGACTTTTACGGAGGCGTATGCCCTGAACGAAACGTCTTACATTCTGTTGCCTTCCGGCATTAGTGATAACTCTGATCGACTAATCTTCTATGACTCAGAGCAAGAAAAGCAAACCGGCGAGGTGGACTATAGTGACGAATATAGCTGTAGGCTCAACTTGCAGCCCCGAAAGTTTTGGCCGATGCAAGATGGTCGGGTGATGTTCACACCCATGGGGATGCCCTATCATGCCGATTGGTTTGATGCCGAGAGTGGCAGTCTGTCTACGGCGGTAGAGTTTACGATGGGCTCGGATGCTCTTGCTTTGTCTGATTTGGAGGACTTGGGCGGCGGCTGCCAAGAGCGAGGACAATACTTGCTGACGTGTGATAAGGAAATTCTTGTTCGAGCTATGCCGTTGCAGGATTCTTTTATCGCATATAGCAAGCGCGGGCAAACTACCCGCCAAATGACGGCATACGTAGCCAATAGAACCACTGGTAAAGCCGTCAAAGTGGACTTGTTTGATTCAGAGGGCAACAGGCAATTTCCGCTGATTGCCGACGTTGACGGCGAGTATGCCTACGTGGTGATGGAGCGCGATGTGCTGGCCGACAGCCCGCACTTGTTGCTCGATCACGATCCCGAAAAAATCCTCTCGGGCATCGACTCAGAATCGTTTGTGCTTCTGAAATATCGCATTAAGTAGATGTCTATGAAGAACAATGGTTTGTATACATTAAAAGCCTCTTTATTGGGAACATGCTATCTGTTGTTGATAGCATGTTCCCATAATAGTAGCGATCGCGAACGGCAAGAAGAGTTGCTGTATGCTGAACAAGTCGTAAATGAATGGGTGGGCAAGCAGATTGTATGGGATTATTCAGTGGGGTATTTAACGTACACCGGAGATTCAGCAAACGAGACTGTCGGTATGGCGGATTTTAACATAGTCCGTTATATTTCAGGCTGTAGCTCGTGTCAGTTACACCTCTCTCTGTATGGTAATATTCTAGACGAGTTATCAGATAGCGCTAGAACAAAAGTTGGCTTCATTTGCATTGTACATCCAAGGGATGTAGATGAACTTAATAGAGTTTTATTAAAAGACAATTTGGCGCAGTTGCCGATCTTGGTTGATATAGATGATGAGCTTGACTCCTTAAACCATTTCCCAACTGTGCCAAACATGCAGACCTTTTTGGTGGATAAACACAATAAGGTGTTGGCCGTTGGTGACCCGGCTATCAATCCGAGAATCAAGGAGCTATATTTGCAGATTTTGAGGGATGGCGAGGTTAACAATGCGCGGTTGCCTCAGACGCAGATTCAAGCTGAAGGCGGCGAAGAGGTGCAATTGGGCCGCGTGTCGGTGAGCGACACCGTGGTGCGAAGCTTGCAGATACGCAATGTTGGCAGCAATGATTTTGTGGTTGAGCAGGTGTCGCCCTCATGCGACTGCACCACGGCCGAGCTATCATCCTCCACAATCCATCCCGGAGAAACCGCCCTACTCACAATCACCTTCAGCGAGGCCGAGCCCCTTGGCGACTTCTACCGCACCATCGACATCTTTGGCAACACTCCCGAGCCGCTAACCATCGAAATCTTCGGCACTCTCACAAAATGACAGGCATTTGATTTTTGCACAAAAGTATGAGAAAAAGCACTAAACTATTGGCCTTGGCGTTGACGGCCCTCACATTGGGCGCATGTTCTGTGACCGACGGTGCGGGCGTGATGAATGAAGAATTGGCCAAGGTGGTGTGGCACTATGAGCACACCGACACGTCGGCGTTGAAACTACGCGCCGCGCACTATCTGATTGACAATATGCAGTGGCACCACTCGCGCGTGGAAGACCGTCTGATTGACGATGCTGAGCTGCTCGACTCCGCATTCTTGGTGGAGCATATCGACTACGCTTTCAGTATTTGGCACACCTCGCCATTTGCACGCTCATTGTCGTTTGAAGAATTTGAAGAGCTGATTTTGCCATATCGCGCCGTTGAGGGCTACGGCTGCAACGTCACGGCTCGCGACCGCCGCAATTGGCTTGCCGAACATATAGGCTTGCCCGACACAATCACCACACTTGAGGGTTGGATTCAATACTACAACCGCAACATCCGCTCCTTGCGCATTCAGGGCGGCAAAACGGCCTCGCGATGGCGTAGCGGCATGGATGATTTGCTTCACGAAGATTTTACGGATTGCTCCGACAAGGCCACGCAATGTTGCCTGAACTTGCGCGCTTTGGGGATTCCGTGTGTGGTGGAACACAATCTGGGCTACCGCACGTTTAAGGCCCATCACTATCATTGTGCGGTGTGGGATGCCGCGCGCCAACGTTGGATAAAATTCGACGCCGAAGGCATCAAAGATTATCCGGGAGAGGGCGATTGGACTTCGGCAGAGCTGCTCAACCTTTATCGCGACACCTACGCTCCGCAGCCCGACGCTCCATATAGTGCAGAGCGGTTTATGCCGCGAGGATTCACTTCGCCGTGCATCAAGGATGTGACAGACCACACGCTGCCGGTGAGCGTGGCGGTGGCTTCTGCCCCGCAAGACCTCACGCCATATTTGGCTACGTTTCATCGCGAAAGCGGTGGCTTGCAGGCGTTCACTCCCGGACGTTTCGTCGATGGACAGGCTGTGTTCGACCACGCTGTGCCAACGGTTTGGTATGTGGTGGTAACTTATTCAGCTGACGGCCGCCCCACCCTGCTCACCCGGCCTTTTTATCTGGAGGAGCCCACCCCCGGCAAAGCGGCGATTAGATCCGCGCAATTTGCCGCAGCCACGGCCCGAAAAATGCGCGTGGACTTGACGCGCAAATATCCAGTTAAAGAAAAGCTGCGTCAGCGCGCCGCAACGCTCCGAGGCACCACAATAGAGGGTGCCAACCGCCCGGACTTCGCCGACGCCGTGACGCTTTGGCGCCTCGACAGCGTCCCGGCGCCGAAGATGGTGCGCTATGACTTCGGTCGCACAGGCGCTTTCCGCTACTATCGCCTGCGCACACCCGGAGCGTGCGAAGTGTCGGTGTTGCAGTGGCTTGGCGCCGAGGGCCCCATTGATGTTGACGACGCCACAAATAAGGCCTACGACGGCAAAATGACCACAGCGCCAACCGACTCCACGCAGATTGCGCTCTCGTTGCCGCGCCCCACCCTTATCACCGGCGTGAACCTGGTCCCGATTAACGCCGACAATGCCGTCACGCCCGGCCACCGCTATGAGCTATATACTTGGACCGATGACGGTTGGCAACAGATAGGCGTTGCCACGGCGCAATCAGAGCGTTTGACGTTCGACAACGTGCCCGAAGGCTCTCTGCTTTGGCTCAAAGACACCACTGCCGGACAAGAGGAGATGCCCTTCTTCTATCGCAACAACCATCAAGAATTCATCTATTGAGCATGAAGCTACGCTGCGTCACTTTCGGAAACCGTTTGCTGCTCATCGAGGTGGCTACCGCTCTTGTGTTGCTCGCCGGCATCGCCGAGGGCGCATGGGGCCTGTTGCAACTGCTTGGCATCGTGGAAAGCGGTCATCCGCGCTATCCGGTCACAGGGTCATTTTATAACCCCGGGCCTTTTGGCTGTTTCATTGGCTCGATTCTGCCGGTGGCCGTTGGAATTTATCCTACAACAAGGAGAAGAATTATGCGCCTACTTGCCGTGGTGTGCATACTCTTTGCCGCTTTTTTGCTCCCTGGGTGCATGAGTCGCACCGGATGGGCCGCGGCCGCTGTGGGTTGCGCCGTTGTTGCGGCCTACTTCTTGCGCGACAAAATTGCCGCCATGACGACTGCACGGAGCCTGTTGCTCGGGCTTGGATTGGCTGTGGCTGCGGGAGTTTGTGCAGTTGGCGCATACTCCCTCAAACCCGATTCTGCCGATGGCCGACTGCTCATCTGGAAAATTGCCCTTAGGGCAGCTGCCCGGGCACCAATCGATGGCGTGGGCTGGCAAAACGTGGCCGGAGCCTATGGCAATGCCCAAGAGCAATATTTTGCGTCGGGAGCAGGCACAGACCGCGAGATGATGTTGGCCGGAGTGCCGGCCTATGTGTTTAACGAGTATTTGCAGCTGGCCATCGCCTACGGCGTGGCCGTTGCCGTGGCTTTTGTTGCGCTTATGGCCCTGGCCTGCCGTGAGTATTTTCGCCGCGGCCGGATTGCGCTTGCTTCAGGACTGGTGGCCATTGCGGTTTGCTGCTTGTCGTCATATCCTTTCCAATTTCGCGAATTTAGGTTGCTCACTGCCGTTTTGCTCCTCGGGGGACTTTTGCTGATAAGCAGGCGATGGATTCGCTATTCGTTGACTGCGGTCGTTGCCGTGGCTGTTGGGGCCTTTTGCGCTACGGCTCATTCGGTGGATGTCAGCTCTAAGTTTGCCCGCGCTCAGTCGCTCCACAATTCCGGGGCGCACGCCCGATCGATGGAGCGGATGATGGCGCTTCTGCCCTACACCTCCGACCCGATGCCGCTTAACATCATTGGCAAAGACTTTCAAGCCTTGGGCCGGCCCGACTCTGCCGAGCATTATTTTCGGCGTGCTGCATATCGTGTGCCCAATCGCCTATATCCGCATTATCTGTTGATGAAACTCTATTCGGAAAATCCGGCAGACAGCGCGGCAATGTTGCGCGAAGCCCGACTGCTGTTGACCAAACGCCCCAAAACGCAATCGCCGGCTGTGGACGAAATGCGCACCGAGGCCATGACCATCATCAAATCCCGTACAAAATAATCGCGCTCATAATGTTGCATATCTCAAATATAATGGCTAACTTCGCATCGAATACCAACGCATTACATTTACAAATTAACAGTATAAATAATAAACTAATCTCATAATAAACCAATCTCAAAACTTTAAGACGTACAATGAAAGCAACAGGATTTGTTCTATTGGCACTTGCATTGTGCGGCTGCGCAAAGCAGTCGCACAACGATTCAGCAGAGATGTCGGTGCTGGGTGAAATTTCGTGTCAAGTCGATGCTGACACCATAGCTGATGGTGTGATTGGCGATGTGCAATGGATTGCACTGCAGCAGAGCGAGGAGCACCCACTGCGTGACATCACCAAAATGTGTCAAGTGGATAGTTTGATATTGCTTGGTAGCAAATTGGATTCCAAAGTTGACGTATATACCCGTTCCGGTCGTTTCCTCTATGAGATTTCTCATCGTGGATCAGGAGCCAATGAATATCTTGAACTGGCGGCTTTTACCGCGACAAACACGTCTGTATATCTGTTGGATAATTATCGTCACAAAATGCAGCGCTATGCAATTGCCGACGGTAGTTTTATGGAAGAGACCGATATCCCGTTTGTTGCATGGGATTTTGAGGCATTCAGCGATGAAAATTTCTTGTTCACTTGTTTGCGAAATAATCCCGATGCAACGATTCAGCCAAAGCCAATTGACTATGCGCTGTGGCGCACGGATGGCAAATGGAATATTTTGGATAAATATTTGCCTGTGGCTGAGGACTATTATGAGCTAACGGGTAAGCAGCGCTATTTTTCACATACCGGTTCGCAAATCCGGTTTCACACGTTTAGCGCCGGCGGCTATTATGAGGTGGCTGAAACCGGTGAAATTTCATTCCGACCCATTGCTTTCCAAAACCCTATTCCCGAGGGAGAGAAGCAGACTCTTGCATCAGTCAACGAGCATGGCTGGCAATATCTGTCGGAAACGCCATTCTGTGCCGGAGACTATGCCGTGATGGAAGTCTCAGCATCCGGCGAGGGCAGGCAGATGTTGGCCTCACTTAGCGAGGGCAAGGCCTATGCAAACTCTGAAACGTGGGCGCGCAATCTCTTGCTGAACATCGTTGGCACAATCGACGATTCATTCGTGGGATATATTTCAGATATAGATCAATATCATATGCTCATTGCCTACGGATTTATTCCCGGCGATGAAATCGTGGAATCGACCTTAAGCAATGAAGGCGCTTGCCTGATTGTCTACAGAATGAAGAAATGAGGCTTGACGTCGTAGCAAAGATATTGCGACGTCTGGTGTGGACGGGCATCGCGGTGTGGCTGTTTTATTGGCTAATGCAGATCACGTCGTGTTGCTCGTTTCACACTCCCACGGGCTCAATGACGCCCAACATCATGCCCGGCGACTATGGGATAGTGAACAAATGGAAGCTTGGTGCACGAATTTTTGATTTGCGAGGGGCCGTTGAAGGACGTTTCGTGAAGGTGAGGAGGTTGCCTCATTACGGCGAGTTGGAACGTGGCGACGTGGTGGTGTTCAACTATCCGCTCTTGGGAAAAGACTCGGTGGGAATAAACATGTACACCTACTATTGCAAACGCGTGATTGCCCTGAGCGGTGACACCGTGGAGATTCGCAATTGCCGATATCGCGTTAGCGGGTTGAAAGAATCGTTGGGCTACGTCCCGGCGCAGATTGCCTTGGAGCAATGGCTCCGCACGCTTGACAATCCCGAGGAGCATATTTGCTATTACACTTGGCCCTACGACTCTGTGATGGGTTGGACCGTAAAGGAATTTGGCCCGCTGTTGGTGCCGAAAAAAGGAAGCAAAATTGCCATGACGCGCGAAGCCACGCTGCTCTATGGCCGATATATTGCTTGGGAAAACCAAACGCGCGCCCTACCCCAATGGCGTGATGGTCGAGCCTGGTTTCAGGGCCGAGAGTTACCGGAGTATACCTTCACTGAAAACTATTATTTTGTGGCCGGCGATCGTGTGTCGAACTCGGCCGATTCGCGCTATTGGGGCCTGTTGCCGGAGCCGATGATTGTGGGCACCACCTCGCTGATTTGGGATAGCGTAGATCCCGAAACCGACACTCGCCGCTGGGACAGAGTGCTCACGTGGCTCCCAAAATTGCAAAAACTGTAGAAATTCGGGCCGTAATATAGGATATTTCAAGTAAAAACGTTATTTTTGCAAATATAAACCATCCTCACATACTTCCATGATGAGATTAACACCATATACCATGACCATCGCTTTAGGCTTATTGGTCGTATGCTCCTGTAAATCAGGCCACTCCGACGACTCTGCCGACGAGAGTGCAGCCAACGCAATAGTTGCCGACGCCGACGGCGCCTCAAAGGTGACCGATGTCACCGTGCAAACCCTGCAACCCAAGATGTTCACTCACGAAGTGGTGAGCAACGGCAAGGTGGCAGCCGGCGCATACGTGGATTTGCAATTCTCGGCCACCGGTGCAGTCATTGACCACATCTACGTGAAAAACGGTCAGCGAGTGAGCCAAGGTCAAACCATCGCCACCCTCGACCGCTTCAAACTGCAAAATGCCGAGACCAACGCTCACACGGCGCTCGAACGTGCCAAGCTGGATTTGGCCGACGCAATCATTGGCCAGGGCTACGACCCGGAGCACCCGGACAAGATACCCTCGGAGGTGATGCGCCTGGCGCGGTTGCGTAGCGGCGTCGACCAATCGGAGGTGGCGCTCGCCGAGGCTCAGCGTGCTCTGAAGGATGCCACACTGCGTGCCCCCTTCTCCGGAGTGGTGGCCAATCTGTTTCAGAAATCGGGCAATTTGCCCGACGGCTCCAAGGCTTTTTGCCGCATCATCTCCACGGCCGACATGGAAGTGGAATTTCAGATTCTCGAAGGTGAGCTCTCGCTGATTCACACCGGCGATGCCGTGGCCGTGTCGCCCTACACCACCGACAAGACCTTCACCGGTCACGTCAGCGAAATCAACCCCGTGGTCGACAACGATGGCATGGTGGAGGTGCGCGCCAAGGTGGCCGGCGGCTCCGAACTCTACGACGGCATGAACGTGCGTGTGAGCGTGAAGCGCAACATCGAGAAGGCGCTGGTGGTGCCCAAGAGTGCCGTCGTGCTCCGCAGCGGTGGCCGCCCCGTGGTGTTCACCCACGTAAATGGCCGCGCCTGCTGGAACTACGTCACCACCTCCCTGGAAAACATGACCGAATATGTCATCACCGACGGCCTTACTCCCGGCCAGGAAGTAATCACCTCCGGCAACCTCAACCTCGCCCACGAATCGCCGGTCAGAATAATTGATAATTGAAAATTGATAATTGAAAATTGAAAGTGTCAAGTTGGAAGTTTTCAGTTTATAATTATTCAGTTGTGAGCTATGAAACAGGACAGCATCGTTTACCAAAAGGCGAAACACTTTGCCGTAAGGATTGTGCTTCTCAAAAGAGAACTTGTGAGCGCCACTCACGAGTTTTCGATTGCGGACCAATTGTTGCGCTCAGGCACGAGCATTGGCGCAAACCTTGCCGAAGCGATGGACTCCATCAGCCGACGCGAGTTTCACGCCAAGGTGTGCATCTCGCTGAAAGAATGCGCCGAAACCCGTTTCTGGTTAGAACTGCTTCAAGAAACAGACTTAATAGGCCGGAAGATATATTTGTCATTGATGGAAGATTTAGTGGAACTTCAGAAAATGTTGACTGCGATATGCAAGACATTGCAAAAGTCAGAAATCGAAGATCCCCCAACAACTAAAAACTAAAGAACTAAAAACTAAAAAACTAAAAGACTGCAGACTGAAAACTAAAAACTAAAAACTGAAAGACTTTCAATTTTCAATTATCAATTTTCAATTATAACAAGGATGGTAGCTTTTCTGATTCGGCGACCGATTGCGGTGTTCATGGCGTTTCTGGCGGCCGTGATAATTGGTGTGGTGACCTACTTTGCGTTGCCGGTGTCGCTGTTGCCCGATATAGACATTCCGCAGATTACGGTGCAGATTTCCGGCGACGGCATCGGCGCACGTGAATTGGAGAACACGGCCACGGCCGTGGTACGCCGTCAACTGCTCCAAGTGGGCGGCCTCAGTCAGCTCAAGAGTGAAACTCGCGACGGCATGGGTGTGATTCGCCTGTCGTTTGACTATGGCGTCAACACCGACTTGGCCTTCATAGAAGTAAACGAAAAAATCGACGCCGCCATGAACTCGCTGCCGCGCGACATCTCTCGCCCAAAAGCCATCAAGGCCTCGGCCACGGATATCCCGGTGCTCTATCTCAGCATGACCTTGCGCGACAACGAAAACGCGACCGTCAACGACGAGGCGCGCTTCCTGCAAATGGCCGACGTGGCCGAAAACGTGGTGCGCCGACGCATCGAGCAAATGCCCGAAATAGCCATGGCCGACATCACCGGAGTGCCGCGGCAGCAATTGCGCATCCTCCCCGACGAGCGCATGATGGCATCGCTTGGTGTGACGCTCGCCGACATCGAAAATGCCCTCTCCACCAACAATGCCGAGCCCGGGTCGATGACCGTGCGTGAAGGCTATTACGAATACAACGTCAACATAGCCAACCAGCTGCGCACCATCGACGACGTCAAACATATCTACATCCGAAAGGCCGACCGTCTGATGCAACTCGGCGACTTCTGCGACGTGCAGATTGTGGCCGCCAACCCCGACGGCTATGCCTATTGCAACGGCAAACGTGCCGTGACGCTCGCCATCATCAAGCAGAGTGCCGAAAACATGGACCGCATGAAGGCCGCTCTGCGTGAAACCACCGAATATTTTTCGCAACAATATCCCGACATCGAATTCACCGAAAGTCGCAATCAAACCGAACTGCTCGACTACACCATCTCCAACCTTGTGCAAAATCTGCTCCTGGGCTTGATTCTGGTGTTTGTGCTCACGGCAATGTTTATGGGCGAAATGCGCTCATCGGTGGTGATTGGCACCACCATCATCGTGGCCGTGATTATCACATTCCTCCTCTTCTACCTCTTTGGAGTGACCATCAACATCATTTCGCTCTCCGGCTTGATTTTGGCCGTGGGCATGATGATTGACAACTCCGTGATTGTCACCGAAAACATCATCCAATATCGTCAGCGTGGTTTCGCGTTGCTCGAAGCCTGCCATTTGGGCACCACCGAGATGATCACTCCGATGCTCTCGTCGTCGCTGACCACGGTGGCCGTCTTCGTGCCGCTGGTGTTTATGAGCGGCATTGCCGGTGCCATATTTGCCGACCAAGCGTTTGCCATCACTGCCGGACTGGCCGTGAGCTACGTAGTGGGCATCATGCTGCTGCCGGTGCTCTATCGCATCCTCTTTAGTCGCAAAAAAGCAAAGACCGTGCAAGCGCAGACCGACGACGCCATTGAAAACACCCGCTTGAGCCGTTGGTACACCGCCGTCTACAATCGTTGCTTTGCCCACCGCCCTCTGCTGTTGGTGCTCACGGCCTTGACCTTGCCGCTGTGTGTTTGGCTCTTCTCCATCATGAAGGTGGAGCGTATGCCGCAAATCGACCGCGACGAAACCGTGGCGCGCGTGGAGTGGAACGAAAACATCAATCTCGAAGAAAACGCCGCACGAGTGCAAGCGCTGCTCGCGCAGCTCGACACGTCGGCCGTGGAGATGCACTCGGCCTATGTGGGCGTGCAAGACTACATGCTCGATGCCAACACCGAACTCTCGCCATCGGAGTCGGAACTCTACGTTAAAGTGAAATCGCCTGCGCAACTCGCGGCCGTCGGTGAGCAAATCTCGTCACTTCTGACCAAGGACTATCCGCGAGCAAACCTCACATTCTCAAATGCCGACAATATCTTCGACAAAATATTCTCCGACAAAGAAGCCGACCTGGAGGTGCGCTTGCATCGCACGTCGGGCTCCGTTGACTCCAATCTCGACGAACTGATGTCGCTCGAGGAGAGCTTCACCCGCGAGTGCACTCCGTTGCGCGACCGCCTGAATCTGGTCATAGACCAACAGGCGCTGCTGCTCTACGGCGTGAGCTATTCCGAAGTGTCGCGCACGTTGCGCACCGCCTTCAAGGCCAACAGCGTGGGCACTCTTCGCTCCTATCAGCACTACATCCCCATAGCCATTTCCGGCGTCGACAAGAGCGTGGAGCGAGTGTTGGCCGAAACGATGGTGCGCAACAACGTGCCGCTTAACCGGCTGGTGAGCGTGGAGCGCGATCACGACCTCAAGAGCATTCATGCCGCCGAAGACGGCGAATATGTGCCTCTGGCCTTCAACGACGTGGCCCGGCCAGAAAAACTCATGGCGGATGTCAAAGCCAAGGTGGAGAGCACGCCCGACTGGGAAGTGGACTTCGCCGGAAGCATATTCGCGAATCAGAAGATGATGCGCGAGCTCACGGTGATACTGCTCGTGTCGTTGCTGCTGATGTATTTCATCCTCTGTGCGCAGTTCGGCAGTTTCGTTCAGCCGCTGATTGTGTTGGTGGAGATACCTATCGACACGGCCTTTGCACTGCTCACCCTTTGGCTCTGCGGCCACACGCTCAATCTGATGTCGGCCATCGGCATCATCGTCACCTGCGGCATCGTGGTCAACGACTCCATCCTCAAACTTGATGCAATCAACGAACTCCGTCAAGCCGGCACGCCACTGACCGAAGCCATACACACAGCCGGTGTGCGCCGCTTGCGCCCGATCATCATGACCTCGCTCACCACAATCTTTGCTATGGTGCCGATGCTCTTCACCCACGACATGGGCTCCGAATTGCAGCGCCCATTGGCCATAGCCATGATTGGCGCAATGGTGGTGGGCACTCTGGTCAGCATCTTCATTATCCCCCTGCTCTACTACACAATCTACAAAAACCGAAAGCAATGAAAACGCTATATACCTTGATTGCCGGAACACTGCTCCTGCCCGCTGCCGCGCATGGCCAACTGACCCTCGACAGGGCCATCGCTTTGGCCAACGACAGCTCACTGCAGGCCTTTCGCGTGAAAAACGAATATTTGGCAAGCTACTGGTCGTATCGCTCCTACAAGGCCGAGCGTCTGCCGAGTCTCTCGTTAGACGTCACCCCCGTGTCGTATTACCGCTACATCACCCAGCGCTACGACTCGCAAGCCGACATCGACGTCTATCGCCCGCAGCAAACATATAGTGCATCAGGCTCGCTTAACATCACCCAAAACTTCGACCCACTGGGCGGCACATTCTATGTGGAGACCGGCCTGCAATATCTGCGCAACTTCGGCAACTACACGAGCAATCAGTTTTCGTCGGTGCCGGTGCGCATCGGCTACAAACAAACGCTCCTTGGCTACAATGCTTTCCGCTGGGATCGCCGCATTGAGCCGCTGAAATTCGAGCAGGCCAAAAATGCACTGGTCTACAGCATGCAGGAGGTGGCCGAAAACACCGTGAGCTATTTCTTTGAATTGGCTTTGGCTCAAGAGGAGTATCGTTTGGCGCAAAACAATGTGGCCTCCACCGACACGCTTTATGCCATCGGTGAACGCCGTTTCAAGATTCTGGAGATTTCGGAAGCGGATTTGCTCACCCTCAAACTCGACAAAGTCAACGCGCAAAACACGCTCGAAAATGCGCGAATCACTCTGAAGAGAGCCATGTTTTCGTTGGCCTCATTTCTGGGCATGGACAAAAACACGGAGATTACCGTGAAATTGCCCACCGTGCCGGTGACTCACGAAATTTCCGCCGACCGTGCGCTCTCGGAGGCGCGTAGCAACAACCCCACCCTGCTGGAAAAACGCGAAAGCGTGCTTGAAGCAAAACGCACACTCAATCGCACTCAGGTGGAGTCACGCCTCTCCGCCTCATTGAATGCCTCTGTTGGTTTCAACCAGGTGGCGCCAAGCATTGGCGACGCTTATTCCAATTTGATGCGTCAGGATCTGGTGTCGGTGACGCTCTCCATCCCGCTGGTCGACTGGGGCGTGCGCAAAGGCAAAGTCAACATGGCTCGAAACAATCTGAACATTGCCGAAATCGCCGCCCGTCAGCAGGAACTCTCTGTGGAGGAGGATGTGGTGATGACCGTGAGCGACTTCAACATACAGCAGCAGATGGTGGCCTCGGCACTTGAGGCGCTTGACCTCGCCGACATGGCCTATGACCGCACCATGAAGCGCTTTATCATCGGCAAAGCCGACATCAGCGCGCTAACCCTCTCGCTCTCGCGCCAACAATCGGCCAACACCAACTATATCAAAGCCCTGCAAAACTATTGGCTCAGCTACTACAAACTCCGCAAACTCACTCTCTTTGACTTCGGTCTGAATATGCCCATTGAAATCCCGATGGAATGAAACGCTCATTCTCAATCATAGTCATAGCCATTGCGCTGTCGGTGCTCGGACTGGCGCTGATTCCGCGACTGCCGGTGAAGCTGATGCCGTCGCGCACGTTGCCGAGCCTCACGGTGTCGTATCGCATGCCCCGGGCTGCGGCGCGTGTGGTTGAGAGCGAGGTCACAAGCCGACTTGAGTCGATGTTGGCTCGCGTCACAGGAGTGAAAAACATCAACTCAACGTCGGAAAATGGCGGCGGCCGCATCACCATCGAACTCGACAAACATGCCGACATCAATCAGGCACGCTTTGAGGCGTCGACGATTGTGCGCCAGGCGTGGTCGCAGTTGCCCGACGGAGTGAGCTATCCCTCTGTGTCGGCGGCGCGCACCATTGCGCAATCGGCTCGGCCCGTACTCTCCTATACAATCAATGCCCCGGGCAGTTCGGCCGACATCATGCAGTATGCCGAGGAGAATGTGCGCCCGGTGTTGGGCCGCATTCCCGGCATTAATCGCGTGCAACTCAGCGGCGCCACCCCCATGGAGTGGCATCTGGAATATGACAGCGACAAATTGCAGAGTCTGGGAATCACCCCGGCCGACATCCAATCAGCCATATCGCAACAAAGCACCTCGCAATATCTCGGCATCAATGCCACCGAAGACGGCCAATGGCTCGCCGTCAGCTCAAAAACATCGGCAACCGATGGCAACGATTTCGACCTCAGCCGAATATTTGTGACCACTGCCGACAGCAGCATTGTCAGTCTCGACAAAATCCTCACGGCGCGCCGCGAGGAATCAGCCCCCATGAGCTACTATCGCATCAACGGACTCAACTCCATCTACTGCAATATTTACGCCGACGAAGAAGCCAACCAACTCGAAGTGGCCGCCAAAACCAAAGCCGCGCTGGCTGAGATGAAGTTGCCCGAAGGCTATCGTTTCAACATCAGTTCGGATGCCACGGAGTCAATCTCCTCCGAACTCAACAAAATCTATTTCCGCTCGGGCTTGACGCTGCTGATTCTGCTCGTGTTTGTGGCGCTGATCACGCTCAACTGGCGCTATATGGCCGTTATATCCATCTCACTGGCCGTTAGTCTGGCCGTGGCCGTGATATTCTACTATCTGCTTGGCATTGAGATACAGCTCTATTCGCTGGCCGGCATAACCATTTCGCTGAATCTCATCATCGACAATATCATCGTGATGTCTGACGCGTTGAAACGCCGTGCACGCCTGTGGGACACCTTCCCGGCAATTTTGGCGGCGACGCTCACCACCATCGGCGCCATGGGCATTGTCTTCTTCCTCGACGACGAACTGCGACTGAATCTTCAGGATTTCGTGGCCGTGGTGATTATCAATTTGGCCGTGTCGTTGGCCGTGACTCTGTTTCTCGTTCCCGCTTTGATGGAGCGGCTCCACGTGGAGGGCGCCGCCAAGCGCCTGCCCCGCCGGCGTATGCGCTTGGTTCGAGCACTTAACCGCGCTTATGGATGGTTTATCCGCGTGAGCGTGCGCCGCCGTTGGGCTTTTCTCGCCGTTATCGTCTTGGCGTTTGGCCTGCCGGTGTTTATGCTCCCCAAGGAGGTGCCCGATTGCGCAATCTACAATAAAACCCTCGGGTCGCACACCTACAACGACAAGATTCGCCCATGGGTAAACCGCCTGCTGGGCGGCACGTTGCGCTTGTTTGTCGACGATGTGTATGAGGGCAGCTACTTCAATCGCGACGACAATGAGCCCGTTTTGCAAATCGGCGCATCGCTGCCCAACGGTTCCACCATCGAGCAGATGAATGAGCTTATAAAACGCATGGAAGCCTATCTGGCCACCTATCCCGAAATTCGTCAATTCCGCACAAATGTCTATTCGGCCAATCAGGCCAACATCTCCGTGTCGTTCACTCGCAAGGCCGCGCGCACGTCGTTTCCCTATCAGCTGAAATCCGACGTGGTGAGCAAAGCGTTGACTCTCGGCGGCGGCAGCTGGTCGGTGTTCGGTCTGGAAGACCGCGGCTTCAGCAACGACGTCACCGAGCGCAACGGCAGCTATCAAGTGAAACTTACCGGCTATAACTACGACGAACTTGAGCAATTAGCCGAGAGTTTCCGGCAAAAACTGCTGGGCCATCGCCGCATCAAGGAGGTGACAGTTTCGTCGGAATTTTCGTGGTATAAGAGCGACTACACCGAATACGCCCTCAGCATCGACAAGGCCGCTTTGGCCGAGGCCGGACTGAGCGTCAGCGACCTCTATGGCGCACTGCAACCGGTGTTTGGCCGCGACTTGGCGTGTGGCTACACCGCTCAAGGCTCCGAACAGATTATTCTCAGCTCGCGTCAGAGCCAACTCTACGACGTCTGGTCGCTGGAAAATCTACATTTCACGGCCAACGGCTCAACATTCAAAATTGCAGATTTCGCCACCGTTGAGCGCAGCAATGCCGCCAAATCCATAGCCAAGGAAAATCAGCAATATTGCCTCTGTCTGCAGTATGAATATATCGGTTCGATGATGCAGGGCGACAAAATGCTGAAACAGGATATCGAGGAATTTCGCACCACCCTGCCCATGGGCTATCAGATTGAGAATCCGCGCAACGGCTACAGCTGGGGCGACGCTTCGTCGTCAAACTATTGGCTGCTGCTTTTAGTTATAGCCATCATCTTCTTCACGGCCGCCATATTGTTTAATTCGCTGCGTTTGCCGCTGATCATCATTGCTATGATTCCCATCAGTTTCATCGGACTGTTTTTGGCGTTCTATCTCACCAAGATGAACTTCGACCAAGGTGGCTTTGCGGCGTTTGTCCTTCTGGCGGGCATCACGGTGAATGCGGCAATCTATCTGCTCACGGAATATCGCCGCGAGCGGGCGTCAGAGCAGCTTCCGGCCTATCAGCGCGCCTTCCGCGCCAAGATTACGCCGATTATGCTCACCGTGGTGAGCACCATTCTCGGCTTCATCCCGTTTATGGTTGGCGCCGATGGTCGCGAGGCCTTCTGGTTTCCCTTGGCGTTGGGCACTATTGGCGGCCTGCTGATGTCGCTTTTGGCGCTGCTGCTCTATCTGCCGCTGTTGACTCTGTCGCGCAAAAAAGTAGCGCCCCGCAAGGTGCGAGGCGCTCAATAGCGTGTGGCGATTCTAACGCTTATTTGCGAACCAGATGTCCGTTGCTGATGTAGAGTCCCGACTGCGGAGCCTTCGAGAGGATGCGTCGGCCGAGAAGGTCATAGACTTCGGCATCCTTCGGAGCTGCCGTTATCTCCGAAATTGAGGCCGATGCCGATTGGGTGACGGTCACGTCTAATGTGCGGCCATCCATGTCCATGAATGTGATTACGGCCTGACGGGCTGCGCCGGAGTTGGGGGCCACGGTCAGCGTCATCTTGTTGACCTCTTGCGTTGACGAGAGGTCTTTGCGATAGTATAGGCTGAGCCAGTCGGTGAGTTGCGCGTCGCGCACCTGTTGCACCTCCTTCTCCTCGCCGTCGACGAATATGCGCAAGTCGGCGTAACACCAATATTGGTCGATGTTGAACTCAATCTCTTCGCCAATGCTCGAGGCGGTGAACTCCGTTTGCGGTGTGTAGAGATATGAGAAGCAGCCGTAGAGGGCCATGTTTGGTGCCAAGTAGGCATATTTGGCTTGAGCGGAGTTGCCCAGTTGTCCGCCTGTCCAGAAGGCAGCCGTCTCCACATCGGATGAGCGTGTTTCGTTTGTGCTGAAAGCGAAGAAGTCCACCAAGTCGGAGTCCCAGCCGCTGAACACCACGGCCAGGGCTGTGTCGACCATCGGCTGCATTTCCTCCTCGTTGCCGTCGGCGTCCGTGCGATAAAACTTGGGCCACTTCACAAAACCGTAGTAGCCGTTGCCAATGGGGAGCAGATTCTCCTGCGACTTCATGTAGGCGCCGGTGGTGATGATGTGGCCGATTTCTTCGCCCAGAGTGTATTCCGAGTCGCTCACTTTGGTGGCTTTGCGCAGGGTGATCACAATCTCGGCCTCGTCGTCCATGGCGAAATATAGTTTTGCGCCAACGCCGCCGTCAATCACGTATGACGCGCCGGGTTGGTGGTAGATGCAGGCCAAGCCGGTGGCGCCGGCCTGAGAGATGCTGCTGCCGGTGCCGAAGGCGTAGTTGTCTGGGGAGCCAACGTTGGCCACCACTTCGCCCAGGCGAAGATTGTAGGTGCCGAAACCCCACGACTGACATTCCATATCGGCAATGCCGGGGTAGTTGCCAAAGAACATGCCGCCGGGGTGGCCGCCGGCCTGAAAATAAGAGGCTTCGTTGCGAGAGTTCAGCAGCGAGTAGCTGACGGTGTCGGTGGCTTCGCCGTTGGCAAACATCCCCTCGAGAGTCGGAACGTAGCGCATATAGATTGAGCCGGTTTGTTGGGTGAGGTCGTGGTCGTTGGTGCGGTTATACCATGTTTCCACCATATTGTATTCCGTGGGGTCGTTGTAGGTCCAGCGAAATCTCTCCGGAGAGCTCTCGCTGTCGTTCACCCACGTGATGGTGGAGAATGGGGGTGCAATCACCGAACCGCACACATATTGGCGATAGTCCGACGAACCGAACCAGAAGCATCCGTCGGGGATGCGATAGTGCACCGATCGGCTCTCCTCGGCGTGGGCCGCAGAGCCTACGGCGCATGCCGCCAACAGCAGTGACATAAATTTGAGTTTCATTGTTTGATTAGTTTCTGAGTGTGATTGTTGTCGAATTTGATGATGTAGATTCCGGCGGGCCACAGCGATGCGTCTAAGCTCAAGCCCTCTGTGGCGATGTATTGGCTTGTCAGCAGTGCACCTGTGGCGCTAAAGATTTGAGCCGTGCTGCCTGCGGCATTGTTGATGCGCAGCTCGTTGCCGATAAATCTTGCCGAGGGTTGCTCCGAGACGTTTACATCTGCGATGGATGCAGCCTGACTTTGCGACACGTTGAGCTTGACGTAGGAGCCCGGAATGGCCACGGTGACTTCGCTTGAACGTGCGCCGCCGCTGTTTTCGCTGAGTGAGAGTGTGATCACGCGCACCGATGTGGCAGTGTCAAGCTCTTTGACGCTGTAGGTGATCCAATCGCCCACGCCGTCGCCGCTGACGCTCACGTCGTCGCCGGCATAGTCGGTGGTGAAGCGGAAACCTTTGGCCGAGGCTTCGCATCCGGCGTTAAAGGAGCGGTCGCTACATTCCAAACGCGAGAAGTTCACGTCCATGTTCACGCATAGCGCCGTCGACATTGAGCCATATTGCGTGGTGATGCCTGCGGCCGAGACGAGTTCGCTGACTGTCTTTTCCGAGTTGGATGCGGAGAGTTGAACGTAGGCGAAGTTGGCTCCGTCGGTGTTGGGCAGATATTGGTGCAGGAATTGCAGGGATTTCACGCCGGGTCCGTCGAAACCGTAGATGCGCACAATTAGCGCTCCGTCAATGGTGATGCGTTTGCCAAAATCAAATGGCAGTGAGGCGTAGACGGTGCTGTCTGCATCGGTGTGATACACCACGTCGGCGGCTTTGCAGATGGCTGAGGCCAGGGGTTCTTCGCTCACGCCTCCGGAAGCCGACACCGTGAGCAGGTCGACGGTCAACTCTGCTTCAGGCTCCAAGTCGGCCCAAGCGTTGATCCACACTTTGGAGATGCTGTAGCTATGGTTAGGCGCCGGGAAATAGTTGCAATAGGCTTCGAGCGACACGTTGTAGCCTGTGGCTGTCACGGCTCTCGACCAGAAGTCGTTGCCGTTGTTGCCAAAGATATATGTGTCGCCTGATTGGAAACTGCCCACGCTGCGCGAGAGGTCGAAGTTGCACGCGCCAACGCCGTCGGCCAATTCGCCGCCGAATTGCACATGGTCGAATGGCAGCGAAAACGACGAGTCATCGGCATAGTCGGCCGACGCCGTGAGCATCGGCACGGACATCGTGCCCGGGCGGCAGTAGAACTCCAGATTTTCATCTTCGTCGCGTTGCAGTCGGCCCGAGCCGTCAACGTAGGCCCAGATGAATTGTTGGCAGTCGATGTTCGACACGTTGGTCCATGTGGCCGTCTTGTCCGTGCCGTAGAGCATGGTGGCCTTGTCGGCGGTGGCATAGTCCATGGAGTAGCCTGAATAGAACATGCCGCTCGGGGCCATGTATTGCGCTATCGGCGAGGGTTGACGTATGGCCACGGCGTCGAGCAACATTGATTCGCCCTCCACACCAACATAGCGAAAAGCCACTTGCACGGTCTTGCCTGCATATTCGCTCAAGTCGATGCGAGCCTTGATCCAATTGCTTTTGAGCGACGACATCGAGGCCCAGAGCTCATCGTCGCTGAATTGTTGCCCGGCTTCCAGGCAGTCCCATAGTTTGGTCCAGGTGTCGCCGCCATCGTCGGAGATGTGCACTTCCATGATGTTGTTCACACGGTCAAACTTCATGGTCGACGGATTGATGAACAACCAGCCGGGGTGGAGCCCCAGTTGAAAGTAGAGCATATTGTGGTCGGTGAGCGCCACTTTGGGCGATATGAGCCATTCGTCTTGTTCTTCGAAGATGGTGCGATTGGGGTTGTCGGGGTCGGTGTAGAATGCGTTGCCTATGCGGGCCATATATTTGCCTTCGGGGGCGCTGTCGCCCCAACTGGAGCCTTCCACTTGCCACGTGAAGTTCAGTGTCCAATCCTCAGCCGGGCGGGTGTGTGGCGGATCCGATTTCGACACGTCGGCCCAACCGGCGGGAATCCAATCGAAGCTGATGCCGTCCCATCCTTCAAAGCCTTCGTAGTAAGGCACAGTCTGCACTTCTTCGCCGTCAGCGGCTGCGCGGTGGATTGCCGACGCCTGCGGAGCAAAAGTGAATGTGGACTGTTGAAACAGATTCATCTCGGCAGAAGCCGTGAAAGTGGCCGCTGCCGAGATGATTATTGACGTTAGGAGAATCTTCTTCATTTGATGCAGACCTTTACGTTGCCGTTGGGGGTGCTGACCACGTAGATGCCGGCAGGGAGCGAGGTGGTGCTCACTTCTGCGCCGCGCATGTTGTAGACCTTGGCTCCGGCGGGCACTTGCAGATTGCGACCGTCGACGGCAACAACTTCACCGTCGGAGATGAGATTCTTCAGTGCGCTCTGTTCGCCGCCAATCTGTTCGTAAACTCGGATTGAGGAGATGGCAAACGATGATTCGCCGCCATTGGATGCGTTGGCGGGCATGTAGGCGTTGTAGGTCATCAGCGGTTCGGTGCCGTCAACGTAGAGACTGCCATCCTCGAAGCGGGCCGATGCGGAGGCCATTTCGCTGAATGTGGCGGTTTCGTCCCAGTTGGTGAGTTTGCCGATGAATTTGTAGCGTTGACGGGCGCGTTGAGCTTGAATGCCAATGCGGTTGCCGGCATAGACTGTGATGATGCCTGCGGAATAGGCGGGAGAGGTGGCGCCGTCGGCTTTTTCAAAGAAGAAGCTGTCGTTGCCCTTGAAGATGTAGAGCGAGCCGCCGGCGTTGATTAGTTCGCTGCCGGTGGTGAGTTCGGAGATGTTAACCACAGCTGTGGGCTCGTCTTCGGTCTCTTCCGGGGTGACAATGTCGCCGGTCTCGATTGTCTCGTAGACGTTGAGCATCTTCACTTTGAGCACACTGCCGCCGTCGGCAGGCATGCTCACGTTGAGCGACCATCCCTTTTCGTTGCCGGTCACCACGAGGCCTTCGTCGGTAAATTCAGCTGTGCCCTCTTCGCTGAGGGTGGCGGTGGTGCCTGCGGCCCAGTCGGTGATACCGGCAAAGCGAATGCGCTGCATCTGCGTGCCAAACGAGGTTTGCACGAGGTTGCCGGCATAGATGTAGAGTGTGCCGTCTTTGATGGTGGGAATATTGCTGCCGCTCCCTTGGCTGATGGTGATTGAGTGGCCGTTGTTGATTATGAACACTTGCGGCGAAAATTCGTAGTAGTCTTTGTTGGCCGCGAGTGTTGAGATGTTGATGTTGCATGCGGCGGCCTCGTCGGCGTAGCTTTCGGCCGAAGGCTCCTCGGGGGTTTCTGTGCCGGGATCGGGTGTCTCGGAGCCGTTTCCGGTGGGGATGGGGTCGGTGTAGACGTCGGTGAATCTGATTGTGGAGATGTCGAAGTGGCTGTCGCTGCCGTCATCCTCAGGCAGATAGAGGCTGAGGGCGGTCGATGCGGTGGGCGATTTGAAGTAGATTGTGTTGCCCACGAGCGCTGCTTCGATGTCGCCGTTGCGTGTGGAGAATGTGGTCGACGTATCCCAGCCGGAGGCTTCGCCGATGAGTTCGGCCAGTTGCACGGATTTGCCTTGCAGCACCAGCGAATTGCCGCCGTAGACTGTGAATTTGCCGTCGGCATACTTTGGAGCTTGCGAGCCTTTGCCCTGTTCGATGGTCATTGTGCCCCATGAGCCGGCTGAGAGGAAGTAGCCGGTGCCCATGTCGAAGAGGTTGGTGTTGAGGGTGAAACCGGAGCAGTCGATTGTCTCGGTGTCGGCAAACACCAGCACGGCGGGGCAGAGGACCACTGCCGCTACAAGTGATGTTAATTTGTTCATTGCTTTGATGGTGTGTTGTTTATTAGGTTATTGTTGAGTTTCACTAATTTGGTGCCGTCATTGCTGTGGCTCACGTAGATTTTGCCTGCCTGAGGACGTGCCACCGGTCGGCCTGTGAGGTCGAAGTATTCCGTCGGGCAATCCTCGGCGCAAACTTCGCTGATGGCAGCGTCGCTTTCGGTGGTGAACGTGCCGCTCAAAGCCACGGTGAGTTCGCCGTAGGATGAGTAGCCTTCCACGCTGTAGGCATATTCCGTGTCGGGCCGCAGAGAGTCAACGTCGGCGGAGATGGTGTTGCCTTCGGTGAAGTCGAATATGTCGATTGAACGGCCGTCAATGTTGAGGCAATAGCGTTCGGGGGCTCCGGCGAATGTCGCGTCGGCGTATGCCGGCCAGCTGATAGTGGCCTCATTGGCCTTTGCTGCCACAGTGGCTTCGGCGGGGAGTTCTTCCACGAAGGTGGCGTTGGGGTAGTATGCGCCCCACCCTGCTTTGTAGGATTCGCTGCTGCCCACGGGCACTTTCACCGTGAGCTTATTCGTCACCGTGGAGCCAATAGACGTGATGCGCGGAGCGGTTGTGGCAAAGCTGTGTATCACTTTCAGTGCTGTGCAGTTTTCGCCAATCAGAGTGGTCTCCGTCAGCGATGCCGGGAGCGACACCTCCTCAAGCGCTGAGGCATATTGCACAAGCTGATTTGCCGCGAGCGAGGTCTGTCCGTTGGGGATGACCAGCGCGGTGAGTCCGGTGTTGTAGAATGGCAGATTGCCAAATTCCACTTGTGCGTTGGGCAGGGCCACGCGCTGCAGCGATGTGCATGAGAAGAAGGCGGTGTTGCCAATGGCGGTGAGGCTTTTCGGAAATTGCAACGTCTTCAAGCCTATGCAGTTGAAGAAGGCCGACAGGCCAATGCGTTGCAGGTTGTCGTTGAAGTCGATGGCGGTGATCCCTTCGCATTTGTTGCACGCATAGTCGCTAATCTCTTCGGCGGAGTCGGGCAAGGTGTATTTGCCGATTTTGCCGCCGGGAAATGCCAGCAAGCTTTTCCCGCTTTTGTCGAATAGCACACCGTCGATGCTGCGATATGCGGCATTTCCTTCGTCAACGGTGATATCTTTCAGGTCGCTGCAACCCACCACAAAGGCCTGGCCGATGCTTTTGACGTTGGCCGAGAGGCTCAGATGGCGAATTGAAGAGTAATAGAATGCGTTGTTGCCGATTTCGCTCAGGGCGTCGGGCAGTTCGATTTCAATAATCGGGCAATAGGAGAAGGCCCCGGCACCAATCGACGTGACGCCTGCCGGCAGCGAGATGCTGCTGAGCGATTCGCAGTCGAAGAATGCATTTCGGCGTATCTCCGTGACGCTTTCGGGGATGGCGAATTTTGGCAGCGCAATACATTGGTAAAGAAAACCTTCGGGCACGTAGGTAATGCCCGCAGGCAGGGAAACGGATGTGAGTGCGGTGCAGCCATAGAAGATGTTCGACCCGAGGTCGGTGGCCGTTTCAGGCAGCGTCATCTCGGTCAGCGAGGTGCACTCATAGAATGCGGCTTTGCCTATGGTGCGAAGTGCCGATGGCAACAACACGCGGCGCAGACCGTAGCAGCGATAAAACGCTTGTTCGGAGATGGCTGTGCAGCTTTCGGGGATGCGCACCATGGCCAATGCGGTGCAGTTGCCAAACACTCCGGTTCCGAGACTCACCAGCCCTTCAGGCAAATTGATTGACACCAGACTCGTGCAGGTGTTGAACGCATTGATGCCGATTTCGCGAATCCCGGCCGGCAGTTGCACGGATTGAAGCCGCGTGCAGTTATAGAATGTGCAAGTGGCTATTTCGGGCACTCCGGCGGGCCAATTGACGGCGGTGATGGCGGTGTTTTGGAAGGCCCATTCGCCAATGGTGGTGAGCCCTTCGGGCAGGTCTGCCGAGGTCAGGACCGTGCAATTTGAAAAGCAGTTTTTGCCGATGCTCTGCAGCGACGTCGGCAGCGCGATGCTTTTTAACGCGGTGCATTCGCGAAATGAGTGATTGCCGATTGTGGTGACGGTCTCCGGCAGTGACACTGACGTGATGGTAGCGTTTTTATAGAATGCTTGGTCGGACACAGCCGTGACGGTATACTCTTTGTCGGAATAGGTCACAACTGACGGCACCTCCACAGCGGCGGGCGCAGAGGTCGCGGCGCCACAAAGCGAGGCTGTGGCTTTGGTGGCGTCAAGGTCGTAGATCAGCGAGTTAAGTGTCACTTTCTCTGCCTTGACAATCTGGGCGGCAAGTAGCAATGACAGAGCCAGCCCAATGTTAATTTGTTTTTGCATCGATAGTTTATTTGGTTAATAAACGTGTAGAATGTTGCAAATATACAAATAATTGCCGACCCCCGCAACCCCTTTTGACCGAAATTTGCGGAACCTCAAAAAACTGCCAAACTCCCGAGCAGCGTGCCGGGGGCGATTATGCCCCGGATTGAAGCAGGATTTTGGGGTGGGATGTGACAATGTTGTTACAAAGGGGCGATTTTGGGGCGAGGAATTTGGCGGTTTGAGTGGGAATGGGTAATTTTGTGGGTATCGCGGGGCGCGTTGCTCCGTGGCTTTTAACCTATACAATAATAAGATGAAACACATCAAACAGATGCTTTTCGTGGTGCTGACGGGATTGTCGGCGCTGTCGATGCATGCGGAGTTTTTCCAGTGGGCCGGATGCAGAACCA
>CAZJWM010000009.1:2759-31853 GCA_964549975.1 uncultured Bacteroides sp. | reverse complement strand
CCCACACCCGTTTAACCCCATTGAAAAATATTTTCACTTTAACTTTCGTTAACGCGTCACCGCCCGCGCCGCCGCCGAATATAGGGACTTTAGGGGCCCTAGGGACTTTAAGGACTTTAGGGGCGCGGAGGCTTGGCGAGGTGCGAGATTTTTCGTAATTTTGCAGTTATGCAAGTGACATCTATCTCTATTGATAATTTCAAGAACATCGCGCAGGCGCGATTGGAGTTCTCGCCGAAGGTGAACGGCCTGCTCGGCCACAACGGCATGGGCAAGACCAATCTGCTCGACGCGCTCCACACGCTGAGCTTTGCGCGAAGCTTCAGCGGGGTGACCGACGCCATGCTCATCAAGCGCGGCGAGGACTTTGCCATGGTCAAGGCGCAATACGTGCGCCGCGGCCTCGACGAGGAGCTCACGCTGGGCCTGACGCGCGGCCGCCGGAAGTCGCTCAAGCGCAAAGGCAAGGAGTATGAGCGCCTGGCCGACCATATCGGCACGTTTCCGCTGGTGATGGTGTCGCCCACCGACATCGACCTGATTCGCGAGAGCGCCGAGGAGCGCCGCCGCTGGATGGATATGGTGATCAGCCAAGGCGACGCGCGCTATCTGGATGCGCTGATTCGCTACGCCCGTCTGCTGGAGCAGCGCAACCGCCTGCTGCGCGACGGCGCCGTGGACCACAACCTCTATGAGGCGATTGAGGCCGGCATGGAACCGGCCGCTTCCTATATATATATATGTAGGCAGGCGTGGGTGGAGCGTTTGCGCCCCATCTTTGAGCGCTACTATCAGATGGCTTCGGGGGGACGCGAAACCCCTTCGCTGACCTACATCTCGCAGCTGAGCACCGCTCCGCTGGGCCAATTGCTCGAAAGCGCACGCCGCCACGACGAGATTGTGAAGCACACCTCCGTGGGCACCCATCGCGACGACATTGCCTTCCAACTCGACGGCTTGGAGATGCGCCGCACCGGCTCGCAGGGCCAGTGCAAAACCTTCACCATAGCCCTGCGCCTGGCGCAATATGAGTTTCTCTGCGAGGCCACCGGCCTGAAACCGCTGCTGCTGCTCGACGACATCTTCGACAAACTCGACGCCACGCGCGTGGAGCGCATCATGCAGATTGTGGAGAATCCCACCTTCGGCCAAATTTTCATCACCGACACCAACCGCAGTCACCTCGACAGCATCATGCAGCGCACCGCCGGCGACTATCGCCTGTGGGAGGTGACCGACGGCATCTTTACCCCCATCAGCCATGAAAAAGACTGAAGCCGAATCCGTTGGCGAAATCATCCACGCCGTGTTTCAACGTGTGGGCCTCGAAGAAGACGAGGCCCGGCAGCGTGCGCTCTACCTTTGGCCCGAAATCGTGGGCCCGGGGGTGAACCGCCTGACCACGCGCCGCTACGTCACCGCCGCCGGCGTGATGCACGTCTATGTGGAGTCGGCCGCCCTGAAACAAGACTTGCAATTTATGCGCTCGTCGCTGGTGTCGCAGCTCAACAATGCCGTTGGGAGCGCCGCCATCACCGAACTTATCATACACTAAAACAAAGACTTATGGCAAAACCAATAATAGAGCTGCCGAAACATCCGTTTCTGCACCATCTGCCCATTCAGCTGCGATTCACCGACATCGACATGCTGGGCCACCTCAACAACACCTACTATCTGCAATTCATGGACCTGGCCAAGGTGGACTATCTCACCAAGGCCCGCGGCCAAAGCATCAACTGGCAGGAGATTGACCTGGTGGTGGCAAACATCAACGTCAACTTCATGGCGCAGACGCGCTATGGCGAGCCCATCGAAGTGTTGACCCAAGTGGAGAGCGTGGGCACCAAGTCGATGCAGCTGCGGCAGGCCGTGGTGCGCACCGACACGGGCGAACTCAAATGCGCGGCGTCGGTGGTGATGGTGGCCGTCGACTTGGCCACGCAAAAGACCATCCCCATCAGCCAAGAGTGGATCGACGCATTCAGCAAAATGGAAAAACGCCCGGTGAAATGAAGCTAAACCTCTTTGACTGCGAACGCGAGGGGCTGCTGCCGCTGACGTTCACGCGCCCCGTGGCGCAAATTCGCGTAGGCGCCGGCACGATTGCCGACCATTGGCAGCGCCTGTGGCCCGACTGCGCCGTGGGCTACGAAACCGAGCCCTACCTCAGCGAAAAATTTCCGCCTCTGGCCGACGCCGAGTTGCGCATAGCCGGCAACCTGCTCCCCACCCCACCGCTGGTTGAGGCCATCCAAGCGCTCACCCCCGGCAACTGGATTGCCGACGCCGACGGCCAACTGATAGCCGCGATGGGCACCCCCGCCGAGGGCACCGCTCCGCAGGCCACCGTGGGCGACCTGCGCCGCATCTGCCGCCCCTACGACGTGTTTGGCCTATCGCGGCAGCAGATCACCGACGACTTTGCCGCGCTGACCCACGGCCGCCACAGCGCGCCGCTGCCTGAGTCGTGCACCCTGATTGGCCCCGCCGAAGGGCTCTTCATCGAAGAGGGAGCCGACGTGGAGGGCTGCTTCATCAACACCCGCCAAGGCCCCGTCTACATCGCCGCCGACGCCGAAGTGCAGGAACTCACCGCCCTGCGCGGCCCAGTGTGGATCGACCGTAAAAGTCGCGTCAGAGCCGGAGCCCGACTGCTGCCCGGCACCAACGTCGGCCCGCGCTGCAAAGTGGGCGGCGAGGTGAGCAATGCCGTGTTTTTCGGCAACGCCAACAAGCAACACGACGGCTATCTGGGCGACGCCGTCATCGGCGAATGGTGTAACCTCGGCGCCGGATGCACCTCCTCCAATCTCAAAAACGACTACTCGCCCATACGCCTGTGGAACTACGCCACGCGCCGCTTTGACCGCACCGGTCTGCAATTTTGCGGCCTGATTATGGGCGACCACTCCAAAGCCGGCATCAACACGATGTTTAACACGGCCACGGTGGTGGGCGTGGGGTGCAACATCCACGGCGCCGGATTTCCGCGCAACTTCATAGCCTCATTCTCCGACGGCGGCGCCCAGGGGTTCACCGACGTGGTGATGTCGAAATTTTTCGCCACAGCCCGCATCGTCACCTCGCGCCGCGGCGTGGAATTCACCGCCGCCGACGAGGCCATTCTCAATCATATTCACGACATAACAGCTGAAAACCATGTTTGAACATCTGCGCGGCGCAATAGACCGCATCACCCCCACGGAAGTGGTCATCGACGTGCAAGGCGTCGGCTATCTGCTCAACATCTCCGTGGCCACCTACGAAAAAATCAGCAAACTCCGCGAGGCAAAACTTCTGGTCCATGAGGTGATTCGCGAAGACACCCACGACCTCTACGGCTTCGCCGAGGTCCAAGAGCGCGAACTCTTTCGCCTGCTCATTGGAGTGAGCGGCGTGGGGCCCAACACGGCGCGAATGATTCTGTCGTCGATGACCGCGGCTCAGCTCCAACAGGCTGTGGCCTCCGGCGACCACTCGATGCTCAAAGCCGTGAAAGGCATCGGCCTGAAGACGGCGCAACGCATCGTCGTTGACCTCAAAGACAAAATCACCCTGGCGGGCCTGATGGCCGCCGACGGCGCCGACGCTGCCGCGCTGCCCGCTCGCGGCGACGTCTACGACGAAGCCTTGGCCGCACTGGTGATGCTCGGCTTCAACCGCCCCGCGGCACAAAAAGCCCTCACCAAACTCTTTGCCGCCGATCCCACAGTATCTGCCGAGTCTGCCATCAAGCAGGCCCTGAAGATGCTCTGATTGACTTTTAGGCTATCCGCAAAAAGCCCCGGACGCTGAGTGCGCCCGGGGCTTCGCATTTGAGGAGGGGATGAATGATTAGTTGAGACGAAGTTTTCCGCCTTGGATGTATACTTGGCCGGCGCGAGGCGAGGCTACGCGGCGTCCTTGCAGGTCGTAGATGGCAGCGGGAGCAGCCTCGAGAGCGTCGACGGTGAGTTCGTCGATGGAGGTGACGGTGCCCGATTCGCCGATGGTGAACGTGTCGGAGAACTCTGCATTGAGGTTGCCGTCGGTGTCAACGAAGTAGCCGGCGGGAACGGTGAGCAGATAGTTGCCGGAAGCCACGGTGCCATCATTGGGGATGGTGATTGTGCCGTTTTCGTCGATGTCGGAGTCGTCAATCACGTAGCTGCCGTCGTCTTGGGCGGTGATGCGGCGGATGGCGGGAGCCTCAGCGGGGGTGGAAGTCGTGGAGATGGGCTTCAGGGTGATCTTCAGGTCGCCGCAGTGCTCGTTCTTGCTGACGTTTGCGAAACTTACCTTGTTGTCGTCGGTTGCGGGATATTCCATTTCGTCGTAAACCACACCGGAGACAGTGAGGATGGTCTGACCTACACCATTACCCCAGATTTTGGCTGAGCCATCAGCAAGGTAGATGCAGTTTTTGTTGTTACTGTCACCTTCGGCAACGCCATTGGTCAGACGTACTTGGTTTTCGCCGCAGCCATTGCGCAAGAATCCGAAGATGTGAGCATCGGCAGCGTCGGCTACCACGGGATATGTGGCCTGGCTGTTGAATGTTTGATAGCCGAGGTATTTGCCGGAGGCCACATTCTTGACGATGTAAGGGAGAGTGGAGCCTTCGGGAGCGGCTTCAAACTGCCAGATGGTGGACAGATAGGTCTTGCCATCGGCCACGGAGTTGATGACGTTGCTTGAGTCGTCGGCGCCCAACCAATACGTACCCTGGTTGAACTGGATGTGCTTGCCAATGGGCTGCGCATAGAAGTCGGCCACAGCCGCATCAAAATCATCTTCGGGGAATTCTGTGGCCAATGCTTCGCGATACAGGACAATGGCTTCAGCGATGTCGCCCATAGCCTCACTATAGTCTACAGCAATACCTGTCAGATTAACTGCATTGGGGTAAAGTGCAGGGACTTTGGCGAGGTCGGTTACTGTGGACAGAACGGTAGCAGCGTCTTCGGTAATGTTGGGAGTGGTAGGCAACGACATGCTATATGCATATGCGGTATTATAGTAGTCGTTCATTGAAACCTCTTCGAGGTAGAACACGGAGCCTTGGTTGTCTACACCGTCATTTGTGCTGATGGCAGGATGCCACTCATCACCGATAGGCTTGCCGTCACCACTAACATCGATACAGGTGTTGCCAGTAGCACTATTCTCAGAGCTGATGGCAACGCCGTTGGGGAATTTCTGCGAGAAGCATGTGGAAGCATCAATCAAATAATACGTAGCAGGATCGGCGCTGAGAGCCACTTGCTGCTTAGTGCCTGTGGGACGATAGAGACCATACTGACCTTCATCGTAGTCAGCAATAATATTGATGAGCTTGTAGCCACCGTCGACTCCGTCAACGGCTTGAAGCTGCCAAATTGTGCCGGCGTTTGTGCCATCGTGGGTGAGTGACACAGGATCATTGTCGATGCCGTTTTCAGCAAGTATACCGTTAACGGTCATGAGTGAGCCGCCGGTCTGATTGTAGTAGCCGCGGTTGCTGCGGATACGATAGTAGCTACCTGCTTGAATGTCTGAAACAGGAGTGGCCACAAACGAAAGGTCCCAAGAGGAACCGCCGTCGTTGTAAGCCCATGTGGTGAGGTTGCTGTGATATATTTCCGTGTCGACGTTCAGGCCATTATCAGAATCCTTCAAGCGGATTGAAACACTATTGTCGGTCTTGTTTTCACCACCCGAGTTGGAGAAGAAATAGAATTGCTGAGCAGAGCTCTCATCAGTGGTCTGCGAAGCAACAGAAGTTGAGATGTAAGCCTGAGTGCAGGGATTGAACAAACGGAAGTAGCGCTCGCCGGAAGTCACCTGACGGATTTGCCATTTGGCGGGGTCGGTGGTGTAGGCCACGGTGTTAGTAGAACTGCCGTCGTTGGCGGATTTAGCCGTAAGGTATTGGCCGCGGCGAGTGTTGTAGATATAATATGTCTGCTTATCGAGATAGTTGAAGCAGTCGGCAGCCAAAGCGTCAAGATTAGCGCACTCTGTTTCTGCATCAAACGAACCTTGTTTATAGCCGTTGAAAGCAGAAATCAGCGAACTATCAATCACGGGTGACAGAACAGACACATAAGTTTCAAGCGAGGATCTGTAGGCATCAATTTGGGCTTGTGCCGCTTTCGCATCCGCATCGTTGGTGTAGATTTGGAAATCGGCGCATGATCCGTAGTTGTTTGAATCAGTGTGGGGGCGCACCATCAGCAGATAGCGAGCGGTGATTTCCTTACCATCGAGGTGAACCATAGTGGTTAATCCGGAAGTTGAGGCAATTGTACCTGTCACCGAAGGCTCGTGTTGAGCAATATAGGTATCTACTTCGTCCTCAGAGATGGCTTCAGTTGAAGTGAAGAGCTGATAGTCGGTGAAAATGCCATTTGTACCGGAGGCACGACTTGTGTATGAGAAGTCGGAGAATGTCACTTCTTCGCCGCAATCAATCAAGAACCAATTGGCGTGGCTGCTGGAGCCGGTGCAATCCGTGCTCGTCCAGTCGCTGTGCCAATACGTATTCAGGTCGTCATCAATAATCAAACGAGCGACGCCATCTGTGCCGGCAGTTGTGCCGGAACGCTCCGAGCAGGCCTTGATATCCCAATTCTTGCGAGGGAAGGAAACCGGGTCGCATTCTGTCGACGTGAAGGTGTAGAACTGAAATTCTGCGCCATTGTCGGTGGCCACTGCAAGAGCGCCGCCGGTTTTTGTTACTGCCAAACCATTTTCAGCAACGTTAGTTAACGTGTAGATATAGTCTGAATTGATATAGCCCTGAGGCGAGGCAACGTCGGTAGCAGCGAATGTGCCTACATTATTGTTACTGCTGAAATTGCCCTTAGCTCCGGTTACGAAAGCCGGCATATAGAGACCGTTTACATTTTCCTGGAGCTGATAATTGCCATCGGCGGTCTTTAGGAGAGTGAATACGTAAGATGAAATATCTTCGTTTACAGAAAAAGAGCTTTTGCCGGAAGGCACCCAGAATCGAGTACCTTGATAATAGATGAAGCCGTCGTTGCCGGGACCACCCACAAACACAAGCACTTTTGTACTCGAACCCGATTCCAAGGTAGTCAAATCGACAGGCCCATCCATACTGGAGAAAAGCGTAGTCGCGGAGGCTTGGATGGACACGGCGGCCATGCAAGCCAACAAGAGATTTAACCTTTTCATGTTAATAGGTTGTGTTTTGATTGTTAATGAATTAAGTGATTATTAGTTAATAGTTTGTTGTGAAGCAAAAAGTGTGTCTATGAGTCGAGGGAAACAGCGTTCTTGAGTGTAGATATTAGGTGTTTTTTCCTGATTCGTAGGCTGACCGCAAATGTACGAAAATTTCCGACACCACCCTAATAATTCACATGATTTAACACAATAGTAGGGAGCCTCACCCCGAAGCCTCACCCCGACCCTCTCCTGAAGGAGAGGGGGGTCAAAGCGGCCCTACACGGGCCGCGGCAGGGCCGCGACCCGTGCTCAGACCGAACAGGTCTCCGACCTGACACACTGCGCGCCGCCGGCGCGCTCTTGCCCTGTCACCGCGGCCCTATCCGCAGGCGCGCTCGCGCGCACGCCCGTCGGCCGCATAGACCTCCCTCTCCTCCAGGAGAGGGTCGGGGTGAGGCTTTTATATGACGGAGCGATGGAGGTGGGCGGGGATGTGGATGTCGTAGTCGATGCCGCGGAAGCAGTAGTTCCAGTCATCGAAGATGGCAAGGTAGTGGGCCACGGCGCGACGGTAGGTGATGTGGCGCTCGTGGTTGGGGTCGACGATTGCGGAGGCGCGGTCGTAGCCGCGGGCGGCGGCGTAGAGCAGGTCGCGGTTGCGCATGAGTCGAAGGTCGTAGGCGGCGCGGTCTTCGGCGTCGAGGATGGCGAGGATGGCGCGGCGGTAGGCGTCGCGGGCGCGTGAGGCGTTGCCGCTCTGGAGGAGCACACTGCCCAGGGAGAGGAGGCGTTTCACCTCGGCATGGAGCGGCGCGTTGCGCAGGTCGGAGATGGCGTCGGCGGTGAAGTCGTCGAGGATAGCGGGTTGGATGTGGGGCACGGTGCCGTTGGGCAGGGCACGCATCAGGCAGTTGCTGGAAACGCAGATTTGTTTCATAATCGTGTTGTTTTTTTTGATTGGATGTAAATGATTGAATGTTCGCTTTTTACAACTCAATCGGAGAGCATCGTGCCCAACAAAAAAAGAGCACAACAATCCCGATGAGGCCCACTGAGGGCATGGAATTATTGTGCTGATTGTGCCACAAAGGTATGCAATCTTTTTGACTCCGCCAAATTTTTGAGGAGAAAAAAAATTGGGCTAATTGGTCTAATTAGTCTAATTGGTCTAATTGGGCCAACTATGAACTTACAACTCGAAAACTATCGGACTTTCCATTTTCAATTTTCAATTATCAATTGATCATCGGTTTCGTGGAGGATGCGAGGGTGGGCGGCGAGGGCGGCGCGCAGGGGGGCCGGGGCGTTGGGGCCCAGCGAGAGGTAGAGGCCGGCGGCGAGGAGCTGCTCGGCTTGGGCGAGGCGTCCGCGGAAACCGTGGTAGATCCAGGGCTGAGTGGGGCGCATGGTCTTGCGCAGGTGGAGCAGTTCGGCCGAGGCGCGCACGCAGTGGATGAGCAGCGGGCGGCCGACGGCCTCGCTCAGGAGGATGTGTTGGCGGAAGATTTCGATTTGCTCCGGCAGGGGGAGCAAGCCGCGCAGGCGGTCGAGGCCACATTCGCCGATGAGGGCCACCTGAGGGTGGCGGGCCATGCGGCAAACCCATTGCCACAGTTCGGGCGTAGCCGGAAACCAAGGATGGAGCCCCACGCTATAGAGGGCGTCGGGGCGCATGGCCATCTGCGGGGTGAGGTTGATCACGGCGTCGCGGGCCTCGGGGTTGTGGGTGTGGATGTCGGCGACGTGTGGAATCATGGCACGGGGTCGTAGCCGCTGCCGCCCCAGGGGTGGCAGCGCAGCAGTCGGCGCAGGGCGAGCCAAAGGCCGCGCAGGGGGCCGTGGCGGCGTATCGCCTCAATGGCATATTGCGAGCAGGTGGGGGTGAACCTACACGACGGCGGCAACAGCGGCGAGATGCAGGCGCGATAGATGCGTATGGGGAGAATCAGCAGCGCGCTAATGGCTTGACGAATCAGACGGAGCATCGGCGGCGGGGGCTGTGGGTTGGGCGGGGAGCAGTTGCGGCAACAGACGCTGCATGGCCTGCTCCACGCGCCGATAGGGCTGGAGGTCGGAGGCCACGTAGACAAACGCCAGGTCGATGGGCGCGGAGAGAGCGGGAAGGAGGTGGCGGTTGAGGCGGTAGGCTTCGCGGATGCGACGGCGCATGGTCACGCGGTCAACGGCATGGCGAAGCTTGCGTTTGGGCACCGACACGAGGAATTGCACCTGCGCCTTGGAGCCTTGGCGCTGAGGATTTTCACGCCAAACCATGCGCAGGGGAAACGCCAGCGCGCCCTTGGCCCGGGAGGCAAAGAGCGCGTCGATAGCAGTGAGCGAACAGAGCTTTTCGCTCTTGTATAGCTTTAGAGACATTCGGTGGGGTTAGGATTCGGCCGGAGCGCCGTTGATCTGCTCGATGAAGTGGTCGAGAGCGGCGGTGACCGAGGGATATTGGGGAGTGGGCGCTTCCATGTCCAAGCGCAGTCCGGCGTCTTTCACCGCCTTGGAGGCAGCGGCGCCGAAGCAGCCGATTTGGATGTCGCCCTGATTGAAGTCGGGGGCATTTTTTTGGAGCGACTTGATGCCTTCGGGGCTGAAGAAGAGGAGCATGTCGTAGGACTCGAGTTCCGATTTGGGGATCTCGACGGCCACGGTGCGATACATCACGGCTTTGGTGTATTGCAGCTTGCTCTTTTCGATGTTGGCCAGGAGGTCTTTGCTCACGTCGCTCACGGCATAGAGGAATTTCTCTTTGTGGTGGCGCTGGAGCATGGGCACGAGGTCTTCAAACTTGCCCGATTCGGGGAAGTGGATTTTGCGTTTGCGATAGAGGGTGTACTTCTGCAGGTAGAGGCTGATTGACTCGGAGGTGCAGAAATATTTGAAAGTTTCGGGCACGACAAAGCGCATCTCCTCGCAGATGCGGAAGAAGTGGTCGACGGCGCCCTTGGCGGTGAAGATCACAGCCGTGAAGTTGCTCATCGAAATCTTTTGCTGACGGAACTCTTTGGAAGTGAGTCCTTCAACGCGAATCATGGGTCGGAAGTCCAGTTCCACGTTGTGTTTGCGCGCTATTTCATAATAGGGCGACTTGTCAGATGCGGGTTTTGGTTGAGATACCAGTATTTTCTGAATTTTCACGCTTAAAAAAAGGTTTGGTTGTACCTGAAAGAGTTTAGAAAATGAGGGAGAGACCGCTCACAGAAACGAGCCTCATCGCCTTCATTGCCAAAACAAGAGGTAGCATTTCAAGGGTGCAAAGGTACAAAAAAAAGTAGAATAATGAGCCAATTTGGTCGTAAAAAATTCTTAACGACTTGATTATGAATGCCATGCGAAACGCCACATAGAAGCCCACGCCGAGCCAAAGGAGCAGCGGGGCCACCTTGGGATAGAACATGGCACCGATGGTGGGCACCAGCAGAAACATCCCCATCATGGCTTGGGTGGTGCAGAAGGCGCGCACCCAGGCACCGGAGTCGTCGGGCGTGGGTGCAAAGGCGTAGCCCACAGTGATGTAGCCTATAAGTTGGATAAAAAACACCACGGCGGCGATGCCCACGGCCACGAGGGCCATCTGCGTGTATGCCGACTGCGAAGCGAAGCTCAGGTGGCCGCTCACAAAGAGCGAGCTGAAGAGCATCAGCCCCTCGCAGATGAGCGTCTGCACGAGCATGGCGGCCACGCTCCAGTTTTCGCTGGTGGTGTGTTCGCCGGCCACTTTGGCGCTGTCGTGACCCTGCACCAATTCGGCAAAGAAGATGCTGCCCAGGCGGCGCAAGGCGCGGAATCCCACCACCATGGCCAGGAAGGCCACCACAATGAGGGTGAGCACACCGGAGTCGTAGCCGGGGAGCAGGTTGCGCATCTGCGGCTCGAGGCCCGGGGCGGGGTTAACGGCGAGAATCGGCAACATGGCGTGCAATGATTTCGACGGCCTCCTCGGGGGTGGTGGCCACGTGATAGAGGTTGGTGCGGAGGTCGAAGTGGCGCATCATGTTGCACTCTTCGGCGTGGGCAAACTGGCGCAGCAGGTTGTCGTAGAATCCGTCGATGTTGAGAATCACCACGGGATGGTGATAGAGGTCGAGTTGGCAGAGGGTGAGCAAGTCCATGAGCTCGTCGAGGGTGCCCATGCCGCCGGGCAGGGCTATGGCGCCGGAGCCTAACTCCACGAGCAGGGCCTTGCGCGAATGCATGTCGGCGGTGACGTGGAGCTCGGTCATGCGTGGGTTTTGCCAGCCGCGCCGGGTCATAAATTCGGGAATCACGCCAATGGCGGTGCCGTCGGCGGCGAGGGTGCCGTCGACCACGGCGCCCATCAGCCCGGAGCTGCCGGCGCCGGTCACTGTGGCCAGTCCGGCTTGGGCGCAACGTTGGCCCAGAGCGTGGGCGGCGGTGAGAAACTGTTGAGGGGCGTCAGGCGAACTGGCGCAATATATTGTGACTGCCGGTTGATGGTTCATTTGCTGATGTTATTGGGCTGTTACGGCGATTTTGCGCGAGGCCGAGACGTGGGTTGTGCCGTCGGCGTCGGTCAGGGTGGCGCGATAGAGGTAGATGCCACGCTGCACGCGGCGCGAGGCGGAGTCGGTCAGATCCCACTTCACGGCCGTGGAGGTATTCAGGTCGCTGCGGCCGGTGGCGGAGCTGCTCCAGACGGGCTGCCCCAGAAGATTGTAGACCGTGACGTCAACGGTGACTCTCTGGCCGGGGCGGTCGTGGGTCACGTAGAAGTTGGTCGAGGTGGATGCGGGATTGGCGTCGGCATAGACGTCAACGAGTTTGGGCGTCGACTTGGAGTTGACCGTGAATTGCAGAGTCTGCTCGGCCACGTTGCCGGAGGTGTCCCACACGCGCAGGCGCATTTCGTGGGCGCCATCGTCGAGGTTGTCGGGGATTTGATAGGCGATGGTGCCGCTCATCTCGCCGGCGGTGGGGGTGATGTCGGGGGTGAAGCTCGAGGCCACGTCGCCATAGGTGGTTTGGCCGTCGATGCAGATGGTCATCTGGTGGCCGATGCCGGCGGTGGAGAGGTTGATGGCCACGTTGTCGCTAACGGAGGCGATGACCATGGGGTCGGCGTTGACGGCGTCGCCCTCGCGGAACGAGGAGTGGTTGAGCACCACGGAGTGGATCACCGGGGCCTCGTCATCGTCGTAGGCATCGTAGTCTTCGCCGTAGGCGTAAAGGCGATGTTCGATGCCCACGGCCTGGCGCTCGTCGGAAGTGTCGGAGGCGTAGGCATAGAGGTTGAGGGTGGCGGGGCGGAAGTTTTGGGCCATTTCGGAGGGCATGCCGGTGGTGAGGGTGAACCGGCCGGCAGTGGCGGTGCCGTGAGCGGTGAAGAGCAGCGCGCCGGGGGTGTCGTAGGTAATCTGTTCGCCTTCGCCACGACCATTGGTGGTGACGGAGGTTTCGGCGTCGTAGAGCGTGGCGGTGACCACGCCGTTGAAGTCGTCGATCACCTCACCGGAGGGGAGGCGGATGGTGCCGCTGAGGGTCACTTTCTGGCGGCCTTGCAGAATGGTTTGCTCGTCGTCGGTGACGGCCACGCCGTTGACGCTGTCGAGCTGCACGTAGTTGTCGGGGATGGCAAGGTGCATGGCGGGGTCGCCGAGATAGACGTAGCGCAGGCGGTTGGTGTCGGCGCCGAGATTGTTTTTGGCCGATTGATAGACTTCGCCCATGGTGCGATAGCCGCCGGCGTCATTGGCCTGGGCCATTGCCGTGCCGAAGGCGGCGCTGAGGTTGCCGTTGAGGGTGATGTAGACGGAGCGCAGGGCGGAGATTGTGCCGATGAGGCCGCCGTCGGCGTTAAACATCAGTTTTTCGGCCGAGGAGATTGCGTCGGTGTCCCATTTGACGAAGCTGCAGGTGGCGGCGTAGCAGAATGGGGGCGTGTCGAGATAGAAGCGAGAGTTGACGTCGCTGGTGGTGACAATCAGTTCGCCGGAGAGGCCGTTGGGGGAGCCGTGGCCCACGTAACACCACAGAAGGGTGCCGTCGTTCAGCGCGTTGTAGAAGTCGGTGCGGGCCTGCGGATAGGTGCCGCCCATGTAGGTGTAGGCGTCGATATAGATTTTTTCGAAGCGCAAACGTTGGCCCAGGGAGCCGGAGCTCATGTTGCTCCACATCTTCTCGGTTTGAGTCATGTGGATGCCCTGGTTTTCGTCGTCGGCCAGGAGCACCACGTGGTTGCGCCAGGGTGAGCGCTTCATGGAGTGGCGATAGTTGATGAGTTTGGTCACGGCCACTTCGGCTTCGGAGACGGAGGTGCAGGGTATGCGGCCCACGGCCACGGAGAGGCGGTCGGTGTTGGGGCGTTGGCCTGAACCGTCTTCGAGGAATGCGAAATAGTCGTCGGAGGTGAACGAGGAGCTTTCGCTCAGCGAGGCTTCGCTCACCCACAGCGGCATGGGGTTGGAGATCGAGGCGCCCGACACGGTGATTTGGCGATTGTCGTAGGTGCCTTTGCCCATCATCAGGGTGAAGCGCAGGGGGTGGCCGGCGGCGGTGCCGCGGTCGTAAAACATCTTCATGCAGCGGCGCAGACCGTTGGGGTCGAATGCTCCGGAGCTAAATTCGTTGAAGGCTTGCTGGATGTCGATCACGCGCACGGATATGGAGTCGAGCGGGTCGGTGCGGTGCATGTTGGCGAGCTTTTCGGCGGTGGAGATATACGCCTTGGGAGCGAAGATGATCATGTCGACGGGGTCGGCGGAGTGGAGCGACTGATTGGCCACGCTCTCCACGTAGGTGGGCACGCCGAATGAGGAGTTTTCATCCCAGGCCACATAGTGGCGCACGCCCGCCGAGGGGGAGCCCCACGCGGCCGAGGAGTCGAGGGCCATGGCGGTGATGGAGAGAGGATTGGTCACGTCCCACACGTTGGTTGAGGCCGAGCCGCTGCCGCTCAGGCGCAGCGACGAATCGGAGGAGAAGAAGTCGAGGGTCTTGCCCGAAGCCATGGAGAGCGAGCGGGTGTAGATAAACTCCAGATAGTTGAGGTTGGCGGCATAGACGCTGCCGGTGTTGCTGAAGCTGATGGTCAGCGCCAGCGATGAACTGCTGAGCGAGAAGTGGTCGGTGATGGTGGCGAGGTTTCCATAGTAGTCGGAGAAGTCGCCGCTGAAGGCAATCTGATTGGAGGCCGTGGCGGGGCGGGCAGTGCCGTTCACCGTGAAGCGCACGGTGGAGGCGGTGGAGAGGGCTGCGGCCAAGAAGCTGCAGTTCATGGTGACAGACTCGGAGGTGACGATGTCGGTCAGGTCGTAGGTGAACTGGCGCGAGCGGGTGTAGTTGAAGTCTTCGCCCACCATGAGGGTGCCGGTGGAGCCGGGCGAATATTGGTCGAGTTCGTGGAAGACGATGCTGCGGGCCGTGGTCGAGGGGTTGGCCTCGGGCGAGGAGGCCACCACGGTGGGGGCCGTGGGGGTGCCCTCCGTGAGGAAGTAGTAGCCGCGAGTGGTGTTGGTGTTGCAGCGGTGGGTGGGCTCGCCGGAGCTGCTCACCGTGGGATATTGGTCGTCGATGCCATAGAACACGAGGCCCTTCTGGGTGACCACCGAGGGGGTTTCGGGCAGGTCGTCCACAAAGTTTTCGGCGGAGAAGACGTCGCTGATGGCCAGGGCGCCATAGCCGTAGACTTTCACATTGGATGGGTCGGAAAATCCCCACTGCTGCAACTGCGAGCGCGAGATGCACTGCATGCCGGTGGAGTTGACATGGATTTTGACCCACTTGCCTTGGGCCAACACCGACTCCTGAGCGTAGAAGTCGTCGGAAAAGGCGTGAGCGTGAAGCCCGCAGAGCCCCAAGAGCACCGCGAGCGATATGTGGAGTGGACGAATTGACAATTTCATACTAAGGAATTAACGCTGCAACAGGCCGATTTATTGCACCATGCCGTCGGCAAGATGGATGATTCGGTCGGAGTCGGCGGCAAGGCCCTCGTCGTGGGTGACGATTAGGAAGGTCTGACCGCGGTCGCGTCGCAGGTCAAAGAAGAGTTGATGGAGCTCGGCGCGGTTGTGGCTGTCGAGCGATCCGGAGGGTTCGTCGGCCAACACCACGTCGGGGTTGTTGATGAGCGCACGGGCCACGGCCGCACGCTGGCGTTCGCCGCCGGAGAGGGCGTTGGGCCGATGATGGGCGCGGTCGCGCAGACCGAGATATTCAATGAGTTGCATGGCGCGATCCATAGCTTCGCGGTGGGCCATGCCGCCAATCATGGCGGGCAAGGCCACGTTTTCCTGCATGGTGAATTCGGGCAACAGGCGGTGAAACTGGAAGACGAAACCGATGTGGGCGTTGCGAAATGCGGCCATGCGGCGCTCATTGTAGGCGGTGATCTCTTCGCCGTCGAAAATCACGCGACCGCTGTCGGGGCGATCGAGCGACCCGATGATTTGCAGCAGAGTGCTCTTGCCGGCGCCCGATGGGCCGACAATCGAGACCACCTCGCCGCGGTCGACCTGCAGCGACACTCCGCGGAGCACCTCCAGCCGATCGAATCGCTTGCACACGTTGTCAACTGTGATGAGCATACGGGCGTGAGCGGCTTAGAATGTGGTGAACGCCAGCGGCAGCAGCGAGCGCACCGACGGCAGACGATAGACAAACTCCTTGCCGGCAAGCAGCACCTCAACGGGTTCGCCGGCGAGCATCTCATATTGCAGCAACACCTGGCGGCACGCTCCGCAGGGCGAAATCGGGTCGGCAACTTCGGCGCCGGAGCCGTCGCGCGCGGCAATGGCTATGGCGCGAAAGCGGGCTTCGGGATAGCGGGCGTGGGCATAGAAGGCGGTGGTGCGTTCGGCACATGTGCCCGAAGGATAGGCCACGTTTTCCTGATTGGCGCCGGTGACAATTTCGCCATTGTCCAGACGAATGGCGGCACCCACATTGAAGCGGCTATAGGGGGCATAGCTGCGCTGAGTGGCCAAGCGCGCTTGCTCCACGAGTTGACGTTGCTCGTCGGTGAGTTCGTCGAAGCCACATTGCTGCACGGTGGCAGTGATTTCAAAGCTCTTCATAAATCTCGATTATTTCGGTTGTACGTTCAGTGACAGGGAAACGGGCGGAGGCGCAAAGGCCCACGGCCCAGAGGATTTCGCCGTTGCGGGTGAGCACGTAGCGACGGCTCTTCAGAGCGGCGGGGAGTTTTGCCGAGGCGTAGACGTCGCTCAGCAGTCGGGAGCCGCGCATGCCGTAGGGGGTGATGCGGTCGCCACGGCGCCATGGGCGCAGCTGCCATTGCGGGTCGCCGAGCAGGGCTGAGGCGTCGAGGTAGAGTCGGCCGCGGCAGGGATGAAACTCCGCCGGGGTGATGCGGCGGTGGGCCAGGCGCGGCGGCGCGGCCTCGGCGTCGTCATCGAAAATCAGGCGACCGCGATTGATGGTGAGGCGCTCTCCGGTGGCGGAGGTGAAGCAGGCGCCGGAGTCGGCGCGGAGCACGTCGGCACACTGCGCGGCGTTGAAGCCGTGAGGTGCCAGGGTCTCCAACAGCAGGGTCAGCGGCTCGGCCGAGGCCTTGATCTGCTCGAGGGTGGGATTCTGCGGCAAGAGCGAATTGTAGAGCGCCTCGCAGCGACGCAGATTTTGCAGCGAGCGGGCCATGCCGGCGGCGGCATCGGGGAAGGCCTCCGTCAGCGCCGGAATCACCACGTTGCGCAGGCGATTGCGGGCAAAGTCACACTCGAGGTTGGTGGAGTCTGTGACGTAGGTCAATCCTCGCTCGGCCAGATATTGCTCAATTTCGGCGCGGGTGCACTCCAACAGGGGGCGCACCACGTGGCCCTGACGCGGCAACATGGCGCGCACGCCGTGGATGCCGGCGCCGCGCATCAGGTTGAGCAGCAGGGTTTCAATGTTGTCCTCGCGATGATGGGCCACGGCTATGACGGCGCGGTCGTCGCCCAGCGAGCGGCGCACCTGCTCGAAGTGGGCGTAGCGCAGGTCGCGGCAAGCCATCTCGGCGGAGATGCCGCGGCGCTTCATCTCGGCGCGGGTGTCGAAGCGCACGCTGCGAAATTCGGCACCAAGGCTCAGGGCCACGTCGCGCGAATGATTCAGGTCGCGGTCGGCCTCAGCGCCGCGCAAGCCAAAGTGGCAATGCACGGCCACGCAGCGGCGGCCGTCGGCTCGGAGTGCCGCCAGCAACGCCACAGAATCGGCACCGCCGCTCAACCCCACCACTATCGGCGAGTTGAGCGGCGGCAAAATCGCGAGGTTGATGTTCACTTTGTTTTGACGCCGCCCTTGACGCCGCCTTTGCAGCCGCCGCCAAGTGCGAATATGTTTTGGTCGTAGCTCACGGTTTTGAGCTCGCTGTCGCGCTTGCGCTTGACGGCGAGTTTCACCAGAGTGTCCATGAGTTGGTCAAACTTGATGCCCGAGGCTTCCCAGAGGTAGAAACTGAGCGAGCCGGGGATGGTGTTGATTTCGTTGACGTAGATTTTGCGCGAGGCGCGGTCAACCATCACGTCGACGCGGCTCACACCGTGGCAACCGAGCATACGGAAGGTTTCGCCGGCCAGACGCTGAATTTCGGCGGTCTCCTCGGCGGGAAGCTCGGCGGGGATGCGCTTCTGCGAGTTTTGCATGCCGGTGGACTTGGCGCCGGCGCCTTTGGCAGCGGGGCGGCCTACGTATTTCTCGGTGTAGGAGAGCACTTCGCCGGAGCGCAGCGGCTCTTCAAGCACTGAGGTGCGATATTCGTCGGCGTCGCCGAGCACCGAGCAGTTGATTTCCTGCATATCTTCGAGCATATGCTCCACGATGATGCGCGAGCTATAGCGCTCGGCATCGTCGATGCGCTGCATCAGTTCGGAGCGATTGTGTGCGCTGCCGATGCCCACTGAGCTGCCCAGGTTGGCGGGTTTCACAATCACGGGATAGCCCAGACGGGTCTCCACCTGCTGCAGCAGGTCGTCGCGCTGCGAGAACCATTGTTTGTCGGTGAACCACACGTAGTCGACCACGGGCACGCCGCCGGCTTGCAGAATCATCTTCATGGTGATTTTGTCCATGCCGTTGGCGGCGGAGAGCACGTTGCAGCCGGCATAGGGGATGCCGATGCTGTCGAGCACGCCCTCAAAGATGCCGTCTTCGCCGTTGGAGCCATGGAGCACGGGAATCACCACGTCGAGTTTGGCCACCACGGGGTTGCCCCCAAAGAGTTTGGGCTTGCGGCCATAGAGGTTGTAGTCGCCGAAGATGGGCGCCATATACACCTCGGTGCAGCGCGCTGTCAGCGCCTTGGGGTCGCGATAGTTTTTCACGTCGAGAAGTTCGGCGCCGGTGAACCAACGGCCCTCCTTGCTGATGTAGATGGGGGTCACGTCATATTTCTCGCGAGGGATAGCGGCCATGGCCTGCGAGGCGGAGATGACTGAAATTTCGTGTTCGGTGGAGCGTCCGCCGAAAAACACGCCTATGTTAGTTTTCATTATTTGAATGTGTCGGGTAGATCGTTTTCGTAAAGCACTGTGTCGCCGGCTTGGGCCATGCGGGTGAGCAGGGCTTGGGCCTGAGCGAAGCTGTCCACGGTGTGGACGGCGGGGGTTGGGTTGGCACCCAGACCGCTGAGGATGGCCTCGCGGTTGTATTCGCCGACGATGATGGCCACGTCGGCCGAGGTGTTGATTTTGCTGCCGAAGGCGGCGTTGAGCTCTTCTTGGCGGTCGCCGAGCTCAATCATGCCGGGGGTGATGACTATGCGGCGTCCGGATGTCATCGAGGCCAGCACGTCGAGGGCCATGGCCGACCCGGTGGGGTTGGAGTTGAAGGCGTCGTCGATGATGGTCAGGCCGCCGGGGGTGCGCTTGATGTTCAGGCGGTGTTCCACCTGCTCAATTTTCTCAACGGCATATTGAATCTTGGCTTCGGGCACACCCAGACGGAGCGCCACGGCCACGGCTGCCAGCAGGTTGGAGATGTTGCATTCGCCCACCAGGCGGGTGTGGAGCTCGAGCGAGCCGCCGGGATGGTGGAGGGTGAAGGTGGTGCCGTCGGCGCTATAGGTGATGTCGGTGGCGGTGACGGCGGCAGCTTGGGTTTGGCTCACGCCGTAGCGCACGCATTCCACGTTGTCGACGCGGCGCGAGGCCACGTATTCAAAGTCGTCGTTGACCACGGCCAGACCGTCGGCGGGCAGAGCGTCGACGAGCTCAAACTTGGTGCGCTGCACGTTTTCGATGGTCTTGAACGACTCGAGGTGTTGCGGACCAACGGCGGTGACGATGCCCACGGTGGGGTGCACCAGGTCGCAGATTTCGCGGATGTCGCCGGGCTGTTTGGCACCCATTTCGCAGATAAACACTTCGTCGAAGGGCTTGAGATATTCGCGCACGGTGCGCACCACGCCCATGGTGGTGTTGAAACTGCCGGGAGTCATACACACGGAGTAGGCCTCCGAGAGGATGCGGTGGAGATAGTGTTTGGTGGAGGTTTTGCCATAGCTGCCGGTGATGCCTACGACTTTCAGCGAGGGCATAGAGGCGAGGATGCGCGAGGCATCGGCAATGTAGGAGTTGTTGATCGAGGTCTCAACGGGGCGAAGCACCCACACGGCCACTTGCGCCACCTGCGGAGCCAGGCAGAAGAAGAGCGTCAGCAGCGCAGCACCGTAGACGCAGGCATGGGCCCAGCCACACGAGGTGGCCACCATGCCGCCGGCCACGGAGAAGACGCTCAAGGTGGCCATCACGGCAAAGATGCGCTTGACGCGAGCGGTCCACACCAGCGGCTTCTTGTAGGTGCGGCGCGCCAACGTGACGATTACGCCCACGAAGAAGATGATTTGCGCATAGGCCACGGCGGCAAACACTTCGCGTTCCACCAGCGCGGCCGAGCCCAGAAAGAGCACCATCGACAGAAGCGACATCATGGATGTGCTCTCGCCGCTCTGCTTCAGATAGCGACGATAGCGCTCGGGGCGATATGAATTTTGTTGCAACATCATCAGACAGCGTGAATATTGCATCACCAGGGCCACTGCTGCCGAGAGCAGGGCTGCCGTGCCGACGATTGTGAGAATGGTTTGGTTCATGATTTGAGAAAACTGCTGACCACGGCGGCAAATTGGCCGGGGTTGTCAAGGAAACTATAATGGCCGCAGCCTGGGAAGCTCACCAGAGCTGCGCCGGGGATGAGGCGCTCCATCAGGCGCGCATCGGCCAGAGGGGTGGCGGTGTCGTTCTCGCCCCAGATGAGCAGTGTGGGAGCCTTGATGGAGGGCATCACTCCGGTGAGGTCTTCGTTGACCACACGCGAGAGGATGGCGCGCATGCGCGGCGAGGCTCCGGCATAGTCGCTGCTACCCACTTTGGCGCGACGGCGGTCGAGAATCTTCTCGGCACGGTCGTGGCCCAGCAGCAGGTGGAGCAGACGCTTCTGCGCCTTGAAGCTATACACCTTAATATAATACTTGAGCGAGCGCCGGGGCTTCACGCCGGCGGCATCGACCAAGATGAGTTTGCCCACGGCGTGACGCGAGCTGTAGAGAATGCCCACGCGCCCTCCAAAGGAGTGGCCCAGCAGGGTGACGTCGGCGGTGTCCATCCCCTCCAGCGCCAGGAGCTTCTCCATGGCGGCGGTGTATTGCTCGATGCCCCACACCTCAGGCGGCTCCGTGGAGGCGCCGAAACCGGGGAAATCGACGTTGAGCACGGGGCGACCGAGCCCCGTGGCAATGGCTGAGATGGAGGCCAGAGTTGACGAAGAGCAACCCCAGCCGTGCATCAACACCACCGGAGCGCCCTCTCCGGGCGTCAGCGCGTAGGCTATTTTGCAGCCGTCAATGTCGGCGAAACGTTCCATTTACTTGCTGTTGGGCTTCTCCAGGCCGTAGCCTTTTTTGCGGTTCACGCGGATGAGCAGCAGCGAAAGCACCACAGCCACCAGGCCAAAGGCCGTGAAGATCAACATCGGCACGGTGTAGTCATACTCCGTGTCCGACTTCTTGGCAACGTTTTCCACAACCCAGCCGATGAGCATGGGCACGCACATCAGGCCGATGTTTTGGATATAGAAAATCAGTGCATAGGCCGAACCGAGCACCTTCTGAGGAATGATCTTGGGCACCGAAGGCCACATGGCCGAGGGAACCAGCGAGAAAGCCACGCCCAGCAACACCATCACGGCGATGGCAAACACGGGCGAGGTGATAAACGGCATGGCAAACAGAGCGTGAACCAGGGTGAGCAGGCAGGAGCCGATGAGCATCAGCATGGCGCCGCGGCCCACCTTGTCGTAGATGGCACCAAACACCGGGGTGAGGATAATCGTGCCGAAGGGGAGCATCGCCGGGATGTAGCCGGCCAGCTCGGGGCTTACGCCATACTTAAATTCCATAAACTTGGTGGCGGCCTTCAGGAAGGGGAACACGCCCGAATAGAACGTGAGGCAGAGCAGGGCAATCAACCAGAAACCGGGGTTGGTGACCAGCAGCTTGATGTCGGAGAGTTTGAAGCCCTCTTCCTCTTCGCCCTCGGCGGCAGCGGCAGCTTTGGGCAGACTCTTGTCGAGCTTGGTGTCCATCATGCAGAAGAGCAGGAAGAAGATCAAGCCGATGCAGAGCAGGCAGGCGCCGAAGGCCACCGACGTGCCGAAGTTCATGCAGCCAATCAGGGGGAAATCGGTGGTGTGCCAGCGGTTGTAGATTTGCAGGCTGAAGGCCAGCGCGCAGGCTGTGCCGATACGTGCAAAGGCCACCTGCAGGCCCATGGCCAGAGCCATTTCGTGGCCGGTGAACCAGCGCACAATCGCCTTGGTGACGGTGATACCGGCCACTTCCGCGCCTACGCCAAACACTGCGAAACCGAAGCCGGCCAAAATGGCGCGGGCGTTCAGGCCCAGAATCAAGTCGTCGGCACCGATTGAAGGAGTGGAGATGGCCCACGCCTTGATGCAGGCACCAACCAGCATAAACAGGCATGCGCCCAAGCCGGTGATGCGCACTCCAAGTTTGTCGAGAATCAGTCCGCCGAAGAAGAGCATCAGCAGGAAGACGTTAATCCAGCCGTAGCCGCCGGTGAAAATGCCGTATTCCGTGCCGGTCCAACCCAGACCGCCTTCGGCCACTGAGGTTGTGAGGATTTTTTCCATTGGGGCCATGACGTCGGTCACGAAATATCCGCACATCATGGTGAACGACACCAAAATCAGGGCCGTCCATCGGGCCCATGCCTTGTCGTTGAGACACTGTTGAATGGTCTGAGTCATTTATTCCTTTTTTATTTAATGTAGCTATTCTAAACCGCAAAATTACAAATTTCCGCTCTAATTACCAATTTCCCCCTCGCAAAACCGCCAAAATCCTCGCTGAATTCGGCGACAAATGTTTGGAAAACTGCGCGAGATGTGTTATTTTTGCAGAAATTCTTTGAAAGTCTAACACAATGAATCCGCAACCATTCTACCCGGTTGGGCTCCAGAACTTTGCCGAGCTCCGTCAGCGTAACGCCGTCTATGTAGACAAGACCAACTTGATCTACAAGCTAACACACGACTATAAGTTTGTGTTTCTGAGTCGCCCGCGTCGCTTTGGCAAAACGCTGTTGACAAGCACGTTGCAGCACTATTTCCAGGGCCACCGAGAGCTGTTCGGCGGCCTGGCCATGGAGCAGCTGGAGAAGGAGTGGGCGGCCTACCCCGTGTTGCGCTTCGACCTCGGCACGGCCAAGAGCAAACGCCCCAATGAAATTGAGGCTTGCCTCAGCGGAATGATTCGCCGCTACGAAGATATTTATGGAAAGTCCAACGAGAGCACCTCGCTGAGCGACCGCCTGATTGAACTGATTTTGCGCGCCAAGGCTCAAACGGGGAAAGATGTGGTGGTGCTTATCGACGAATATGATGCGCCGCTGCTGGAAGTGATGCACCACGCCGACAACGAGCGCGAGGAGGTCCGCGACCTTCTGCGCAAATTCTACGCCCCACTGAAGGCTTGCGACGATGCGCTCCGCTTTGTGTTTCTCACCGGAATATCTCGATTCTCGCAACTTGGCATGTTTAGCGAGGTCAACAATCTGGAAATCATCACTCACACCCGCGATTTCGCCTCAATCTGCGGCATCACCAAAAGCGAACTTCTGACAAACTTTCAGCCCGGCATTCAATCGCTGGCCAACCACCTTGGATGCTCCACAGAGGAAACCGTCACGCGACTCACCGAGGCCTACGACGGCTATCACTTTTGTCAAGAGTCAGAAGGTGTGTTCAATCCGTTCAGCCTGCTCAACGCATTCAAGCAACAGGAGTTGGGCAACTACTGGTTTGCCACCGGAACACCTCGATTCCTTGTGGAGATGCTCCGCAAATATCAGCAACAGGGAAAATTCAACCCCCAAGAGTTGGACCACACTCAACCCATCACGGCGAGAGTGCTCGAACTGCCCATCGAGGCTCAACAAAGCCCCATTCCGTTGCTCTATCAGGCAGGCTATCTGACCATCAAAGACTACGACCGCGAAGTGTCGCTCTACACACTGGGCATCCCCAATACGGAGGTGCGCGTGGGCATGCTGCAAAACCTGCTGCCACTCTACGCCGACGTCAACACCGACGCCACCGAGAGCATAGTGGTGCGCGCGTCGGCTGCATTCCGCAAAGGCGATGCCGACGAGGCCATGCAGCTGCTCAAAGCCTTGCTCACCTCCATCCCGTTTATGAAAGGCGACAAGGCCATATTGGCTGATGCAGCAAAAACAGAAGCTCACTATCACATACTCTTCTATTTCTTCTTCAGAATGCTCCACAACGAGGTGTATGCCGAGGTGCGAAACGCCGTCGGCGCTTGCGATGTGGTGGTTCAAACCCCGAAATTCGTCTACGTGATTGAGCTGAAAATCGACTCATCGGCAGAAATCGCACTCAAGCAAATTGACGACAAAGGCTATGCCGCAGCCTATGCTACCGACAGCCGCACCCTGATCAAACTCGGCGTGAATTTCTCCTCGCAAACGCGCAGCATCAGCGAGTGGAAACGTGGGTGATGGGGGCGCGAGGCGGCGTTAAAGTTTGTGAAATGTTGCGGCAGGCGGTTAAACGTTGGTAAAAGTTGGCCGCGGCTATTGCAAATCAAGAAAAAGGCCGTACATTTGCACTGTGTGTTTTTCATAGTATTAGATTAAGATAAAGGTTATCAAAGAGAGTCGTCGAGAGATGCCTCTCTTTTTTGTTGTTGGAAAATTGTGTAAATTTGCAATCATGATGAACAATGATTCAGCAAGCGGGTCGGCCATGTTTTTGCGCGACACCGCCTTTGTGGACTTGATGCAACAGCGCATCTTCAATGTGTTGCTCATCGCCTCGCCCTACGACGCCTTTATGATGGAGGAGGACGGACGAGTGGAGGAGCAGCTCTATTTTGAGTACGTGTCGTTGAACCTCTCGTCGCCGCCGCGCGTGACCCGCGTGACCGACAACGCCGCTGCCCTGAGAGCCCTGGAGAGCAAACATTTCGACTTGATAATCTCGATGCCGGGCGTCGACCTCTCGGAGACCTTCAACGGCGCTCGACTCATCAAGGAGCTATATGCGCAAATCCCCATTGTGGTGCTCACGCCATTTAGCCGCGAAGTGAGCCGACGTCTGGCCGCCGAAGACCTCTCGGCCGTTGACTACGTGTTTTCCTGGCTGGGCAACGTGGACCTGCTGCTTGCCATCATCAAACTGCTGGAAGACAAGATGAACGCCGACTTCGACATCAATCGCGTGGGCGTGCAAGCCATCATGTTGGTGGAAGACTCCGTGAGATTCTATTCGTCGGTGTTGCCCCACCTCTACAAATTTCTGCTGCAGCAGAGCCGCAATTTCAGCACCGAGGCTCTGAACGAACACGAGCGGATGCTGCGCATGCGCGGACGGCCCAAGGTGATTCTTGCGCGAAACTATGAGGAGGCTCTGGCGCTCTATCGCCGCTATGGCACTAACATGCTGGGCGTGATCACCGACGTGAGCTTCAATCGCGGCGGCAGCAAAGACCGCGACGCCGGTATGCGCCTGACCAAATATCTGCGCGCGGCCGACCCCTATCTGCCCATCATAGTGGAGAGCTCCGAGGCGGCCAACCGCGAACGCTTCCGCGAGTTTGGCGGACTCTTCCTCGACAAAAATTCCAAGACCCTGCCCATCGACCTTGGCGAAGCCATTGCCAACAATTTCGGCTTCGGCGACTTTGTGATGCGCGACCCGGAGAGCGACACCGAAATCATGCGCATCACCTCGCTGAAAGACCTGCAATATAAACTGCCCGAAATCCCCGACCGCACGCTGCTCTACCATGCGCGCCGCAACGACATCAGCCGCTGGCTCTATTCGCGCGCCATGTTTTCGCTGGCCGAGGTGATCAAGCAGCATCACACGGAGACGCTGGCCGACGTGCCGCGCGCGCGTCAGCTCTACATCGACGCCATTGTGCGCTATCGCCGCATGAAAAATCGCGGCGTGGTGGCCGTGTTTGAGCGCGGACGCTTCGACCGTTTCTCCAACTTTGCCCGCATCGGCCAAGGGAGCCTCGGCGGCAAAGGGCGCGGCCTGGCGTTTATCGACTCCATCATCAAGAAAAATCCGGTGTGCGACGGCATCGACGGCACCCGCGTGAACATCGTCATACCGCGCACGGTGGTGCTCTGCACCGACATCTTCGACTGCTTTATGGCCGACAACGGCCTCTATCCGCTGGCGCTGAGCGACGCCCCCGACTCCGAAATCCACGCCGCTTTCATGAAGGCCACATTGCCGCCATGGCTCTTCCCCGACTTGGAGGCACTGCTTGAGGTGATCGACGGGCCGCTGGCCATCCGCTCCAGTTCGCTACTGGAAGACAGTCACTATCAGCCGTTTGCCGGAGTCTACTCCACCTATATGATACCCCACGTGGACGACCGCAGCCAAATGCTGCGGATGCTCCGCGACGCCATCAAGAGCGTCTATGCCTCGGTGTTCTATTCCGATTCAAAGAGCTACATGACAGCCACTTCCAACGTCATCGACCAAGAGAAGATGGCAGTGATAATCCAGGAGGTGGTGGGCGCAGACCATCAGGGCCTCTACTTCCCGTCGTTTTCGGGCGTGGGGCGCTCGCTCAACTACTATCCGCTGGCCCATGAGCGCTCCGAGGAGGGCATCTGCCAAGTGGCCGTGGGCCTGGGCAAAACCATCGTTGACGGCGGCACAGCCCTGCGTTTCAACCCCTCGCAGCCGTCCAAAGTGTTGCAAACCTCCACACTCGACTTGGCCCTGCGCGACACCCAACGCCGGATGATGGCACTCGACCTGAGTTGCGCCGCCCCCTTCAAACCCAACGACGACTTCAACATACGCACCCTGCCCGTGCAGGAGGTGGCCCGCACCGGCGCCTTGCGCTACATGGTGAGCACCTTCGACGCGGCCGACCAGATGCTCGTGGACAACGACTGCGGACAGGGACGCAAGGTGGTGACATTCGCAAATATGCTCAACCACGACTGCTTCCCGCTGGCCCACGCCGTGCGCTTCATGCTGCAAACCGGCGAGCGCGAGATGGCGCGCCCCGTGGAGATTGAGTTTGCCGGTGTGGTCAACGGCAAAAACGAGGGAACAATCTACTGGCTGCAAATTCGCCCGATCGTAGACCGCAAGGAGATGGCCGACGACCGCGTGCTCTCGCTGCCCGACGACAAACTGCTGCTGCGCTCCGACATGGCTCTGGGCAACGGCAACATCGAGGGCGTGCAACACGTGCTCTACGTGCGTCCCGAGGCGTTTGCGGCCTCGCAGACGCAACTCATTGCCTACGAAATTGATGAGGTGAACCGCCGACTGGTGGGCGAAGACAAGCCCTATCTGCTCATCGGCCCCGGACGTTGGGGCACGAGCGACAGCGCCCTGGGCATACCCGTGCGCTGGCCCCACATCAGCGGTGCCCGCCTGATTGTGGAGTGCGCGCTGCCGGGCTATCGCATCGAGCCAAGTCAGGGCACCCACTTCTTCCAAAATCTCACGTCGCTGGGCGTAGGCTACCTCACCATCGACCCGCCGGGCGGCCATGGACTATGCCGCACCGACATTCTCGACAGCATGCCGGCGGAATATGAATCTAAATTTTTGCGATTGGTGCGCTTCCCCTCACAGCTGAGCATCAGCCTGAACGGCCGCGAAGCCAAGGCGTCGGTGGCTCTGCCGGGAGTGGAGCTCACGGCCGACGAGGAGTAGTGGCCGCATCGGCGCTCTGACGCGCCTCGCCCACGAGCAGCAGCAACTCGTCGCGCACGTCGTCGGGCAGCGCTATTTGGCGCAGCTGGATGCTTCGCGCCCAGGGGGCCACGTCGGCGGGTTGCAGCGTGAGCAAGACCTCGCGCAGCGCTTCGACTTCAGCCTCGGTGTAGGTCTGCGGATCGCGATTGGCCAAGGCGTCGAGCTCTTCGTCGTCGAAATATTCTATGCCGGAGCTCATCGACGTCAGCAGCGAGTCGCGCTCACACACGGTGTGCTGTCCGCAACACTCGCCCTGCGGCTCCGGCTGCGGCTCCACTTCCTGCGGCGCATCGTCGTCGGGCCGGTGGAGCAGACGCAAAATCACGCCAACTGCCACCACCGCCCCAAGGATTATGAAAAACACCTCCATGGCGTCAGGCCTCAACCTCCTCCAGGGTGAATCCGGCGCGGCGCATATCGTCCCAAAAATCGGGATACGACTTGCTCACCACCTCGGCGTTGCACACGGTCATGCCCGGGAAATAGAGCGCCGCCGGCGCAAATGCCAGCGCCATGCGATGGTCATCGTAGGTGGCCACGCGCGGCATCCCCTCGGCCTCAAAGTCGGGGTTGTAGGCGGCGCCGTGCCACCACAGCGTGTCCTCGCCGTCGCTCTCCACCAAGTAGCCAAACTTCATCAGCTCGGTGCGCAGCGCCGTCAGTCGGTCGGTCTCCTTGATGCGCAGCGAGTGCAATCCACTGAATTCAAAGGGGATGGACAGCAGGCAGCAGGCCACGGCCATGGTCTGCGCCAAATCGGGCATTTCGCTGAAGTCGGCATGCAGGCGCGCACCGGCGTCGGGGGTGGGTTGCAGCTCCAGAGAGCCATCCTCTTGCCATACGCAGCCAAGGCCGCTCGGGGCAAAGAGCTCCACCACACGCGAATCGCCCTGAAGCGACCGCTGATGCAGACCGCGCAGTGTGACCCATGCCGAACCTATGGCAGCAATTTCCAGCCAATAGGAAGCGGCGCTCCAGTCGGCCTCCACGGGGGCCATGGCGCTGCTATAGGGCGTCGGGCCCACGACGATGGTCTCCTCGCCGCTCCAGCGGGCATCGGCGCCGGCCTGCGTCATCAGTTGCAGAGTCATGTCAATGTAGGGGCGCGAGGCAATCGTGCCCTGCAGATGCAGCTCAAGGCCCCGGCTCATGGTTGGCGCCACCATCAGCAGCGCCGACACAAACTGCGAGCTCACCGAAGCCGCCATCTCCACGGCGCCGCCGTCGATGCGGCGTCCGGTGATTTTCAGCGGTGGGAAACCCTCCTCGCCGGCATATTCAATCTCGGCACCTAATTGGCGCAGAGCCTCAACGAGCGGGCCGATGGGCCGACGGCGCATACGTTCGGAGCCGTCGAGCAGATAGGTGTGGCCGGGCTGCACGGCCAGATAAGCCGTGAGAAAACGCATGGCCGTGCCGGCCGCCCCCACATTAATATTATTGTCGGCCGTGGCCAATTGCAAGCCGTGGCGCAGTGCGTCGGTGTCGTCACACAGGGCCACGCGCTCCAACGGCTCGGCGCCCGGGGTGAGTGCATTGATGATGAGTTGGCGGTTGCTCTCGCTCTTGCTCAGCGGCAACGTCACCTCGGTTTCTATGATATCTTCAGGTGGAAAAATCTTGTAGTCCATACGTGCAAAGTTACTCGTTTTCCCCGAATTCTGCAATTCGTTGGGGCACAAAAGAAAA
>CAZJWM010000009.1:0-2659 GCA_964549975.1 uncultured Bacteroides sp. | reverse complement strand
TGCAAAGTTACTCGTTTTCCCCGAATTCTGCAATTCGTTGGGGCACAAAAGAAAAAGAGGGGCGCTCACGCGTGCCTCTCCTTCCATTCATTACATTATGCTTATTGCTTGTTGGTGTGGTTTCTTATACGGCTAATCAAACCTTAATTACCCTAGAAGTGCTATTGTCTTTTCTAAGTGTCAGTATCCACCGGGTGAGATTCAGCCAGTTGGCGGACCTGTGCAGGTCGGCCGTGGGGCGACTCACATACGCATCATCGGTGATGAAGCTCGGAGCTCGGTGATTACTAACGTATCGCATGAGAAAATCACTTTTGTGTTACTTTTGACATTATAACGCCATTTGTGAAGAAAAAGTTCACAATTAAGTGTTAAAATTTCACAGCCGCCCGATTTTTCTCCTCGAAAGACACTTCATCAGGGCGGTTTGAAAATCGCAGTTGCGCGGTTGAGAAAAATTTGCTAAATTTGTAGCTGATATGCAACCCTTCGTCCATCTACACGTCCACACCCAATATTCGGTGCTTGACGGCCAGGCCTCCGTGAAGGCGCTGGTCGACAAGGCCATTGCCGACGGTATGCCCGGACTGGCCCTCACCGACCACGGCAACATGTTCGGCATCAAGGAGTTTTTCAATTATGTCAACAAGGTGAACGGCGCCCGCAAAGACGCCGGTCAGGAGCCCTTCAAGCCGATTTTCGGCTGCGAAATGTATGTGGCCAACCGCTCGCTCCACGAGAGCACCGACAAGAAAGACACCGGCCGCCACCTGGTGGTGTTGGCCAAAAACGCTGTGGGCTATCACAACCTCATCAAGATTGTGAGCGAGGCTTGGAGCGAGGGTTTCTACAGCCATCCGCGCACCGACAAGGCCGCGCTGAAGGCCCACGCCGAGGGCCTGATTGTCTGCTCGGCGTGTCTGGGCGGCGAGATTCCCCGACTGATTCAGGCCGGCGACATCGAAGAGGCCGAGCGTCAGGTGCAGTGGTTCAAGAGCGTGTTTGGCGACGACTACTATCTGGAGTTGCAGCGACATAAAGCCACGGTGCCCAACGCCAACCACGATGCCTATCCGCGCCAGCAGCAGGTCAACGCCGAGCTGCTGCGCATGTCGGAGAAGTTTGGCATCAAGGTGGTGGCCACCAACGACGTCCACTTTGTCAACGAAGAGGATGCCGAGGCCCACGACCGTCTCATCTGCATATCCACGGGCCGCAAGATGAACGACCCCTCGCGTATGCTCTACTCCAAGCAGGAGTGGATGAAGACCACCGCCGAGATGAACGAAGTGTTTGCCGACGTGCCCCAAGCCTTGGCCAACACCATCGAAATCCTCGACAAGGTGGAGCCCTACACCATCGACCACAAGCCCATTCTGCCCAACTTCCCCCTGCCCGACGGCTTCACCGACAACGACGACTATCTGCGCTATCTCACCTATCAGGGCGCACACCGCCGCTGGGGCGAAAATCTCACCGCGGAGCAAACCGAGCGCATCGACTTCGAGCTCGACACCATTAAAAACATGGGCTTCCCCGGCTACTTCCTCATTGTGCAAGACTTCATTGCCGCCGGACGTCAGCGCGGGGTGTCAATCGGCCCGGGCCGTGGCTCCGCCGCCGGCAGCGCCGTGGCCTATTGCTTGGACATCACGCAGATCGACCCCATCAAATATGACCTGCTGTTTGAGCGTTTCCTCAACCCCGACCGTATCTCCCTGCCCGATATTGATATCGACTTCGACGACGACGGCCGCATCGACGTGCTCAACTACGTCACCGAGAAATATGGCGAAGCCAACGTGGCCCGAATCATCACCTATGGCACCATGGCCGCCAAAAGCGCCCTGAAAGACGTGGCCCGCGTGGAAGACCTCCCGCTGGCCGAGTCAAACCGCATTGCCAACCTCGTGCCCAAACATATGCCCGAGGTCAACGGCAAGGAGCTGAAGCCCACGCTGAAAAACTGCTACGAATATGTGCAGGACTTCAAAAACGAGCTGGCCTCGCATAACCCCACGGTGCTCAACACGCTGAAATATGCGCTGGCCTTGGAGGGCAACGTGCGCAACACGGGCGTGCACGCCTGCGGCGTGATCATCTGCCGCGACGCCGTGAGCGACTGGGTGCCCCTGAGCATTGCCTACGACAAAGACTCCGGACTGAAGATGCTGGTCACCCAATATGAAGGCTCCGTGATTGAAGACACCGGCCTGATTAAGATGGACTTCCTGGGCCTGAAAACCCTCTCCATCATCAAGGAGGCCCTGGCCAACATCAAGCGCACAGTGGGCATAGACCTCGACATTGCCAACATACCCATCGACGACCCCAAAACCTACCAACTCTACTCCGAAGGCCGCACCGTGGGCACCTTCCAATTTGAGTCGGCAGGTATGCAAAAATATCTCCGCGAACTGCAGCCCTCCACCTTCGAGGACCTCATTGCCATGAACGCCCTCTATCGTCCGGGCCCCATGGACTATATCCCCGACTTCATTGCCCGCAAACACGGCCGCGCACCCATCACCTACGATATTCCCGAAATGGAGAAATATCTGAAAGACACCTATGGTGTGACGGTCTATCAGGAGCAGGTGATGCTGCTGTCGCGTCTGCTGGCCGACTTCACCCGCGGCGAGAGCGACACCCTGCGTAA
>CAZJWM010000008.1:0-32557 GCA_964549975.1 uncultured Bacteroides sp. | reverse complement strand
TGGGGGTTGTTTTTGAGGATGTACTCCATGTCGACCAGGGCGAACTTCTGGGCTGAGCAGCCCAGGGCGCCGGCCATCATGATGGCGAGGATGAAGATCAATTTTTTCATAATATGCGATCTGTTATTAGGTGATTTTAGAGATTTAGACTGCGGGGTGTCGAAAAGGTTTAGAATTCCTGTCCGAGCACAAAGTGGAAGTGGCTGCCGCCGCGGGTGCCGTAGACCTTGTCGAAGCCCTAGGCCCAGTCGATACCCATCAGGCCCACCATGGGCAGATAGATGCGCAGACCCACGCCGGCCGAGCGCTTCAGGTTGAAGGGCGCGAAGTTGCTCACCGAGGTCCAGGCGTTGCCGGCTTCGGCGAATGTCAGGCCGTAGATGGTGGTGGAGGGGTTAAGCAGGAAGGGGAAGTGGAGCTCAACGCCGAAGCGGGTGTAGGCGTAGCCGTTGGAGTAGGGGGTGAAGGCGCCGTTGTCGTAGCCGCGCAGGCCGATGGTTTCGGTGGCGTAGGTGTAGGAGCCGCTCATGCCGTCGCCGCCCACGTAGAAGGTCTCAAACGGGGTCTTCAGGTTTTTGTTGTAGCTGCCAATCAAGCCGAAGTCGGCGCGAGTCATCAACACCAGCGTGTATTTGTGCTCGGGGTTGGTCAGCGGGGTGTAGGTCTTGGAGTTGAAGCGGAGCTTCCAATATTCGAGCCATTTGTAGAGCTCCTTCTTGGCGTCTTCGTCGTTTTTGGCGGCGAGGGCGTCCCAGTTGCGGCCGGGCGAGAAGAGCGAGGCCGGAGGGGTGATTTGCAGGTTCAGCGAGAAGGATGTGCCCTTGCGGGTGTAGAGGTAGTTGTCCACGTCGGAGCGGGCCAGCGTGAGGCCCAACACCAGCGAGTTGCTCACGCCGTTGTTCATGTAGTAGAGATATTGCCAGTTTTTGAGGTAATACCAGTTGTAGGAGAGGTCGGCGTTGAAGGTGAAGTAGTCGTCGGGCCAGCTCAGGCGTTTACCGAAGCCGATGGAGACGCCGGCTTGTTGGAGCACTTGGTTGGGGTCGTAGGCGTCGGTGTAGGAGCTGTTGTAGTTGTAGCTTGAGCCGTAGCCGTAGCTATAGCCGTAGTAGTTATAGTAGTTGTTGTAGTAGTTGCTGTTGTAGTATGAGGAGTTGACGCCGGTTTGACGCGAGAAGTAGGCTGTCACCGAGAGTTGGTTGGGGCGTTTGCCGCCAAACCAGGGGTCGAGGAAGCTGATTGAGTAGGCCTGATAGTAGCGCGCGTTGGTTTGGGCGTTGATGGAGAATGTTTGGCCTTCGCCTTGGGGGATGAGGCCTTTGTAGGTGGAGGGGTAGAAGAGGTTTTTGATGGCGAAGTTGGTGAACTTCAGGCCCACTTTGGCGATCAGACCGGTCTGACCCCAACCCAGCGAGAATTCCACTTGGTCGCTGGCTTTGGATTCGAGGTTGAAGTCCACGTCGACGCTGCCGTCTTCGTAGTTGGGTTTGATGTCGGGGCTCACGCTTTCGGGGTTGAAGTGCTCCATGTTTTGGATTTCACGAGCCGAGCGCATGAGGTTGTCTTTGCTGAAGAGGTCGCCGGGGCGAGTGCGCAGTTCGCGGCGCACCACCTTTTCGTAGAGGCGGTCGTTGCCGTTGATGTTCACGGCGTTGATGCGCGCTTGGGCGCCCTCGTGGACGTAGAGTTCGAGGTCGAGGGTGTCGCCGCGCACGTTGCGTTCGCGGTTCACGATTTGCGAGAAGAGGTAGCCGTTGTTGTAGTAGAGGTTCGACACGGCATCGTCGTCGTTGACCAGACGCTTCTGCAGGAGGGTTTGGTTGTAGACGTCGCCGGGCTTCATTTCAAGCAGATAGTCGAGCAGCTCGGTGTTGTAGACGGTGTTGCCCACCCATTTGATGTCGCCGATGTAGTATTTTCGGCCTTCGTCGAGGGAGATAAACACGTCGACGGTGGAGTCGTCGAAGGGGGCCACGGAGTCGCTCACAATCACGGCGTCGCGATAGCCGTATTCGTTATATTTTTGGATGATGCGCTCCAGGTCGTCGCGATAGTCGCTCTTGACGAATTTCTTCTGGCTGAAGAGTTTGATCAGCGAACCTTTTTCGTTGGTTTTCTTCATGGTGCGCTTGAGCTTGCCGTCGGAGAGCACTTGGTTGCCGTCGATGTAGATGCGGTGCACCTTGATTTTCGACTGTTTGTCGACGTTGATGCCGAGGATCACCTCGTTGGGGTCGGTTGAGCTTTCGCGTTGGGTCACGTTGACGGTGGCGTTTTTGAAGCCTTTGCCGTCGTAGTATTCGCGGGTGATGCGCTCAATGGTGTTGACCACGTTGGGGGTGATTTGGTTGCCCACGTTGAGGTGCAGGCGCTCTTGGAGGTCTTCGCGCTCATGCTTTTTCACCCCGGTGAATTTGATTTCGCCGATGCGGGGCTGCTGGCGCAGGGCATATTCGAGCCAGATTTGATTGCCGACGGTCTTCTGCACCTTCACTTGCACTTGTGCAAAGAGCCCTTGGGCCATTAGGCGCTTGGCGGCGTTGGAGATGTCTGTGCCGGGCATTTCCACGAAGTCGCCCACTTTCAGGGCGGCGTAGCTGCGCACCACGTCGGGGTCGTAGTTGGGGGCGCCGGTCACTTCGATGCCGGCTATGGTGTAGGTGCGAGCCGTGGTCTTGAAGTTCACGTTCGGGGCAAGCACGGTGTCGGTCGCTTCAGGGGCTGAAGCGGCTTGAATGGCGCCGGAACTTGCTGCGGCGAAAAGGAGCACGATGGCCGAAAGGCGTGAGAGCTGCATAGGCTTATTTGTTGTCAGAGGTGTGGGTGGTGGTTGTGGGGTTCTGCTCCACTTGGTCGCCGGTCAGGCCGTAGCGGCGCTGACGGTGGCTATATTCAAGCAGGGCGTCGAGAAAGTCTTGTTTACTATAGTCGGGCCAGAAGCGATCGGTGAAGACCAACTCGCTGTAGGCCAGTTGCCAGAGCAGGAAGTTGGAGATGCGCAGGTCGCCGCCGGTGCGTATGAGCAGGTCGGGGTCGGGGATAGATGGTGAGGCCATGGCTTGGGCCACGGTTTGGTCGGTGATGTCGTTGGGGTTGAGTGTCCCCTGGGCCGCTTGGCGGGCTATGGTGCGCACGGCCTCGGTGATTTCCCAACGGGCGGAGTAGCTGATGGCCAGGTTGAGGGTCATGCCGGTGCAGGCGGCGGTTTGGTCGACGCTCTTCTGCAGCAATTCGCGGGGCTCTTGGGGCAGACGGTCGATGCAGCCGGTGAGGTGCAGGCGCACGTTGTTGCGAATCAGGTCGGGGGTTTCGCGGGCAATGGCCACGCCCAGCAGGGTCATCAGCGCGTCGACTTCGGCCTTGGGGCGGTTCCAGTTTTCGGTGCTGAAGGTGTAGAGCGTGAGATATTTCACTCCAAATTCGGAGGCGGCCTCGGTGATGCGGCGCACGGTGTTCACCCCTTCGATGTGGCCCTCGCAACGGTCCAAGCCGCGGGCTTTGGCCCAGCGTCCGTTGCCGTCCATGATGATGGCCACGTGGGTTGGCACGTTGGTGAGTTGCTGTTGCTGCTTTGTGGAGGTCATGATGCTTTTGGAGTGTTTTATGGGGTTAATCGACATAGTGGCACGCTTGGCATCGTTTGCCGAATTCGTAGGAGAAGCCCACGGTGATGGCCGAGTGCCAGTCGTTGTTTTTGAGGAAGTTACTTTCGATGCGCAGGGGGTCGTCGATGCCATCGAGGTTGTCGGTGAGCACTTTGGTCATGCGCATTTCGGCGCGCAGGGCCAGGCGCGGTTTCACCATGAATTTCACGCCCACGGCCATGGGGATGCTCAGTCCCACGTAGGCTTTGTCATTCTTGACGGAGGCGAGGCTCATGCCCACTCCCACGGCCATGTAGGGGGTCCAGCGGCGCAGGCGCTTGTAGGTTTCGCCCATGCCAAAGGAGAAGAAGTTGAACTCCACGCGCCCCGAGAGGTCAAACACTTGCGAGGTGAACGTGTAGCGCGCGCCGTCGGGCAGGTAGTTGTCGGAGTCGGCGGTGTCGCCTTTGAGCGAGGCTGTGGAGAGCATTCCGCCCACGGCCCAGCGCGAGTCGGGGCGATAGTTGAAGGCCAGTCCGGCGGCCACTCCGGGGTGGGCAAACATGTTGCCGCCGGTGGCGTCGCCGATATATCCGCTCATCCCCACGTTGGCGCCGAAGTCGAATTTATAAGTTTCGTCTTGAGCGCACACGCTCGCAGGGGCCACTCCACAGAGCAGGAGCAGCACGCCCATGGCGAGAACTATGCGATGCCTGACGAAACGAGTCATATCTATCGGTTGCGAGGGGAGGGGGTTATTGCAGGGGTTTGAAGGCGCAACGGTTGATGATGCCGCGCCAGAACATGTTGATGGGGGCATTGAGTTCGTCTTTGCCGCCGATGAGATAGACGTAGGGGGCTTCCCATTGGGTGATGGGGGCAATGGCGCGAGTGGCCGCAGAGTAGAGGGTGCGGTCGTAGACGGCCACCGACGAGGCGTAGGCGTAGGGCATCTCCGAGGGGCGAGAGCTCAGGGCGGTGTCGGCCTTTTTCCAGTTGACGCCGTTGTCCATCGAGGTGTAGACGTTGGTTTGCAGGGTGGATGGGGAGAGTTTGCCGCCAATGGCAATCCAGGTGGAGTAGGAGGTGATCACAAAGATGTCGCTTTCGCGATAGGTGCGATAGGGGAAGATGCTGTAGCCCTCGGCCGGGGGGAGGATGTTGGAGTAGCCCGAGAGGCGCAGCCAGGAGTTGCCGTCGAAGGCCCAGGTGTAGCCCACGTATTTTTCTTTGGCGTTTTCGCCGCCCACCATGATGGCTTGCGGAGCCAGGGCCCAGTCGGAGGTGAAGGCCACGAGCTGCGAGGTGCCTTTCACGGGCATGTCGTCGGGGATTTCACCGGAGAGGCCGTCGGGGTAGGTCTGCCAGAGGGTCTGATCGGCGTTGACGCCCACCACCTTGTTTTGCAGCGAGCCGTAGATGTAGCTCCAGCCTTCGGCCACGGCGGTCCAGTCGCCGGCCACCATGTCGGTGGCGGCATAGAGCGTGGTGCCGGCCAACACGTAGTAGGTGCCGTCGGCGGTGACACACAGCGAGCTGATGTCCACGCTGCGCGGCATGCTCAGTGTGGTGATTTCCCAGGAGTTGGTGTCGAAGGGGTCGGAGGTGATGGCTTGGGTGGTGCGGATGTCGCCGCGGGCCACGATGCAGAAGCGGCCGTCGGGCAGGGTGAGGGCGCGCTGCGAGCGCACTGTGGGCAGGTCGGTGGGGATGTTGCCCAGGTTGCTCCATTGCAGCGAGTCGGGCACGAGCTTGTGGACGTTGACTTTCACCGTGTAGAGACGCTCATATTTGCCATCGACGGAGCTGACGCGCATCGTCACACTCCCCTTGCTGAAGTTGATTGAGTCGCTGGGGTTGGAGATGAGGTCCACCACGGTGTCGTTGCCGGTGAAGCGGCTGGGCATCACCACTTCCACGCCGCTCACGCCGGGGAATGTGGCCGACACCAACAGGCGGCTCACGTCGGTGCCCATAGGCAGTGAGTCGGCATTGTAGATTTCGCCTTTGTCGAGGTCTATGGTGAAGTACACGGAGTCCAGGTTGGCCAGAATTGATGAGTTGGCTTTCAGGGAGAAAGCGGTCACGGCGGTGGAGGTGTTGACGGCCCCCGTGCCATTAATCAATTCGTCGGAGTCTGTGTCATCGTCGGAGTTACACGAGCTCCAGCCCAGAGCCAGGGCGGAGAGCAGCGTGATAAGCAACGGCAGTTTTCGGTTCATTTCTTTCTTTTTGATGATTTATTATCAAGATGCAAATTTACAAAGAATTTGCCAAACGGCATTCTGAAAATCTGCAAATCATCATAAAAGAGTATGAAAACTTTGGTTTTTATATGTTTTTAACGTGTGATGTTCAATGCAATAAGCGCCCATGGGAAGGGCGTTTTGGGGCAACGAGGGGGCGGCCACGCCGTGGCCTATGAGCATGGGCGATGTCTCCACTCTCAGGGCATCCCAGAGGTCGGCCTCAATGAAGGCCTCGATGAGGGTGGCTCCGCCCTCCACCAGCAGCGAGATGATGCCTTGGTCGTAGAGCCGGCCGAGCTGCTCCGAGAGGGGCTCGGAGCGGTTGAAGCTCACGCGCGTGGGGGCGTTGCCGCCGGGCCAGAGGCGTGTGTCGAGGCGCGGACGGTCCATCAGGGCGGTGCGACTCCCCACGGCTATGGCCTGGTGGAGCGAGCGCACGCGGTGGACCAGCGTGCGCGTCAGCGGCGTGGAGATGGCTGCCGCAGGCTCTTGCGGCGAGCGCGTGCGGTCAATGAAGCCGTCGGCGCTTTGCGCCCATTTCAGGGTGACCCACGGCCGACGCAGAGTGTGGGCGGTGAAGAATTTCTCGTTCAGGGCGCGGCAGAGCTGCTCCTCTTCGCCGCCAATCATATCCACTTCTATGGAGGCCTCGCGCAGAATGGCGATGCCGCGGCCCGAGACTTTGGCAAAGGGGTCGACGCATCCCACCACCACGCGCTCCACTCCGCGCTCAACAATCAGCCGCGCGCAGGGCGGCGTCTTGCCCCAGTGGGCACACGGCTCCAATGTGACGTAGAGGGTATGGCCGGCCAAGTCTTTGTGGTCGCCGATGGCCCACACTTCGGCGTGGGGCCCGCCGCAGCGGCGGTGGAACCCTTCGCCCACAATCAGGCCCGTGGCGTTGCACACCAACACAGCCCCAACCATCGGGTTGGGGCTGGCGCCTTGCACGCCAAGGGCGGCAAGCTGCAGTGCGCGACGCATGTATATGCGGTCGGAGAGCATTTATAGGATTGCTAAAGGTTTATACGTCTTCTTCGATTGAAAATTCGTCGTCGAGTTCGTCGGTAGCGTCGTCGGCAGGAGCCTCGGCGGGCTCTTCGGGCTTGGCCTCGGCGGCGCCGGGACGCTTAAACTTGGGCGCACGGGTGGAGAGGCTCTTGCCGGGGTTTGACTTCACGGCCTCCATGATTTTGGCTTCGAGCTCTTCGGCCAGTTCGGGATTGTCGGCAATCACGGCCTTGGCGGCGTCGCGGCCCTGAGCGAGCTTGGAGCCGTCGTAGCTAAACCATGAGCCCGACTTCTGGATGATATCATAGTTGCATGCAAAGTCGAGAATTTCGCCCGAGCGGGAGATGCCCTCGCCAAACATGATGTCGAATTCACACTTCTTGAAAGGCGGTGCCACCTTGTTTTTCACCACCTTCACCGTGGTCAAGCGGCCGATGGTTTCGTCGCCGTTCTTGATGGCGCTGCTCGGACGGATGTCCAGACGCACCGAGGCGTAAAACTTCAGGGCGTTACCGCCTGTGGTGGTTTCGGCCGGGCCAAACATCTGGCCGATTTTGGCGCGAAGCTGGTTGATGAAAATGCAGCAGGTCTTGGTGCGTGAGATGGTGCCGGTGAGCTTGCGCATGGCCTGGCTCATCAGTCGAGCTTGCAGACCCACGTTGCGGTCGCCCATTTCGCCGTCGATTTCGCTCTTGGGAGTCAGCGCGGCCACCGAGTCGATGACCAGCACGTCGATGGCGGCGGAGCGAATCAGCTGCTCGGCAATCTCCAGAGCTTGCTCGCCGTTGTCGGGTTGCGAAATGTAAAGCGAGTTGACATCCACACCGAGTTTTTCGGCATAGAAACGGTCGAAGGCATGTTCGGCGTCGATGATTGCAGCAATGCCGCCGGCCTTCTGAGCCTCGGCAATGGCGTGGATGGCCAAGGTGGTTTTACCGGATGATTCCGGGCCGAAAATTTCGATTACTCGGCCTCGCGGATATCCGCCCACGCCCAATGCCAGGTTTAATGCAATGGAGCCGGTGGGGACCACGTCGACTTGCTCCACAACTTCGTCGCCCATCTTCATGATGGCACCGCGGCCGTAGCTTTTTTCAATCTTGCCCATGGCTTGCTTCAGGGCTTCGAGCTTGGCTGCTTTGGGATCGGCAGCGGCTGCGGCGGGGGTGATTTTTTTTGCCATAATTCTTGTTGTTGAGTTTTAGGGTTTATAATTTGGATAATGCTTGGGTTTCTGATGCAAAGTTACACCTTTTGGTGTGCAAGAATAAGCGACACCAACGTTAAATTCCCTTAATTCTCTCGAAGGAGGTGGGGGAGGCGGCGGCCACGAGGTGGAGGTCGGCGCCGGAGGCGGCGAGGGCCGCGGCGATTTCGTTCACTTGCTCGGCGGTGAAGTCATCGGGCAGGCCGGCGTAGTCGACGTCGGCTTTGGCCAGGGCCATCACTTCGTCGCGGGAGGAGGCGTCGGCGCCTATCACGGCGTGGGGGCCGAGATATTCGCGCACTTCGGCGGCCGGGCGGTCGCCGCGGCGCAGGTAGACTCCGTGCACTTTGGTGGTCATCACGGCCTCTACGGCCGATTCAATCACCAGGATTGCGTCGGCTTTTTTGCACATGGGGATAATCTCTTGGCAGGCCTCCACGATGGCTTCGTCCGGGGCGCCGGGCATGCTCAGCTGCAGCCAGCCGTAGCCTTGGTTGAGGGCCGTGCGGGCCATTGTGGCGGCCTCGGCGGCGTTGCGGGGTTGGATGATGAGTATGTTCATTGCTTTTGGGGCTTGAGAATGAAAATCGGGGTCCCGAATCTCGGGGCCCCGATTTGGGATTGGCTTTAGGTGGGGGAGGAGCCGTTTATTCGGCTACCTGCTTTTTGCGATTAACCAGGTTGGCCACGGGCGATGCGATGAAGATGGTGGCACACGTGCCAATCACCACGCCGCAAATCATTGCGAAGATGAAGGCGCGGATGGATTCACCGCCGAGCACGAAGATGCAAATCAGAACCAGCAGGGTCGACACGGAGGTCATGATGGTGCGGCTCAGGGTTTGGTTGATCGACTGGTTGATTTGTTCGCGGAAGCTATGTTTGGGATAGAGGCCGATGTTTTCGCGCACACGGTCGAACACCACCACGGTGTCGTTGATTTGATAACCGATGACGGTGAGGATGGCGGCGATAAACGTCTGGTCAATTTCCATTGAGAAGGGCACGATGCCATAGAAGAAGCTGTAGAAGCCGATGATGACGAAGGCGGTGAAGGCCACGGCAGCAAGGGCGCCCACGGAGAAGGCCAGGTTGCGGAAACGCACCAGGATGTAGAGGAACATGGCAATCAGGGCGAGGGTCACGGCCACGTAGGCTTCGTTCTTCATGTCGTCGGCCACGGAGGGACCTACCTTTTGCGAGGAGATCAAGCCATGGTCGGTGTCGGTGGTGGAGAACTGTTCGGGGCTGACGCCGGGCATGAGGTCTTGCAGCGAATCGTAGAGGATGCCTGTGATTTCGCTTTCAACGTCGGAGCCGGTTTCGTTGATCTTGTAGTTGGTGGAGACGCGCACCTGGTTGGCATTTTCGATGGTGATGACCGAAACGGTGCTGCCGGGGAATTTGGGGGTCAAGCGGTCGCGCAGCATCTGTGCGTCAACGGGCTTGTCGAATTTCACAACGTAGTTGCGACCACCGCTGAAGTCGATGCCCTGGCTGAGGCCGCGGGTGAAGAACGACACGAGGATGGCCACGATCACAACGGCCACAACTGTGAACGAAGCCTTGGCTTTGCCCAGGAAGTCGAAGTGGGAGTTGACAAACATCTTGCGGCTCAGCGAGGTGCTGAAGGTGAGGTTTTCAAACGCTTTCTTCTTGGCGCCGAAGATGAACACCAGACGAGTCAGATAGACGGCGGTGAAGAACGAGCAGCAGAGGCCGATGATCAGAGTGGTGGCGAAGCCCTTGATGGGGCCCGAACCGAAGAGCAGCAGAATCACGCCGGTGATCACCGAAGTGAGGTTACCGTCGAAGATGGCCGAGAAGGCGTTGGCATAACCGTCGTTGATGGCGGTGCGAGCGTTCTTGCCGGCGCGGAGCTCTTCTTTGGCGCGCTCGAAGATGAGCACGTTAGCGTCGACGGCCATACCCAGAGCGAGCACGATACCGGCGATACCCGAAAGGGTGAGCACTGCCTGGAACGACGCCAGAATGCCAAACGTGAAGAAGATGTTCAACACCAGACCCAAGTTGGCGGTCAGGCCGGGGATCACACCGTAGAAGGCCACCATGAAGATCATCAGCAGCACCAGAGCGATGACAAACGACCACATGCCGTCGTGGATGGCTTGAGCGCCGAGGCTCGGGCCCACAACCATGTCGGAGATGATGCTCACGCGGGCGCTCATTTTACCTGACTTGAGCACGTTGGCCAAGTCTTGAGCCTCTTGCACGGTGAAGTTGCCGGTGATTTCCGAGCGGCCGCCCTCAATCACGCTGTTGATGTTAGGATAGGAGTAGACCACGTCGTCGAGCACCACGGCCACGGGCAAGCCAAGGTTTTCCTTGGTGATGTTGGCCCACAGGCGAGCGCCTTCGCTGTTCATGGTCATGTTGACGGTGTTGCGATTGCGGTTGTTGTCAAACTCGGCGCTGGCTGCGGTGATGTAGTCGCCGCTCAGACGGGCCTCAAGCTTGCCGGTGGCAGGGTTGAAGCGGCCTTTCAGGGCCACGAGTTCGTAGAGGTCTTTTTGGCCGTTGGTCATTGCGGGGTCGAGAGCCTTGTTGCTCCATGCCAGCTTGATGTTGTTGCTGAACATGGCCTTCACAGCGGGGCTGTTGAAGATGGCCATCACGGCGTCTTTGTCCTTGGCGCGAGCGTAACCCACCACGGGGCTGTCGCCACGCTGGCCGGGCACCAGGATGGTGCGCAGAGTGGAGTCGGCTTCAAAGGCGCGAGTGAGCGACTGAGCCATATCCTTGAGCATGCACATTTCGTAGAACTCAAGGTTGGCCGAACGCTGCAGCAGTTCGCGCACACGCTCGTGTTCCTTCACGCCGGGGAGCTCCAGCAGGATTTGACCCTGCTTGCCTTGCAGCACCTGGATGTTGGGCGACACAACGCCGAAGGCGTCGATACGGTTGCGCAACACCTGAGTGGCCGACGTGTTCACGCGGTCTTGTGCTTCAGACTTCAGGCGAGAAGCCACCGATGAAAAGTCGGTGCCATTGTTTTTAATCACAGAGGGGAACACCACCGCAAAGTCCACTTTGGGGTTGCCCGAGATGGTGCTATACTGCTTGAGGAAGGTCTCCACATAGTCCGTTTCGGGAAGGGCTTTTGCAATGGAGTCGGTGACGGCAATGGCACGCTGCATCGTGGCATTGGGCTGACCGTCGACCATCGACGTGAGCATGTCGCCCATATTCACTTGCAGGGTGACGTTCATGCCGCCCTTCAGGTCCAGACCCAGGCCCACGCCCCAGCGCTGCACTTCTGCGTAGGTGTAGCCCAGATAGACGGGTTCGTTGGCCACTGAATCCATGTAGTGCTTGTAGGAAGAGATGTAGACCGGGTTGGTGTCGTCGGTCGAACCGGCCACTTGCGCGGCATACTCCTTACCTTGATCTTCAATCTGGCCGCCCTTCCATGAGAACGACAGATAGAACAAGCAGATAAGGACAAGGAAGATGGCAATCACACCGGCCACTATGCTTCCAAGAGAACCTTTATTGTTCATGTGTTGAGTTAAAAAACTGTTTTAAATGGTTTATTAATTGTTTGCGAATTTGGGAGTGAATCGTATCCGTCGGCGCATAACACGCCGAAAATACGCGCAAATATACGACTTTTTTCTCACAATGCCAAAAAACCGCTCATTTGCCCCTTTTTGCGGCCACAAAAAACCCCGCTCCGGTGCCTCACGGCTCGGGAGCGGGCGAGCTAAATTTACTTAATATATAATGAGTTATTCAGCGAGAATGGTGAATTCAGCGCCGCTGGCATAGTCGGCTCCGTTTTGGCTGCTCAGCGCGGTGAAGCGCACGTAGCGGGCTTTGACGGGTTTGCTGAATTCCACACGTTTGAGCTCCTTGTTGTTGGCAAACGTGCCGGAGGTGACGTCGGTCCACGTCTTGTAGTCGGAGCTCACCTGCACCTTCCAGTCTTTGATGTCGCCGTTGGCGCCGCTCTGGCGGGGCAGGTAGGTGAATCCTTTGATGGTCTTGGACAGCAGGCAGTCGAAGTCCACCCAGTGGGGATATTGGGCCACGGTGATGGAATACATGGTGTGCCAGATGGAATTGACATCGCCGTCGACCAGGTTTTTGGCGTCGCCTTCACCGCCCTCTTCGCTGGAGGCGAAGATCACTTCCACGGGGATGCTTTCCAGACGGGGGTAGGTGGCGCTGACGGTGAGCTGCGGTGCGGAGGCTTCCCATGCGGTGACCACGCCGCCTTCGCGCAGGTCGAAGGGCTCGGTGTAGGTGGTGGCAGCGGTGCGCTTGGAGTTCTTGGCGCCGGTGGGGGTGACTCTATAGAGAATCTTGGCGTCGGGCTTGGAGCAGCTCAGGGTGACGGTGCCCACTTTGTCGCGGGTCACGCTGATGGGGCGCTCGCCGGCGGCAGCCACCGAGGCGTTGGCTTGCAGGTCGGTTGCGGCTGTGACGGGGCGGATGATGAAGCCGAAGTTGTGGGCATCGGCATAGATGCGATCTTCAGCCAGGGGGCCGCCTTGGCCGCAGCTTGCGCCGCCCAGGCCGGTCATCTTGGTGTCGAGATGCAGGGTGTTGCCTTTCGATTTGGGCAGCTGATAGGGGTGTTTGGCCAGGGTCAGTTCCATTTCATCCCAGGGGAGCACGGAGGCGCTCATCGAGTCGGTGGCGATGAATTGCAGGCCGTTGCCGGAGTTGTCGGTCAGGGCTGCCCAGCGCACGCCCTCGCGGTTGCTCATGCTTTGGGGTTTGGGGAAGTTGACAAATTGGTCGGCCACCTTGGAGGTGTAGCGGCCCACGAAGGAGCCGTTGCAGCGGTCGTTGAAGTTGTTCAGCGGGCCGCGGCCATAGTAGGTGTAGTTTTCCAGTTCCGTGGGCAGGGTCATGGCGAAGCCCAGGCGAGGCAGGAGCACCGATGAGTTGTTGGAGTTGATGGCGGCTTGGAGTTCGATGGAGCCGTCGGGATAGATGGTCCACACTTGCTCGGTGGTGAAGCGGAAGTCGTCGTCGCCAAACTCACGGCCGTCGGTGATGACGTAGTCGGCTTGAAGGCCGCCGCCGGAGATGTTGGAGGCGCAGGGAGCCTGGCTCACCACGGTGTAGCTCACCACTGTGGCGCCGTCGGCGCGGCTGAGGGTGCGGCAGTTGGAGGCGTGGTGCTTGAGGTTATGCAGTCCGGCGCCAAACCATCCGCCAATAAACCAGATGTCGTTGTCGGTGGGGGCACGCAGAGCGTTCAGCTCGGGGCCGTTGCCGGGGGTAATCATCTGCTTGCCGCCATAGGTCAACGAGTTGATGGAGCCGGTGGCGTTGTCGAATTCCACTTTCCAGCCGTCGCCGCTCACTGTGGTCAGCGCGGCGGTGGAGCTCAGCGAGGTCTTGCCCGAGGCGCTGATGGCGGCCTTTTCGCCGGCGTTTTTCACCGGCAGCTGCTCTTCCATTTGCACGTAGCCGGCGCTGGCCCAGGGCTTGTCGGCGTTGAGCACGAATTGCACCGTCAGGAAATATTCGCCGGAGTTGTCGAGTGCGTCGTAGTTGAAGGGCACGGTCCAGGTTTGGGCCGAGCGGGGAGCCACGCTCATGCGCGGACGGTTCACTGCGGTGCCCTCCTCAACGGTTTGGCCGTTGCGGGTGAGCTGCCAGTGGATGTCGTAGTCGTCGAGGGTGGTGAAGTAGTTTTTGTTGAACACGCGGATCTGACCCTTGGTGATGTCCACCGGGGTGACGCCCACGTTTTGATAGACCTTCTTCACTTCGGCATATTCGGGCTTGGGGGTGAGGTCGGGGAGCATCACGCCGTTCATGCAGAACATGCCGTTGTTGGGCGTGTCGCCAAAGTCGCCGCCAAAGGCCATGTAGCGGGTGCCGTCGGCGGTGTAGTTCCAGAGGGCTTGGTCCACCCAGTCCCAGATGGCGCCGCCCATGATGAAGTTGGTGGTCTCAAGGGCGTTCCAATAGTCTTCGAGGTTGCCGCCGGCGTTGCCCATGGAGTGGGCATATTCGCTCATGTGGAAGGGATATTTCACGTTTGAGTTGCCCTTGCACACTTCGCGCACCCAAGCGATTGAGGGATATTGGTTGGAGCCCATATCCACGATGTCGTTGTTGCGCTCATATTGCACGGGGCGAGTGGTGTCGAAGGCCTTGATGGCGTTGTAGGCTTCCACGAAGTTGTGGCCGGGGCCGGCTTCGTTGCCCAGCGACCAGATCACGATGGAGGGGTGGTTGATGTGGGCATGCACCATTTCGAGGTTGCGGGCCACGTGGGCGTCGCGCCACTCTTTGGGGTGCGAAAGCGATTCTTTGTCGTAGTAGTATTCGTGGCTTTCGATGTTGGCCTCATCTTCCAGATAGATGCCATATTTGTCGGCGAGGATATACCAGTAGGGGTCGTCGTTGTAGTGCGAGTTGCGCACGTGGTTGATGTTGCCCTGCTTCATGAGCATCACTTCCTGCTCCATGCGCTCGTGGGTGAGGGTGTGGCCGGTGGCCAGGTCGTTCTCGTGGCGGTTGACGCCTTTGAGCTTCACGGGGCGATTGTTGACGTAGAAGTAGCGTCCGGCCAGGCCGAATTCGTCGTCGATGGCTGCGGTTTGGCGGATTTCCACTTGGCGCACGCCAAAGTAGGTGCTGACGGTCTCAATCGTGCGGCCGCTCTTGTCCATGAGTTGGGCCACCAACACGTAGCGGTTGGGCTCTTCAGCGCTCCAGAGCTTGGGGTTGGTCAGGGTGATGCGCACGCTGTCGGTCGCGGAAGCGTTGGCGGCGATGGTCACGCGGTCGCTCTTGGTGGGAGCTTGAACCATGGCGCCGGTGGCGTCTTCGTAGAGTTCAACGGGATAGATGCTGTAGGCCACCGACAGGTCTTTCTGCTTCTTGCCGGAGAGGTTGCGCACCGTGTTGTTGATGCGCACCACGGCCGATTCGGCAGTGGTGCCGTCGGCGCTCGCGGGCACGAAGGTGCGCACCTGCAGGTCTTGAATCTGCACGTTGGGGGTGGCGGTGAGATAGGTGCTGCGGAAGATGCCGGCCAGACGAAACATGTCTTGACTCTCCAAGAAGGAGCCGTCGCTATAGCGGTAGACCTCCACGGCCACGCGGTTTTCGCCCTTCACCAGATAGGGCGTGATGTTGAATTGAGCCAGGTTGCGCGAGTTTTTGCTGAAGCCCACGTAGCGGCCGTTGATCCAGAGATAGAAGAAGGAGTCCACGCCGTCGAAGTTGATGTAGACTTGGCGGCCGTCCCACTCGGTGGGCACGGTGAAAGTGCGCACGTAGGAGCCCACCTCGTTGCGTTCGTCGTAGGTGGTCCAGTTGGTGGGCGGAGTGCGCATCACGCCCTTGCGCCAGTCGTCCACTTCCACTCGGTGGTAGAAGGGCACGGGCTGGTTCACGTAGATGGGGGTGCCGTAGCGGCGCGAGCCATCCTTCTGAATGCCTTGCACGTTCCAGCAGCCGGGCACGGCGATGTCGTCCCAAGCGGAGGTGTCGAAGCTGTTCTCATAGAAATTGGCGGGACGTTCCTCGGGGGTTTTCACCCAGTGGAACTTCCAAGTGCCGTCGAGGCTGCGATAATATTCGGAGTTTTGGGGCAACACGCGCAGGGCCGACTCCACGCCGGCGAAGTTGAAGAAATAGGCGTGAGGTTGCTCCTTGTTGTAGGCCAGATTCTGACAATCTTGCCATTCGGTGCCGTCGGGCGCCGAGGCCGAGCCGTAGTTGTAGCCCGAGAGAGAGGTGGCTGTGGCTGCCAATGCGCAGCACAAGGCCGCGCTCAATAATGGTATTCTCATCGTTTTTGTAAGTGATAATTGAAAATTGAAAATTGAAAGTTTTTCTATAATTGAAAATTGAAAATTGAAAGTGGAAAAGTCCCTAAGGACTCTTAACTAAAAACTAAAAACTAAGAACTAAGAACTAAGGAACTAAAAACTAAAAACTCCCAACTTTCAATTATCAATTATCAATTTTCAATTAATTAGTGATTAGCGCATATCGGTTGTCGGAGTTGGCAAAGGTCACGGCATAGCGGCGAAGGCCGTAGTCGCTTTCGGCGGCGGGGCCGCTCACCGGGGTGCCGCCCCCTGAGCCTGTGAGGTCAAACACGTCGTAGGTTGAGCCGCATTTGCTGCATTTGGCGTAGTTGGTCTCCGAGTCTACGGCTATTCGCACTTTGGGCTGACACTCCACCGGGCAGCAGAGGTCGAAGGCCATCAGCGAGCCGTAGGCATCGCACACCAGCAACACGCCGCCATAGCCCGTGTAGGTCTGCACCGTGTAGGGGTAGCCGTTGGGCACGGCATCCACGCGGATGAAGCGGCGCGACTGCAGCGCCCCGCTCACGCCCCACACCGTCCATTCGCCCGCGGTGGTGAATGGGATGTAGACCTGCGAGTAGGGCACTCGTCGGTAGTTGACGTCGGAGCTGCAGCCCGTGGCTGCAACTGCCAGCAGCATCAGTGGCACAAGTTTACGCATTCTCCTATGAGTTGAGGTCGGCAATCATTTGCGAGAAACGGTCGGCCGCCTCTTGCATCTTGCCGCCCACGAGCGGCCGCAGCATCATGGGAATCTCCACGTCGATGGCGGAGCTGATGCTTGTGGCATTGTCGCCCTGCGCGGCAAGTTCAATCACCAGATTCAAGGGCACGGGGCCGGCGTTGGCCGCAAAGGTCACCGACGTGGGCTCGGTGCGGTTGACGATGTCAAACTGCACGCGCCCCAGGCCCGGGGCCTCGATGGCGAAGGCGTCGTCGTTGATAAAGTCAACGCTACCCACCTTTTCGAGCATGTCGGCGGGCAGTTGGTCCAAACGGTCCTTCAGATAGGTGAGGTTGGAGATGCGGTGGTAGAGTTCCTGTTGAGGGGTGCCCACGGTCACCGGGGCGCCTGTATATTTTGCCATTATTCCTGTGGTTTGTCGGGAATTATTTGCCCCACTCCGAGGGGTTTTCACGCCACTCTTTGAGGGTTTCGAGATATTCGGGACGGATGTAGTTGCACTTCAGAGCGGCCTCGAGCATGCTGTTGTAGTTGCTCAGGGTGATGAGTTTCACTCCGGCTTCCTTGAAGGCTTCAACGGCAATGGGGAATCCGTAGGTGAACATGGCCACCATGCCCACCACTTCGCAGCCCGACTTGCGGATGGCGTTGACGGCCTTCAGAGAGCTGCCGCCGGTGGAGATGAGGTCTTCCACCACCACCACCTTCGAGCCGGGTTTCAGCTTGCCTTCAATGAGGTTTTCCAAGCCGTGGTCTTTGGGAGTGGAGCGAACATACACGTAGGGCAGACCCAGAGTGTCGGCCACGAGAGCACCTTGAGCGATGGCGCCGGTGGCCACACCTGCCACTGCATCGGCTTGGCCGAAGTTTTCGGCAATGATGCGGCAGAGTTCCACCTTGATGAAGCTACGCAGGGCGGGATATGACAGGGTGACGCGGTTGTCGGTGTAGATGGGAGAATTCCATCCGCTTGCCCAGGTGAAAGGATTTTCAGGTTGCAGCTTGATGGCGCTGATTTGCAGCAGTTTTTCCGCAAGCAATGTTTCAAGATGTTTCATACGAGAGTCTATTATCTGTCGGTTTATTCTTTATTTGATTTTTCGGAATTGTCTGTATCGGTGTCGGAGTCGGCCGTCTCCTCGGCGGGGGCGGCGGGGACGAAGGGCGGGGGAGTGGCGCTCTCCTGCTTGGCCAAAATCTCCTCGGTGCGCGATGACCATTGACGCGGGCCAAAAATCTTCTCCACATCCTCGGTGAAAATCACTTCGCGAGTGAGCAACACGTCGGCCAGTTGGCCGTGGCCCTCGCTGTGGGCTTGCAGAATCTCCTTGGCGCGGGCATATTGCTCGGCAATGATGCGGCTCACGGCCTTGTCGATGGCCTCGGAGCGCTCTTCGCTATAGGGCTTGCTGAAGCCGTAGTTTTGGCCGGTGGAGTCGTAGTAGCACACGTTGGGCAGCTCCGAGCTCATGCCGTAGTAGGCCACCATGGCGTAGGCTTGCTTGGTGACGCGCTCCAGATCGTTGGCGGCGCCGGTGGAGATATGCCCCAGGAAGAGCTCTTCGGCGGCACGGCCGCCCAGAGTGGCACACATCTCGTCGAGCAGCGCCTCCGTGGGGGTGATTTGGCGCTCTTCGGGCATATACCATGCGGCGCCGAGGGCTTTGCCGCGGGGCACGATGGTGACCTTGATCAGCGGGTTGGCATAGCGCAGATGCCACGAGATGGTGGCATGGCCGGCTTCGTGGACGGCTATGGCGTGTTTCTCCTCGTCGGTGAGGATTTTTGAGCGCTTCTCCAAGCCGCCGATGATACGGTCTACGGCGTCGATGAAGTCTTGGCGCTCGATTTGCGTCTTGTTGTGGCGGGCGGCAATCAGTGCGGCCTCGTTGGTGACGTTGGCAATGTCGGCGCCGGAGAATCCGGGAGTCTGGCGAGCCAGCAGCTCCACGTCAAGTCCGGGCTCCACCTTCTTGCCGCGCAGGTGCACGCGGAAGATGGCCACGCGGTCGTTCAGGTCGGGCAGATCCACGTAGATCTGACGGTCGAAACGTCCGGCGCGCAGAAGAGCCTTGTCGAGGATGTCGGCGCGGTTGGTGGCGGCCAGCAGAATCACGCCGGAGTTGGAGCCGAAGCCGTCCATCTCCGTCAGAAGCTGGTTGAGCGTGTTTTCACGCTCATCGTTGCTGCCCATATTGGGGTTGCGGCCGCGGGCACGGCCCACGGCGTCGATTTCGTCGATAAACACAATGCAGGGGGCCTTCTCCTTGGCTTGGCGGAAGAGGTCGCGCACGCGGCTTGCGCCCACGCCCACAAACATCTCCACGAAGTCCGATCCGCTCATGGAGAAGAAGGGCACGTTGGCTTCGCCGGCCACGGCCTTGGCCAACATGGTTTTACCCGTGCCGGGAGGGCCCACCAGCAGTGCGCCCTTGGGGATTTTGCCGCCCAGGTCGGTGTAGCGTTGCGGATTTTTCAGAAATTCAACGATTTCCTGAATCTCGGTTTTGGCTTCGGAGAGGCCGGCCACATCCTTGAATGTCACCTTGCCTTTGGCGTCTTTGTCAAACACTTGGGCCTTGCTCTTGCCCACGGAGAAGACTCCGCCGGGGCCGTCGCCGCGTCCGGTCATGCGTCGCATGATGTAGAACCAGAAGACAATCAGCAGCGCAATGGGGCCGAAGGTCCAAATCATGTGGGAGTAGTCGCTGGCTTTCTGATAGCTCACCTCGCCGTTGAATTTGCCCTCGTCCTTCCAGTGCTGCACGTCTTCTTGAAACTTCTGCAGCGAGCCGTAATTCACCGTCACCGAGAGCTTGCCGCCGCTGCGGCGCACCTCTTCGGCCGTGAACTTCTTCTTGGCGGCATCTTCGGTGAGTTCGCCTTTGGCTTGGTCGGTGTTGGTGTAGACCACGATTTTCTCCACACCGCCGTCGGCCACGATTTGGCTGAATTCGTCGTAGGTGTCGAGTTGCTTGGTGGTCTCGTTGTTGTCGAGATAGAACACGCCCAGCAGCACGGCCAGCACGATGAGATACATCCAATAGATGCTGAAACTCATGCGCGGCTTTTTGCCGGGGGTGGAGCCGTTTTTCTTGAAGTTATCTAACATGATGTCGAGTGAGAGTGAGCTGTTTAGTCCAAATCGGGAATTTCGGTGACCACACCGTCGCTCCAGAGCTCTTCGAGGTTGTAGCGCAGGCGTTCATCGGGGAGAAACACGTGCACCAACACCGAGCCGTAGTCAATCACAATCCACGAGGAGTTGGCATAGCCGTCGTAGTTGTAGGGCTTGACGGAGGCATGCTCCAGCAGATAGTCGCGCACGGAGTCGGCTATTGCGGCCACTTGGGTGGTGGATGTGCCTTGACACACCACAAACTCGCGGGCGGCTGTGGAGTCGATGTTCGAGAGGTCGATAAGGGTTATTTTCTTACCTTTGAGTTCTTGGATGCCCTCCACTATGAGTTGCGTCAGTGAGGAGGGCAGGAGTTTCTTTGTTGTCAATGATCTATGGGTATGATAATTCTGTCTGCAAATATAGCAATTATTTATGTGATTTGCAAGCACCGGGCACGAGGCGGGCAAAGCTTGCAGGCACGGGCGTGGAGAAGTTCATGTCGCGCCCGGTGGTGGGATGCACAAAGCGCAGCGACTGGGCGTGCAGGGCCATGCGATGGATGGGCGACTGCGTGCCGCCATAGCGGCGATCGCCGCTGATGGGGGTGGTGAGCTGCTTCATGTGCACACGAATCTGGTTTTTGCGACCGGTGTCGAGCTGACATTCCACCAGGGCGCGTCCGCCGCCCACGGCCAGGGTGCGATAGCGCGTGATGGCCAGCTGGGCGCCTTCGGCGGGGGAGTCGACGGAGTAGACTTCGTGGCGCGAGTTCTCCAACAGATAGGAACGCACAACGCCCTCGGCGGGTTCGGGTTGGCCGTCGGTGACACACACGTAGCGACGCTCCAACACCATGTTGTTCCAATTGTGTTGCAGGCGCTCTTTGGCCACAACGGTTTTGGCAAAGAGCATCAGCCCGGAGGTGTCGCGGTCGAGGCGGTGCACAATGAAGAGTTTCACTCCGGGATGGTGGCGTTTGAGATAGTCGCGCAGGATGGAGTAGGCTGTTTCGGCCTTTTCGGGGCCGTCGCCGGCAATGGAGAGCAGGCCGTAGCCTTTGTTGACCACTATGATTTCATCGTCTTCGTAGACTATGTGGAGGCGGCGATGATAGAACTCGGGCCATTGGCGCGTGAGGTTGGCGTCGACCGCGTCGCCCGGTTGCAGTTCGGTGGTGGCGGCGGTGGTGACGTTGTCGTTCACTTTGATTTGGCGGTGGGCCAACATCTGTTTCACCCCCGTGCGTTTCACCTCGGTGAGGTGCTCACACAGAAAGTCGATGAGGCGCGTGGCGGCGTCGACGTCGTAGTGGCGCACCACGTCGGGCCCTTTGTGGATGTGATGTTGCTGCGAGGGGTTCACTTTTTGGCGGTTTTGCGGGTGGATGATGCTGAAGACTTGCGGGCGGTTTTGGCCTTGGCGCTCTTGGCGGGAGTGGCGGCGATGATTTCGCGACACTGCTCCTCGGTGAGGTCGGCGGCGGAGGTCACCGTCTTGGGTATCTTGTAGTTAGTCTTTTCGCACACAATGTAGGGGCCGAAGCGGCCGTTGAGAATTTGCATCGGGGGCACGGCGTCGGCAAAGTCTTTGATGAGCTTGTTTTTCTCGGCTTCGCGTTTGGCCTCGATGAGTTCGATGGCTTGCTCGAGTGTCACCTCGGCGGGCACCATCGTCTTGGGGATGCTCACAAACTTGTTGTTGTGGCGCACGTAGGGGCCAAAGCGGCCTATGGCCACGCTCACGGGCTTCTCTTCGTAGTCGCCCAGATTGCGCGGGAAGTCGAAGAGCTTCAGGGCCTCTTCGAGGGTGATGGTTTCGATGGACTGGCCCTTGAGCAGGGAGGCGAATTGCGGACGTTCGTCGGTGTCGGCGTCGCCGATTTGCACCAGCGGGCCGAAGCGGCCAATCTTCACGCTCACCGTCTTGCCCGACTCGGGGTGAGTGCCCAACACGCGTTCGCCCACGCGGTGCTCCAAGCGGATGTTCAGAGCCTTTTCCACTTCGGGGTGGAAGGCGGAGTAGAATGTGCGCAGTTCGTCTTGCCAGGCGAGTTTGCCTTCGGCAATTTCGTCGAAGCGTTCCTCCACTTGGGCCGTGAAGTTATAGTTGAGAATGTCGGGGAAATATTCGCTGAGGAAGCGGTTCACCACCGTGCCGATGTCGGTAGGCAGGAGCTTGCCGCGTTCGCTGCCCACGGTCTCCTTCTGCGTCTGCTCGTCGACGGGTTGGCCGGGATGGAGCGTGAGGACGGTATATTGGCGCTCGGTGCCTTCGCGGTCGCCGCTCTCCACGTATTCGCGTTGCTGGATGGTGGAGATGGTGGGGGCGTAGGTGGAGGGTCGGCCAATGCCGAGTTCTTCCATCTTCTTCACCAGCGAGGCTTCGTTGTAGCGCGGGGGCTGGGCGGTGAAGCGCTGAGTGGCGGTGATTTCGGTGGGGGTGAGTCGCTGGCCCACGGTCATGGCCGGCAGCAGGGTGTCGTCGCCGGGGTCGGCGTTTTCGTCGTCGCGCCCTTCGAGGTAGACGCGCAAGAAGCCGTCAAACTTAATCACTTCGCCTTGGGCGGTGAAGTGCTCCGGGCGCGTGGAGATGCCAATCTCCACTGTGGTGCGCTCCATCTCGGCGTCGGCCATCTGCGAGGCGATGGCGCGGCGGCGAATCAGTGTGTAGAGGCGCTTCTCTTGGGCGGTGCCGTCGATGGTCACCTTGTCAACGTAGGTGGGGCGAATGGCTTCGTGGGCTTCTTGGGCACCCTTGGAGTGGGTGTGATAGTGGCGCACTTTCAGATATTTTTCGCCCAATTGGTCGGTGATGACTTTCGATATGGAGTTGATGGCAAAGCTGGAGAGGTTCACCGAGTCGGTACGCATATAGGTAATGTGACCGGCTTCGTAGAGGCGCTGGGCCACGCTCATGGTCTGAGCCACGGTGAAACCGAGTTTGCGCGCGGCTTCCTGCTGCAGGGTGGAGGTGGTGAAGGGTGGGGTGGGCGACTTCTTGACGGGCTTCACGCTCACCTGTTTCACCTCAAACGTGGCGTTTTGGCAGGCTGCAAGAAATTCGTCGGCGCCGGCACGGTCGGCCAGTCGGCGGCTCAACTCGGTGCGCACGGGCGAGGTGCCCACGGCAAATGCGGCGTTCACGCGGAAATATTCTTCACAGTGGAAAGCCTTGATCTCCTCTTCGCGGTCCACAATCAGACGCACGGCCACAGACTGCACGCGTCCGGCCGACAGCGCCGGCTTGATCTTTTTCCACAACACCGGACTCAGTTCGAAGCCCACAATGCGGTCGAGCACGCGGCGCGCCTGCTGGGCGTTGACGCGGTCGAGGTCTATGGCGCGGGGATGCTTGATGGCGTTGAGAATGGCGTCTTTAGTGATTTCGTGAAACACTATGCGCTTTGCCTCCTTGGGATCCAGACCGAGCACCTCGGCCAGGTGCCAAGCAATGGCTTCACCTTCGCGGTCTTCATCGGACGCGAGCCACACGGTGTCGGCTTTGGCGGCTGCGGTGCGCAGTTCGCGCACGCGTTCCATCTTGTCTTCCGGAATCTCATATTCCGGGGTGAAATCTTCGCGCATGCCTTTGGCATCCGTGGTGAAACTCTTCTTGGCCAGGTCGCGGATGTGGCCGTAGCTGGAGAGCACTTTATATTCTTTGCCAAGAAATTTTTCGATGGTCTTGGCCTTTGCCGGGGATTCGACTATTACTAAGTTCTTTGACATAATTCAACAGAGGGGAGAGGGTCATGTTGCGATTGTGGCGGCAAAATTACAATAATTTCCCGAAATCTCCACCATGCTACACATTAATTAATAATATTTCAACATTCCGCCCTCGCCGACCTCGCCGACCCCAAAGATTTTGAGATTTCTGCCACTTTTGGCCAAAAAGATTTTGAGATTTCTGCCACTTTTGGCCAAAAAGATTTTGAGATTTCTGCCAAAATGCCTATCTTTGCACTGAAAATAAACGATTTACCGCAATGAACGTTTTTAAGCGAAAACTCTACTCCAAAATGCTCCGCTGGAAGCAACGCAGCGGCGGCACCACAGCCCTGCTAATTAAGGGCGCTCGGCGTGTGGGCAAATCCACGCTGGTGGCGGAGTTTGCTCGTCGGGAATATGACTCGTCAATCACTGTGGACTTCACCAACTGCAAGGCCGAAGTGCGCGAACTCTTTAACGATATTTCCGATCTCGACTACCTGTTTATGCGCCTCCAGATTGCCTACAATGCGAAGCTCCACCCCCGCAAGTCGGTGATTGTGTTCGACGAGATTCAGCAGTGTCCGCCCGCACGTCAGGCCATCAAGCATCTGGTGGCCGACGGTCGCTACGACTATATCGAAACCGGCTCGCTGTTGTCCATTCGCCAAAACGTGAAGGATATCGTGATTCCCAGCGAGGAGCGTGAATTGTGTCTCTATCCGTTGGACTATGAGGAATTTCGCTGGGCCATGGGCGACGACGTGTCAGTGTCGCTGCTCGGCGACCTGTTTGCCAACCGCCGAGGCATGGGCAACGTGGGCAATCGCAGCGCCATGCGCGACTTCCGTCTGTATATGCTCGTGGGCGGAATGCCGCAAGCGGTCAATGCTTATCTCACCACAAAAGATATGAGCGAAGTCGACGAAGTGAAACGCTCAATCATCTCCCTCTATGAGAGCGATTTCATCAAGATAGACCCCTCGGGCAATGTCTCCAAGCTGTTTCACAACATCCCGAGTGCGCTCACGCGCAACGCCTCGCGCTATATGGTGGGCTCGGCCGTGAGCGGCGCTCGCCGAACTCGTATGGCCGAGGCAATCTCCGACTTGCAAGACTCGATGGTGGTGAATGTGGCCCATCACGCCAACGACCCCGGAGTGGGGATGGCGCTGCACTGCGACACCGACCGCTACAAAATGTATGTTTGCGACACCGGCCTGTTTGTCACCCTTGCCTTCTGGGATAAGCAGTTCACCGACAACATCATCTATCAGAAGCTTTGGAGCGACAAGCTTGGCACCGACCTGGGCTACCTCTATGAGAACGTTGTGGCGCAAACGCTTAAGTCGGCCGGACATGAGCTCTACTACTACACCTTTCCCACCGAAAGCGGCCGCCACAACTACGAAATCGACTTCTTGATAGCCGAGGCCGACAAGATTAGCCCCATTGAGGTGAAGTCGTCAGGCTACAAGGTGCACGCCTCGCTCGATGCCTTTTGCGAGAAATTCTCCTCGCGCATCAAGAATAAGTATTTGGTCTACACCAAAGACCTGCGCAAGGAGGCCGACGTGCTCTATCTGCCGTTCTATATGGCTCAATTTCTGTAGATTTCACCTAATCTGCGGTAAATCAGCGCGTTGGCCATCTTGGCCGGGTGCGACGACATCAATAATCCACTATCAATCTCTGAAATACCAAAAATTCTCAGTAACTTTGCGTATATTTTAGCTTATTAGTTATGGAATACAATCATATCGACATCGAAAGCCGCTGGCAAGCCTATTGGAAAGATCACGGCACTTACAAAGTGGAGATCGACACGCAGAAACTCAAGTTCTACGTGCTCGACATGTTTCCCTATCCCTCCGGTGCAGGCCTGCACGTGGGTCATCCTCTGGGCTATATAGCCTCAGATATCTACGCGCGCTATAAGCGCCTGTGTGGATTCAACGTGCTCCACCCCATGGGCTACGATGCGTATGGTTTGCCCGCCGAACAATACGCCATCCAAACGGGCCAACACCCCGAGAAGACCACCACCGAAAACATTGCGCGCTATCGCCGCCAATTGGACAAAATCGGCTTCTGCTACGACTGGAGCCGCGAGGTGAAAACCTGCGACCCCGAGTATTATAAGTGGACGCAGTGGGCCTTCCAGAAGATGTTTGGCCACTACTACGACACCAAGGCCAATCGCGCCATGCCCATCGAACAACTCGTGGCTCATCTGGCCGCGCAGGGCACCGACGGCCTCCACGCCGCCTGCAGTAAGGAGCTGGAATTCACCGCTGCCCAATGGCGCGCCATGGACGCCAAGGAGCAGAGCGACACTCTGATGAACTATCGCATTGCCTATCTGGGCCACACGATGGTCAACTGGTGCCCGAAGCTCGGCACGGTGTTGGCCAACGACGAAGTGAGCGAAGGCGTGAGCGTGCGCGGTGGCTATCCCGTGGAGCAGAAGCTGATGTATCAGTGGTGTCTGCGCGTGAGCGCCTACGCCCAGCGCCTGCTCGACGGCCTCGACACCCTCGACTGGACCGACTCTCTGAAGGAGACCCAGCGCAACTGGATTGGCCGCAGCGAAGGCGCCGAAATGCGCTTCAAGGTGGCCAACAGCGACCTTGAGCTGGAGATTTTCACCACTCGTGCCGACACCATCTTCGGCGTCACCTTCATGGTGCTCGCTCCGGAGAGCACCTATGTGGACCAAGTCACCACAGCCGAGCAGCGTCAGGCCGTGCAGGCCTATCTCGCCGAGGTGAAAAACAAGACCGAGCGCGAGCGCATGATCGACCGCAAGGTCACCGGCGTCTGGACCGGTGCCTACGCCGTGAATCCCCTCAACGGCAAGCAGATACCCATCTGGGTGAGCGACTACGTGTTGGCCGGATATGGCACCGGCGCCATCATGGCCGTGCCCGCCCACGACAGCCGCGACTATGCCTTTGCCCGTCGCTTCGACCTGCCCATCATCCCGCTGATTGAGGGTGCCGACGTTTCCGAGGAGAGCTTCGACGCCAAGAGCGGCCGAATGATCAACTCCGAAGGCCCCGAACTCAACCTCAACGGCATGGAGGTGAAAGACGCCATTGCCGCCACCAAACGTTTCATCTCGGAGAAGGGCCTGGGCCGCGTGAAGGTGAACTTCCGCCTGCGCGACGCCATCTTCTCGCGCCAGCGCTATTGGGGCGAACCCTTCCCCGTCTACTATAAAGACGGCATCCCGCAGATGCTCCCCGCCGAGCAGTTGCCCCTGCTCTTGCCCGAAGTAGACAGCTATCTGCCCACCGAAAAGGGCGAACCCCCGTTGGGCCACGCCGAAGGCTGGCACACCCCCGAGGGCTACCCCTTGGAGCTGAACACCATGCCCGGTTTTGCCGGCAGCAGCGCCTACTATCTCCGCTATATGGACCCCCACAACTCCGAAGCTCTGGTGAGCCACGAGGCCAACAACTATTGGCGCTCGGTTGACCTCTACATTGGCGGCACCGAACACGCCACCGGCCACCTCATCTACAGCCGCTTCTGGAACAAATTCCTCTACGACTTGGGCGAAGTCTGTGAGCCGGAACCCTTCCGCAAGCTCATCAACCAAGGCATGATTCAGGGCCGCAGCAACTTTGTGTATCGCATCAAAGACACCAACACCTTCGTGAGCTTCGGCCTGAAGGATCAATACGACGTCACCCCCATCCACGTCGACGTCAACATCGTGGCCAACGACATCCTCGACCTCGAGGCCTTCCGCCGCTGGCGTCCGGAATTTGCCACCGCCGAGTTTGTGCTCGAAGATGGCCGCTACGTGTGTGGTTGGGCCGTGGAGAAGATGAGCAAGTCGATGTTCAACGTGGTCAACCCCGACGACATCGTGGAGCGCTATGGCGCCGACACTCTCCGCCTCTATGAGATGTTCCTCGGCCCGCTGGAACAGAGCAAACCCTGGGACACTAACGGCATCGACGGCGTGAACCGCTTCATCAAGCGCTTGTGGAAACTCTACGACGCCGGTGTGACCGACGCCGAGCCCACCGCCGCCAACCTCAAGACCATCCACACCTTGATTAAAAAGGTGACATCCGACATTGAGTCGTTTAGCTACAACACCTCCGTGGCCGCATTCATGATTTGCGTCAACGAGCTCACTCAGCAGAAGTGCACGGCTCGCGCCGTGTTGGAGCCGCTGGTGGTGCTTCTCACCCCGTTTGCTCCCCACGTGGCCGAAGAGCTCTGGCATGGCGCCCTGGGCCACGACACCACCGTGTGCGACGCCCAATGGCCCTCCTACGATGAGAAATATCTCGTCGACTCGGAGGTGACCTACGCCGTGAGCTTCAATGGCAAGGCTCGCTTCAATCTCACCGTGGCCGCCGACATGGCCGGCGACGACGTGATTGCCGCAGCTCTGGCCGACCCGGCCGCTGCCAAGTGGCTCGAGGGCAAGCAGGTGGTCAAGACCATCTTCGTGCCCAAAAAGGTGGTGAACATCGTCATTAAATAACCATCAAACAATAAAATGCCCGCTCCGGGCGTTTTACCTTAAATGAGCATGATAGTTTTTGCAACCAACAATTCACATAAACTCGAGGAGGTGCGCCGCATGGCCGGCCACCGCCTCGACGTGCGCTCTCTGGCCGATATAGGCTGCACCGCCGACATCCCCGAAACCGCCGACACCCTCGACGACAACGCCGAGCTGAAGGCACGCTTCGTGGCCGACCGCTTCGGCGGCGTGGACTGCTTTGCCGACGACACCGGCCTGGAGGTGGAAGCCCTGGGCGGCGCCCCCGGCGTCTACTCCGCGCGCTATGCCGGCCCCGGCCACGACTCCGCCGCCAACATGGCCCGACTCCTGCGCGAGATGCAGGGCGTGGAAAATCGCCGCGCTCGCTTCCGCACGGTCATCGCGCTGCTGCGCGGCGGCCGTCTGCAGCTGGTGGAGGGCATCGTGGAGGGCACCATCACCACCGAGCCCCACGGCGCCGACGGCTTCGGCTACGACCCGGTGTTTCGCCCCGACGGTTGCACAAAAACTTTTGCCGAGATGACCCCCGACGAGAAAAACGCCATCAGTCATCGCGGACGTGCCATGTCTAAACTAATGCAAATACTTCTCTAATCAATCTCTATGCAAAAATCGCTAATCATATCTCTCCTGGCCATGGCCGCAGTGGCCGGCGGTGCCTCCGCTCAGCAGGTTGTGGGCTCCTGGGAATATATCCCCATGTTTGGCAACACCGCTCAGCGTCTGGTCGACACCCCGCAGACGGTCTTTGCCGTGTCGCAAAGCTCCCTGTCGGCCTACGACAAGACTACGGGCGAACTCATCAGCTATTCCACCGCCAACTATCTGTCGGACACCGGCGTCAACTGTCTGTGGTATAACTTCGACCGCGAATATCTGTTTATTGCCTACAGCGACGGCAACATCGACCTGCTCTACGACAACGGCCGTGTGGTCAACATCCCCGACATCTACAACGCCGCCCTCACCTCCGGCAAGACCATCAACGACGTGGCCTTCGATGGCGACATCATCTACGTGGCCACCGACTTCGGCTTGGTCACCATCAACGAGGCGCGCTCCATAGTGGTGGAGAGCGGTCTGTATAATCAGGCAATGTATGCAGTGGCCGTATGCGGCGACTACCTCTACATGAGCAACGCATCGAAAACCTACATCGCTCCCAAGGCCGACAACCACAACCGCCTGAGCGCCTTCACCGAGGCCGGCGGCAGTTTTCGCGACTTTGAAAACGTGGGCAGCGACGAATTTATGATTGGCGCCAACAACGACCAGATCTACAAGGTCACCCCCAAGGCCGACTACTCCGGCGTCAGCTGGACTCAGCTGAGCTCAGGCTCGGGCCATGGCTTCTACACCAGCTCGCAGCTCCCCGGCTCGCGCATCTCGCGCACCAAGGATGGCGGCGCCGTGGTCTGTTCCTCGCCTTACAACACGCAATCGCGCCTGCTGATTGTGGCCTCCGACGGCACCCTGAAGGGCGACTACTCCCTCGCTTCAGCCCTGAAACAAAACGCCATGGGTTCCTGGGCCGGCTCCACCGACGACGTCTGGGCCCTGAGCTCCACCGGCATCGGCGAGTATAAACTCACCTCTGCCGGCACAGCCATCGACGAAACTCTCACCACCCCCTTCCGCCCCAACGCCATCACTGGCCCCAACGTCGGCAACGTGGCCCGCACCGACGACGGCACCTGGTATTTCATGACCCAAGGCGTCGATAATGAGAACACATACACAGGTGCTGTTGCCGTGGATATGTGCGACGAGAACGGCACATTCACGGCGATTAATCCGGGGGTTACGTATGGTTACGAATTTTGTCCTCTTCCCCAATTAGGCAAAGGTGCATACGCTCTCGGCACGTTCTCAAGCGGCTTGATGATTCGCGATGCCGACGGAAAAATTACAAAATACACAGTTGATAACAGCCCATTAGTAAAACCAACAAGTGCTTATATGGTGGCTGATCTGCATTGTGACCCGGATGGCAACTTGTGGATGTATCAGAACCATATTTCAGAGGCTGATGCGCCTGATTTGCACATCATTCCGGCCGCAGCGCTGAAAGCAGGCCCTGAAAAAGAAGATTGGAAATCTCTTGACTTAGGCGCACTTGGCACCACTCACAGCATCTCATTCTTGATTCATAGTTCGGGAATTGTGCTGGTGGCCGTAAGAACCGGCATGGTTGGCGTTAATACCAACAAAGATTGGCTTAACGTTGACAACTTCAAGGTATCGTCAAAGCAGACATTCTCGTTAGACTCCGATGGCGCTTCCTACGCTCCCGGATATATCTTCCATATGATAGAAGATCAGAACGGATGGGTGTGGTGCTCCACCACAGATGGCGTGGCCATTATCAAGAACCCGGCTGAGCTCTTCACTACGAGTTTTGCGCTGACACGTCCGAAAGTGCCTCGCAACGACGGCACCAACCTTGCCGACTATCTGTTGACCGGCGTGGAAGTGCGTCGCATCTATGTTGATGCCAACAATGAGAAGTGGATTGCCACGGATGGCTCCGGTCTCTATCACGTAAACGCCGACGGCACCAAGATACTCGAGACCTACACTACAGACAATTCTAAGATTATCTCCAACACGGTCTACGTGGCTTACCCCGATCCCGAGAGCAATGACGTGTATGTTGGCACTGACGTCGGTCTGCAAATCTATCACTCTGCTTCGGCTCCCGCGGCCGACGATTTTAGCGACGTGAGAGTCTATCCCAATCCCGTCACTCCCGACTACACCGGTTGGATTACAATCGATGGACTGATGGATGGCAGCTTGGTGAAGATCTCTGATGCAGCAGGAAAAGTGTTCCACGTCGACACCTCCACCGGCGGTATGCTCCTTTGGGATGGCTGCGATGCCTCGGGCAATCGCGTTAAGAGCGGCGTCTACTTCGTTCACGCCACACAAAACGCATCCGGTTCCAATTCCGGAGTCGTTGCCAAAATCCTTGTCATCAATTAAATGAGCAGCGACAATGACATACTGAATGCTTCAATAATATCGCACCGCAATAATATGAATTTGGTGCGATATTATTTGGCGTTTATTGTGGTGGTGTCGCATTTCAACTACGTATTCAACACTCAGTTCTTTCTGCCAACGTCATCCTACGATGCTGTTGGCGGATTTTTTGCTTTGAGCGGTTTCTTGGTTTATGGTAGCTATAGTCGCTATGCCGGGACTCCCGGAGCATTATGGCGATATGTCAAGGCCAGAGCTCGCAGAATCCTACCACCGTATCTGACGATAGTTTTGACTTGTGCGCTGGGGCTTGTCTGCCTCTCAAGCCTTGCCCCGGCCGACTATTTCTCATCCGTTGACTTTTGGAAATATTTAGCTGCCAATCTCACGTTTCTTAACTTCCTCCACCCGGCACTTCCCGGAGTGTTTGACGGCACGGCCGTTAATGGCTCGCTGTGGACTCTCAAGGTGGAGTGGATGCTCTATCTGTCGGTGCCTATCGTAGTGCTGTTGTTGAGACGTTGCAGCCGCTACGTGTGGCAGCTCTTGCTTGCCATAGTCATTGTCTCGATGATCTATCGCTATTGGATGTCGCTGCTCTACCAAACCACAGAACGCGAGATCTACGATATCCTATCGCGACAATTCTTCGGCCAACTGACATATTTCTATGTCGGAGTGGCTATACGCCTATATTTGGAGCGTTTCATGCGCCGGAAACATTGGCTGGCCGTTGTCTCATTGGTGCTGATGTGTGTGCCGTGCGAAACTTTGTGGTATCATATAGTGGTGCAGCCCGTCGCTGTTTCAATCTTGGCAATGTACGTTTCGATTGGTTTGAAACCCCTCGCATTGAGTTCGCGCTTGCCAAACATCTCCTATTCAATCTATCTATTTCATTTGCCCATCATGCTGGTGCTCAGAGAGACCATGATCTCGCATATTACAAACGTTTATATAATGTTTGCTCTGTCGGTAGCCATGATTTTGGTCATGGCAATGCTCTCGTGGCGCTACATTGAATCATATTTTTATCACCCCACAACAAAATGAACAAATCAACAGAATCGCTGAAATATATTGACGAAACCGACAAGTGTTACGGTTTGGCAGGTATGGCCATCAGTTTGATGGTTTGGGATGCCGAGGAGCAGCTCCATGCCATCGACTTGGATGCCGAGGCCGATAGGGCAATGGTGATGGCGCCGGAGTTTTATCTCTGCATGTCGCAGGCGCAGTCGCCCAAGAGCGCTTGGCAGGCCCGTTTGCAGCGTTTTCAGATTGAGGCGGCAATGCTTGTGGGCAACGTGGCCTGCCGGCAGATGGCGCATCGCTCGCTTTCGAGCGTGGGCGCTGAGGCCGACCGCCAGATGCGCGCTTTCCTGCAAGAGGAGGCCGGCGAACTCTGTCAACTTGAGGCCGACGAAGCCACCAACATCTACACTAAAGCGATGAACTATTGCAGCCGACTCTTCTCCCACCCGGGAGTCTGCGAAGTGGCAAAGTCGCTTGCCGAGGCCATTGCGCAGCGTCGTCAGCTCTCGCAAGCCGAAGCCTTCGAAATCCTCGCGCCCCTCTCCCGACTATAAATAGCGGCGGGGATTGGGCGGGCGCGTGGGGGGAATGTCGGAAAAAATTGGTAACTTTGCAGAAATGAAAAACG